>DOPG01000415.1 GCA_003513555.1 Rhodopirellula sp. | reverse complement strand
ATCGCGGCCTGCTGCACCATCAACGGAGATCTTGGGGCAATCTCTATCGCCGACCGCAAGTGCGTGCGAATGGCGGGTTGCGTTGCCTGCCCGCCACCGTTGCTGAACGCGTTAAAAAGACTTCCCAGACCACCAAAACCACCACCACCAAATCCCCCAAAACCGCCTCCTGTCGACGCCGCAGCCCCACCTGTTTCAGCTCTACCAACAGTGCCTGCTGCAGCGGAACCAAGGCCACCAGACCGGTCCACATTTGAGAACTCAGCCTCGGCCGCACTGGCCCCAAATGGATCATCTCCTGTGATCCCTGAAGAAGCGTCTTGTGCCTGCAGGCCAGAGATCAACGCTAAAAAAAAGAACACGGCGGCAGGTATTTGAAAGCGGGTCATCAACCGGCTCCTTGGCGATACAAAGCGATACGAACCCAAAATTAGTCTCAATAACTCTGTTAACGGCCAGTCTAACGCTTAGTCCGTTGCTTTGCTTTGCAAAATTCTTGCGGAACACCCAAGACACGGAGGGTTATACCGAATAAAACGGAGATCTAGAGTTTCCCTTCAACATAACCAATCGAGCGTTCCATGCGTCACCCCATTTGTAAATGGTCTTTTCTCCTTGCCCCCCTGGCAATTTGCGTGAGTCTTGGGCTGCAACAAAATTCCCTCGGAGCAGAGGACGACACAACCCCGGGCGCGCCGCGTCTGCTCCCCAAAGACACCTTGGCCTATATCCGCATCGACAATGTCGATGATATGCGGACGGACATGGCGGACTCATCCATGGGTCGGATGATGAACGACCCCAAACTGAAACCCTTCGTCAGTGAGGTTTACACCACACTCGCTGACCTATTCGAGCAATTCGGCGCCCAAATCGGTTTGTCTCTCGAGGAATTACTCGCCATTCCCACCGGTCAGGTGGCAGCTGCTGCGATGCCAGCGAATCTATCCGAACGCGACGAAGAGCTCGCCGAAGACGAAGCGGATAGTGACTCACCCGAAGCAATTCGACGCAGAATCGAGCGTAAACGGGAGCAACAGAATGCGATCGCCGGAATCTTCATTCTGGAGGCGGGTAAAAACCTCGACAACATGATGTCTTTGGTTGATCGCCTGGAAGAACAGATGATCCAAGGTGGTTATGTTCGCCGCACAAGCAAGGTCAAGGGAACAACCATTGTAAAATTACTGCCGCCGCGACAAGGAAGGCAAGAAGTTGAGTATTTCACCAAAGATGACACCCTAATTTTTGGTATCGGTCACGATACGGCAGCAAAGTCGCTGGAGCAGTGGTCCGGCACCAGCGAGGAAGACTCGCTAGCAGATCGTGCAGACTTTACTTCGCTCATGTCACGATGCATCGGAGCAGAAGAAACCCGTCCCCAACTAACCTTCTTCTTTGACCCCTATCGCTTTGTTGAGCGTCTGGTGAATCGAGGCGGTGCTGCTGCCCTTGTTTGGCCGTTAGTGGAAAATCTTGGTGTGAGCAAAATCCGCGGTATTGGCGGAAGCAGTTTTCGAGGTGGAGAAGTCTTCGAGGATATTGCACATATGCACATCCTGCTCGACCCGCCCCGAGATGGGATGTTCGGCGTTTTACGCCCTGAGACAGGTGACACAACGCCACCCAAATGGGTACCTGACGATGTTTCCGGTTACCTGACCTTGAATTGGGATTTTGAACAAACTTATGAAAACTTGGACAAGCTGATCGCTACATTCCAAGGTGCAGACCCCATGAAACGGTTTGTAGAGGAACCAGCTAAGCAGGCGTTGGGAATATCCATCAAGGAAGACATACTCGACAACCTGACAGGCCGTTTCGTCACCTCCAGTTGGATGGAACCGCCCGCTCGATTGAACAGTCAAACACGACTGTTTGGCCTTGAACTGAAAGACGGCCTGAGCGCCAAGGGAGTGATTGCTAAACTTCGTGACAAACGTCCTAATGACATCGAAGTTGAGACCATCGGCGGCGTGGTTGTCTACGGCCCCAAAAACCAGCGTCAGCGTAATTTGCCAGAGAACTTCCGGCAGCCAGAACCAGGCGTCATCATTCTTGGCAAGTGGATCATCTTCAGTGACAGTCGCAAACTACTAACTCGCGTCACACAGGCGAATGCTGACTCAATGCCTCGTTTGGTCAATGTACCTGAGTACGACTTGGTCAGTAGTGAACTGGGTGGCAAACTGGATGGCGAAACCCCATTCATGGTCTCGTTCATGAGAGGTGCCGACTCCATTCGACAATTTTACGATTTGGCAAAATCACCCGACACTTTGAGGTTCATGCGTTCCTCAGCAGAAGGCAATCCGTTTCTAGGAAGGATGTTGGGTTTGCTGGAGAAAAACGAACTTCCAGAATTCAAAGAGTTCGAGAAGTACTTTGCACCTACCGGTAGCTTCGCCTACGATGAAACGGGTGGTATGCATTTTGGTTGGTTTACGCTGCGGGCAGATGACTGATACCTTCATCATTCAGCATGAATGAGGCAGTCAGCTCAATACGACAGCAGACTTATGTTTTGCAACTCAAAAGAACCACGTTGGCCTTGCTGAGGCTGCGTGGTTCTTTTTGATGAGTTGCCCCCCCAAACAACGACGCATTTGCGTTTTCTTTTGGGATAAATGCTATGTTGCACCTTCCATCACCGGACTTACACAGTTCCCAAATGGCGGAGCGCCCCAGTTCCTCTGTGCCAAACTGAATGGGAACATCACCTGACATTCTGCCAATTCCCCCCTTTCAAACCTCACCCTCTTCCATCTCACCAAGTTGAACAAGCGTGCCATTTAAACATCAAACTCAGAGGAGTTTCTCAGTCACTGCGGCCATCCTGCTGGTTGTATCCGCGTCATCCTGCCTGACATTTGCCGAGGAACGTAAAAGCCAAGTGGCCAAGTACGGGTCCTACGCATACGAACCGAAACCTGACGACGCGGCATTCGCAAAGTTCAACCCTCGACTTGCACCGACGCCGGGACCACGACTACTTAAGCAGGGCGATCGACTGGCCATCATTGGAGATTCTATCACCGAGCAGAAAATTTACTCTCGCATCATAGAAACCTATCTAACAGCTTGCATGCCCCAGCTTGAGATTCAAACACGACAATACGGTTGGAGCGGCGAACGAACAGAGGGATTTCTGAAACGGATGGATCAAGATTGCCTGAGATTCAACCCAACGGTAGCCACCCTCGCCTATGGCATGAACGACACCCGCTATCGTCCCTTCGACACGCTCAACGGACAGTGGTACCACGACCACTACAGTGAAGTCGTCGCGAAACTGAAAGAATCAGGCGCTAAGGTGGTCGTTGGATCACCCGGCTGCGCCGGCAAAATCGCCGACTGGGTCAAATCGAGAAGTGGAACACTGGACGAGCACAATTTGCACCTTTGCGCTCTGCGAGACATTGCGTTACAGGTCGCCGAAGAGCACAAGGTAGCATTTGCCGACATTTTTTGGCCGATGTACCAGCAACAGGTACTTGCTGCACGAAAATACGGTACGAATGAAAAACCTTATGAGCTTGCTGGTCGTGACGGAATTCACCCGGGTGGTGCTGGCCACCTGCTGATGGCCTATTCATTCTTGCGGGCGATGGGACTAGATGGTGAAATTGCTGCGATCGAATTCGACAGTCAGTCGGACACAGCCACAGCAAGCGAAGGACACAAAATAGAAGCATGCCAACAAGGCGTGATCAGTCTGACAAGTCAACGCTATCCATTCTGTGCTGATGGCCCGGTGGATTCGGACAATTCCATCCGATCCGGAATGTCTCTTGTTCCATTCGACCAGCAGCTAAATCGGTTCATGCTCTTTGTCACCCGACTCGACTCACCAAAAGCCAAAATCACTTGGGGGCAAAACTCCGTCGTGGTTTCTGCGGAGCAACTGGCAAATGGCGTGAACCTTGCAACCCTCTTCCCCAACAATCCCTTCAATGCTGCCTTCAATGCAGTCGATTCAGCAGTTGCCGCCAAGCAAGCGTATGAAACGCAACAGATCAAAAAGGTGTTTCATGGTAAGGAAGGTAAACGCGATATCGAATCGGCTGTTGCACGGACCGAAAAAGAACGTGCCATCTTGGTTGCCAACATCGCGGCAGCTAGGTCTGCCGTCACTCACCAACTTACCATACAAGAAGCTGAATAACCCGATGGCATTATTCATGGCGGTTTTCACTGTCAAACATCCTTTTCAGAGACACATCGTCAGAGTCAACCGAATAGATCTGAAAGCCTGACAAGACACTACACAGGTGACCGTTTTGAAAGCTCACGCGCAAGGAGCCAAGCATTGCAGAATCACCATCGTTGCTTGAAGGACTCTGCAAACCGTTTGAAGACATTGGGCTTAGGTGATGAATTTGGCCGCTGATCGTATTGCGGCACATAGACTGGATCTGCTCGCAAGTCATCACGCCCGACGTCAATTCGTTCCGGCAAGGTTGCCCCAGTTCTCACAACCACAGGGATAACTTCACTACGTTTTTGTGCCGTGGCCAGCATCACACGTTTAGGGCTTGCAACAAACTTCCCAGGTGATAGCTCAGAAATTGGGGGCCCCGGCTTTGTTCGATTAGCAGGTTGTCGACCAGACTGCAAACTGGCGATTATCCGCTGTGCTTCCAGTTGACGACCTGTTTGTTGCAACACCGCAACATAGGCTTGCGTCGTAGCGTCATCCTCTTGAATCGAAAGTGAATGAGAGAGTGCCCGCCTGGCTTCCTCCATCAAGCCGAGATCAAGCAGGTGCATCCCCAAGCGTGATGCAAATCTAGCGTTGCCTGGCTGTCCCTGCAGTGCTGCTCGACGCAAGCATAGTGCGATTGCACCATTCAGCTTGGTGGAATCATTCTGCTTCAAATAAATGGCCGCCAACAAATCCATGCCGCGTGCTGCTTCAGCACTGCGAGATGCGATTCCAGCTAACGCAACACGTGCCGCATCAAGGTAGCAATCTGCCGCGTCACGGCCAGTTAACGTGTCGCATTGCATCGCGTCCAGCACGCTGGGCTCAGGATTAATGACCATTCGCGAAATTACATGACCATCCGTGTGCGCGTCGGCCCTAGCAAAAACACGAGCTTCATGAATAGCGTTACGAGCACATTGAAGCTGTCTACTGGCGTATTGACGCCGAATTCCCAGTTGAGCTTTCGCAAGCTCCCGATCTTGTAAATCAATCCCTTCGGCTGCACAACGACAAGCCTCCCACACGTTGGCCTCTGCTGAAAACCAGTCGCCCGAGCCGTATTCAATCGTTCCGCGATCTACCAGAGACCTGGCCCGTTTTGCACAAACCAATGCGCGGTTTGACGGCAGGCACCCTGCGTCGCCGGACGCGCCAGGATCGGATACCATCGTCACGCCGCCACTGAGGGACGGACAGGCAGTCTCTGATTCTGCTGGAAGGTTTTGCAACGCCCCATCAACGCGAGATTCGTTGGAGCCGTTGGCAGCCCGTAACTCCAAACGCTCAAAAACCATTTTCGTCTTCCATCCACCGCCAGTTCCCCCGTCAAATTCCATCTCGCTAGACGTGTCGGCTGACGTAACCTTGGATAAGGTGGCAGAGTCCGCGGTGATACTTGGCAAACGCATTGGCAACTGCCGCTGCACGCTGTAAGACCTTGGCGTGGATCGTCCTGCTGTGATGAGTTGTGAAAAACCATCAATTTCGTTTGGCTCTGACGCCAGTCCCGGCATCACGAAGGCGGAAGATGCGAACGCTGCCACCCATGCGAGACGTCCGCGAACCCGATGAGGCCATTCCTGGGTGGTCATTTTCCGTTTCCCTTGAGACGTCAAAGGAGACACCCCCGAAGTGCCCCAGTAAGACAGATCGGACCACCGATACAATCAGAACGGCTAAACCTAAACTCGATCTTCGCTACAATCGGAACCGCGTTGAGAAACCGGAAGAATCGTTACATCTTCGCTTACGGATGCAGTTGCAGTGACGGACAAAGCCCCAGAACGCCGCTTTCTTGAACGGAAATAAACGCCACCACCGGCTCGCCTGTTTGCTATCAAATTACATTGCCCAGTCACACCCGCTCTAGAACCGTGCTCACCGCAATGCTCCTGCCAACTCAGGCCCGTGGGTTACAGACGCTGCCAAGACAGGAAGACAGTAGCAAAGCCGTGCGTCTACCCGAGCCCCGTCCGATCTGCGATTGACAACCTAAGCTGCAACAAGTTCGCACTTCATCCAGCCACTCATGGCTCCGCCGTTGACAATCCCAAGGTGGGCGTCACTTGTTCCGCTTTCCGGGTCCAAAATTTCCGAGCTGCGCGTACAAAGGGAACATGACGTTGTAACTCTCCGACGGGCAACTGTTTCAAGCGAGCCTCATAGTCAGTGAGCCATTGTCGAAAAAACTCCACCGACTTTTGTGTGACTCTCGGCTGCCCTTCAAATTCGATGTACCAGGGAGCGCTCATCGCCGCTCGAAAATGATCTTCATAAAGTGTTACCACACGAATCGTGACCCAACCACTTTCCTTTGCATTCACTGGCGGAAGCATCCCACCTGCCTTTGCGAACTCATCAAGTCGTGCACTGTAATGAACTTTTCCATTGTGGATCACTTCCAGATATTCCACGGGATCCCGAACGGCCAACTGCAATTCTGCCTGCAACACCAAGACGTCTCCTGGGCTAGCCTTGAAGACGTGCCCCGGCAACTGTCCCCCGAGCATGGGCCGTAGCAGCGGTCCGTTCGTTGCAACACTTTGCCCCTTCCATGCTGCATTCCACCACTCGAGCTCTGATTCCACTCGCGTGGCTTTGAGCGGACCGCCGTTGTAGTCCCTTGGTGGTTTACCCACATAAAGTCGGTTGTATCCAACCGGGGTTTGCCGCCCTTGATCTCCTGTTCCGGCCAAGGGTGGAATTCTGAAACCGGCTTCCAACAGATTCCAATAGATTTTCTCTGCCCACCGTCCAATTGCTTGATTACCGACAGTGTTGGCCCCCGGAGGTCCTCGTCCATCGGTCACCGAAAGAATCCTTCGGTCCAACCGCAACCAATCACCCAACAAGAAAACTCCATCCACCTGGCCGCTGGCTAGCCACACAGGCAGTTGCCATGCGAAGGGGTTTTCAACCGCAATTTTCACATCCTCTTGCGACCCTAACTGCACCATGCGTTCGACTGGCAGCAAAGACTTGCTCTCGTCAGCCACCTGACCCTGGTCGTCTTCTCTAATCGCATCATTCACATCGAGTTCCTGCGACGCCTCATGCCGATAAAATACCAATCCACTCTCGTGGGTAGCAGTCTCATTGATCCAAGAAGGATCATTCTCAGGCGACTCATCGTCATCACGACCGGCGATCGGCTTAGCATCAGTACGCCCAAGCACCGTCGCAACATGTAAATCTTCGGAAGCCATTCTCAATGGCAGACTGTAAGGCGACGCGGGTACACAGCAATCACCACTGGTCCACCCCTCCTGCAACATTTCAACCATTCGAGGTAGCGCAACGGAATGGTCGTCAAGACTGGTGCGTTCCAGTGAAAAGTTGCCTGTGATGATCCTATATTCAGGGCCCCTGATCATGCTGAAACGATACGGGCCATCTGGCAGCGACAACTCAGCCGAACGATCCAATACAAGCCCCACACCAACCGGCACCGTCTTGCGGACCGTTATACGTCTGCCGGGTTTATCTGCCCGCTCGAGCACCATTCGTGTGATCACGGGTTCTTCATCTGCTTCGTCGCGAACCGACACAGTCAAACTACCGCCCGCACCAAAGGTCGGCTGAGAAGGAGTCAGGGCAGCCACACACACCCACGCTAAACCTATCCAGCGTGGCGCACTTGCAACACGAAACATTTGATATCTCATACTCACCAAGATTCCGTCTTCTCGAATTTCGTCCGTCTCTTACACCCAGCATAGCGGAGGGACCGGTGTGCTCACGATAGATGATTCTGCATGGCACACCGCTTGCCATAACTGCCCACCAATCACCAGCATCCGCGGCGTCAGTCAAACAACGCTTCTCTGTTTTCTGACGCCGCTGCAGATCCCCAGTGCAATTCTAGCCCTGAGAGGTCCGCCATATTTCAAATATTTTTCAGGAGAAAGCAAAACAGATTAAAACGGCGTTTTTATAAAAGATAGACTTCATGAAGCTTTAAGCCCGATCGAACGCGTTCCTGCCAAAATGTGTTACCTCGGAAGGATCTGCTCGTTAGAATAGGAGCAAATGAGCAGGAAATTTCTGCTGTCCCCTTGTCAGTCTCGCCACGATGACTGAACAATTCTGACGTCGGTTCGGGAAAACACACAACTAGTCCGAACACGTTCACAGAAATCACCCCATCCTACCAGCGAAATGCATGCAACCCCGCACGCACAAAGCACCGACCTCACACGCTCTAAACGACCTTGTTTGGACTCACTGGCGACACCAGTTGCCAAACGTTTGAAAGGCTTCAATGACTCTGTTTAATCTTCACCCAGCAAGTCGCTGGCTCACCATCGTCCAGACCACCTTGCTCGTAACGGGCCTCTCGCAACTCGCATCAATAGCAAACGCTGCGGATAAGCCGAACATTATTTACATCATGTCGGACGACATGGGTTACTCCGACATAGAATGCTACGGCAGCGAAATTTCGACACCCAATCTAAATGCATTAGCAGACCGGGGGATTCGCTTCACTCAGTTTTATAACACGGGACGCTGTTGCCCCACGCGTGCCAGCCTGCTGACGGGTCTGTACCCCCACCAAGCTGGCATTGGGCACATGATGAATGACCGAGGTCATGATGGATACCGCGGAGAACTGAATCGACAAAGCGTAACCATCCCGGAAGTGCTTCACACGGCCGGCTATCGCTCTTATTTGTCTGGCAAGTGGCATGTTACCCAAGCGGTCAACCCAAAAACAGATGCCGATAAGCACAACTGGCCACTGCAACGAGGCTTCGATCGTTTTTACGGAACCATTCACGGTGCTGGCAGCTTCTTTGACCCCAACACACTCACCCGCGACAACACCTTCATTTCTCCTTTTGCTGACCCGGAGTACCTCCCTGAACAAATGGCAAATGGAGAATATTACTATACCGACGCAATTGCCGACCACGCGGTTCGTTTCATTCGTGAGCACCACTTTGAATCGGATGACCAACCGTTTTTCATGTACGTCAGTTTCACTGCAGCGCACTGGCCTATGCATGCCTTGGAAAAAGATATTGCAAAGTACAAAGGCAAGTATGACGCGGGTTACGATACCATCCGATCAACCCGATACCAACGTATGGTTGACCTTGGTCTGATTGATCGAAGTAATACCCAGAATTGGCCCATTGATGACAAATGGAAGGAGGACCAGCACTGGGAGTGGGACAAACGCAACATGGAAGTCTACGCCGCCATGATTGACAACATGGATCAGGGCATTGGGCGGATTGTCCAGTCACTCAAAGACACCGGCCAGTTTGAAAATACTCTGATCTGTTTTTTCCAGGATAATGGCGGCTGTGCTGAGAACTACGGGCGGGGGGGCACCGGTCGTGAACGCTCACCCACACCGGACCGCAAGATTCTTGCAGCAGATTATCTGCAGCCCGACATGACACCCAAGCAGACGCGTGACGGGTATGCGATGAGAACAGGCAAAGGCTCGATGGCTGGTCCCGCCGACACCGCTATCGGCTACGGACGGGGTTGGGCAACTGTTTCCAACACCCCCTTTCGGGAATACAAGCACTACACGCACGAAGGTGGGATCTCGACACCCTTGATCGTTCACTGGCCTAATCAAATTGTGCAGGGTGGGCGACTTGAGAATACGCCGGGTCACCTGATCGACTTAATGGCAACCGCAGTCGACGTCGCATCGGCAGAGTACCCCACCGAATTCCACGACGGGCAAACCATCAAACCGATGGAAGGCACTAGCCTAGTACCATTATTCAAAAATGAATCCATTAAGCGTGAAGCGATTTACTGGGAACATGAGGGAAACCGAGCTATACGAGTTGGCAAGTACAAACTGGTCGCCAAGGGTGCCCGAGGTGAGTGGGAACTGTACGATATCAACGTCGATCGCAGCGAGCAAAACGACCTCAGCGTCAAACAGCCCTTCCAAACAAAGAAGCTTGCACAAATGTGGCAAAGCTATGCTGAACGCGCCAACGTCTTGCCCTTGAATCCTCGTTCAAACAAAACGCCTGCCAGCAACCGTAAGCAGAAGCATTTTGAACTTAAGCATGGGGAAAGCTTAAACAGCAGTAAAGCCCCGCATCTTGAAAAACGCGGCTTTGTGACTCGGGCAACCGCGAACATCATGGGTGATGGGGTTATCGCAGCACAAGGTGGCTCAAACCATGGCTGGTCACTCTACGTCCAACAAGGCAAACTTTGCTTCGCCACGACAGTTAGTGGAAAACAGACCATTGTCCAGAGCGATGCTGAGATCTTTGGCAATGTCATTGTTGTGGCAACGCTTAGAGAGTCCGGAAAACTGACGATCGCCGTAAACGACGTCCTCGTCACGGACACCCAGTTGGATGGCTGCCTCACCAATCAACCGCTCGAACCGCTCGAAGCCGGCAGGGACTCAGAGGGGGTTGTCGGCAAATATGAGGCCCCCTACGCTCTGAAAGGGAAAGTTGAAAAACTGCTCATTGACATCCCCTGAATGAAGACAGCTCGTGAACATCATGCTCGACTGCATACTCACCAGCACAGCTTCACGCAGCACAGCGGCCCCGCCTATGGTGCCGATGTATCGTGCCCACACAGGTGCTGTGCTGCAGATGCTTCTGCCTCGATAGAGAATTGATGTTACCTGCAGCAAATGCTAATAAGGTAATTCACGGATGTAGAGATTTTTAAAGTAGAGTGCGCTGCCGTGATGCTGTAACTCAATCTGGTCAGCTCGAGGCAACGGAACAACGCCGCTCTTGTCCCAGTAGTTTTCCAACACAACACGATCGACAATTTTCTTTCCGTTGAGCCAGATCGTCACCTTATCACCTACCATACGGATCAAGAACCGATTCCATTCCCCAGGTTTTTTGTCGGCAAGAACCGTGGGTGAATTCCGCCAGCGTTTATTATTCCACAAGCCTCCTGAGCCCAGGTTGCGGCCGTTTTCGTAAGCAGCGACCCATTGTTCTTCGGTCAAGTCACTTGCGCCATCCACGGCCCCGTTTTCTTTGGCTTTCATTCGCAAATCCCATGGATCCCAAATCTGAATTTGGGGTGTTCCACGCAGATAGA
>DOPG01000410.1:13074-13492 GCA_003513555.1 Rhodopirellula sp. | reverse complement strand
AGCGCGCTGTCTACGTGATGGACAACTTTCTTGGCATCCATCCAGCTCCCCCTCCGGCCGATGTGAAAATCACTGAACCCGATGTCCGAACTGCCCGAACCATCCGAGAAGTCTTGGAAGCTCACCGATCAAACAAAACCTGTTCGTCATGCCACCAGAGCATCGATCCGTACGGGTATGCCTTTGAAAATTTTGATCCTGTCGGTGCATGGCGTGACCATTACATGGCTCCACTCGCACAAGCCTCGCGTCCGCCCAAACGCTCCGCAAAACCACAAGGCATCCGAATCGATGCATCCGCAAAATTTGCAAGCGGTTTCGAGTACAAAGACATCACGGGCTTTCGAAAATTCATGCAAACACCTGCCAACCGTGACCGGTTCGTCCGCTGCTTTATCACTCACTTGCTTACTTACGC
>DOPG01000410.1:12653-12850 GCA_003513555.1 Rhodopirellula sp. | reverse complement strand
AATGGTGCCGAACCCAGCAATTATCTTGAAGTTGAAAAAATATTGAAGGTTTCAGCGGCACATGATTACCGCATGCTCGATACCATTGCCGCCGTGATCGACAGCCCGCTGTTCCGCGAAGACAGAGAGCGATAACGAAGAACGGGCCTCTGGGGCAGGCTCGCCGCCCCAGAGCAAGACTCCCAACATTCCCACAT
>DOPG01000410.1:0-12430 GCA_003513555.1 Rhodopirellula sp. | reverse complement strand
TTCCCACATTCCCACATTCCCACATCCCAACATCCCAACATCCCAACATCCCAACACTTAACCACGACACAGTCTTGATCACAAATACGCCGCGTTCAGTTCCTGCTTGCACAGGGATGACTGACCTCGAACTCACGGCACCGAAGACACCGTTGGAATCAGGTTTATCAAAATCCCTCGGTGCCCGTGCCCCGAGAAACAGACTGCGAAGAACCTGCCTGCGGCCCGGTTTAAAAAGGCCCAGGGCAAAAGCGTGTTCAGCCGGTGCCATGCTTTCTAAATAGCGAGGTAGAATGGAAGTAACAGCTTTGGAAAGTGCCGGCGGAGTCTTCAGCCAAATTCCAGCCTTTGATTGATCGCTGGCTGGTCTTTCTGAATCGCAATCAGGCGACGGCAGATTGTGGTCAGCCGGCAGCATCCTACGACACGCGGGGCAGTTTCCTCCCATCTCTCGGAAATTTTGAATTCCGGGATAAACTTGCGTTAAATCACATGCGTGGCGGCAGCGATCCAACAGAACAAACTCCGCAATGAGACAGCAACTTGGGCAACGACAGCGAGAATCCGCACGAGACTTTCCTGCGACTTTGGATGCAGCATGAGCCGGAATTACGGGCATTTGTGCGATCATGCTGTCCCAAGGCTCAAGAAGTTGATGACGTGATGCAGGAAGTCAGCGTGGCAGCACTGCGAAAATTCTCGACGTTGGACGACCACTCGGCCTTCGGAGCGTGGGCGTGCCTCATTGCCCGCTACGAGCTACTGACGGCCCGACGACGCCATGCTCGTGATCGGCTTGTACTTTCAGAAGATATCATCGCAATGCTAGCCGATGAGGGAAGACATGAATTGGAGCTGCGCAAGGAGCAATTGCAAGCGTTGGACCAGTGCATCAAAAAGCTAACTCCCGATCGACGCGAACTCGCGATCACGGCCTACTCTACCGAGACGACCATACGCGAGATGGCAACACAAATGAAAAAGACCGAAGGATCACTGTATCAAATGCTGGCGAGAATCCGTACGGAATTACACCGTTGTGTCAGTCGCAAAATACTCGGAGTCTCGGCATGACCTCAAACAACCTAACTGAGAACGACGAAGACTTGCTGCACCGATACCTTGACGGCGTTCTTACTCGTTCAGAACTTGAATCGCTGGAGCAATTACTTCGAAGCAACGCAGGAGCCCGAGCTCACCTACGTTCGCTCGCAACCATTGACGCCAAGTGGCAACAACTTGCAATGGATGAGAGTAGCACACTAATCAGTGATGCTTACTCTCGCACTCAAGATCGATCTGAAACCACCAGACAGCGCGGACTTTCGATCCCACTGTGTGCCAGTCTGATAGCTATCGCTGCCTCACTGGCCATCGCTGCATTGGATTGGTTTTTACCGAGCAATGATTCCACAGCCCAATTCGAAACCGGCATTGCACGAGTGATACGTGTCGAAGGGCAAGCAACCGTCAACGGGAGCCGCCCACTTTCACAGGGCGCCGACTTGTTTTCTGGTGAAGTACTTTCCATGTCAAATGGACTGATCGAACTGGCATTCCGAGACAGCGGCGTGCATGTGATCGCCACAGCTCCGCTGCAAGTAAAGTTGGACAGCGATCAACACATGAGTCTGGCGAACGGACAAGTCAAGTTGGTGGTACCACCCCAAGGAATTGGATTTGTCGTTGACACAGCGAAGCGTAGATTCATCGATTTGGGAACCAGTTTTGTCGTCACAGCCAGCTCACTTGGTTCGGAGGTCTTGGTACTCGATGGTAAAATCAGCGTCGAATCGACCGATCACGAGCCTGCTTCCTTAATGAACGAAGGTGAATTCGCGAGGTTTGATCACAACGGAAAGACCAAGAAGCGAACAGCTTCACGTTTGTCACTTGCCTTGCCCGAGTTGTCGGCTGCTGCAACAAACGTCAACAAGAGGTCACTCGCTGGATTCGCTGTTGGCTATAGCCCATCCGCTGAACTGAACAAAAAGCCCATCAAAGAAGACTTGATTGGCAGCCAGTTCTTACCACTGATTCAGTCCAGATTCCAGGATACCGGTTGTTTACAACCGCTGCAGAAGAGTGAACCGATCAGTTTTCGGGGCATCGCGGGAGCCTATCATGATTTTCCCCAGCGAACAGGATTGGAACCCTATGCAGAATCAGGGGGTTGGCTTTCCTGGTACCACGGCAACGTCGTGCCGCCTCGTTCTGGCCGCTACCGGTTTTGGGGTTATGCCGACAATCATTTGATGGTTGCCATCAATGGCGAGCCTGTGTTCGAAGGCTCGCGTCGAGATTCTTCATTCAAGGAATTGGGCATCTCCAGAACCGACAACCCGGCACTGCCTTGTCTGATTGCGCCAGCAGGTTTTGCCTGCAGTGACTGGATTGAGGTAACCGACCAACCGCTGCAACTCGACATCCTATTCGGAGAAGTAGGAGGTAGAATAACCTCAGGCCTGCTTCTAATCGAACGGGAAGGTGAAAACTATGAGGAAACCTTTTGGGGACAACCCAAGTGGCCTCTGTTTCTGACCGAGTCACTTGGTGACGAGGAGACGACGGAACTGAATCGCCTCCGAGAACATATGGAAGAAAAAACCATGGGTTCTTTCTCGATCGCCGAAGACGCAATCTGGAAAGTACAAGAAGCGCAAGAGCAGAAAACTTCAAATACCATTAAATGATCACGAGAGTCGCTTCATGAATTTACAAACAAGTCGCCGCCACTTTCTTCGTGGAACGGGAGCATTGATTGCGTTACCCGGGTTAGAATCAGTGGGCTTTCAACGTTTTGCCTCGGCAGCTTCCGCGGCTGCCGGCGCCGCCCCCAAACGCTGCGTCTTCATGGGCATCGGCTTCGGTGTGACCAAGGAGACATGGTTCCCGGATGCGACTCGGACCGGTGCGGACTACGAACTTTCCGAGGGGCTTGCTCCGCTCGCCCGTCACCAGTCCGATATCACCGTCGTTCAAGGCTGCTCGAATCAATTCACCAATGAAGCCCACTGGGGCAGCACCTTTTGGCTCACGGGTGCAAATCGCTACTCCGTGCCTGGTCAGAACATGGCCAACAGTATCTCGGCCGACCAGATCGTCGCGCAACAACTGGGCAAAGACACTCGCTTTTCCTCGCTCCAACTCAACGGGTCGGATCTCCAAGGCCACGGTCCGGGACTTTCTCTGAGTTGGGATCAACGTGGCAAACCCGTGGGTGGTCAAGATGATCCAGTTCAGGTTTTCCACAAGCTGTTCTCGCCCAGTGACATGCCGCTGGAACAGCGTCAGGCCGCCATCGCCGAAAACCGCAGCGTTCTCGATGCCGTCCTCACCCAAGGCAAACGCGTGCAGCGTGGCCTATCCAAGAATGATACCGACAAACTCGACGAATACTTTCAAGGCATCCGTGACATTGAAACACGTCTCAACAAAGATGAATCCTGGCTCAACGTGCCCAAAGCCAAGGCTCCCCTCGATGAACCGGAACCCGGTCTGAAAGGAAAAGCTGAAATCGAGATCATGCAGGATCTTATCGTCGCCGCGTTGCAGACGGACAGCACACGGGTCCTGAGTTATCGCCTACCCGGCCAGACCTTGCTGCAGAGTCTCGATCTCAAACCAAGTTCGCACAATGTGAGCCATTATTCACCCGGCGAACGAATGGAGGCCTCCAAAGCACGCGACAAGACCCACAGCGAATTACTGGCCCGCCTGATCGACAAACTCAAAGCCACAAAGGAAGCGGATGGATCCAGCCTGTTCGACCACACGTCTGTTGCCTTTGGATCCAACATCAGTTCAATTCATTACTTGACGAATTGTCCGACAATTCTCACCGGTGGTGGAGCCAACCTGAAGCTTGGCCAGCATCTTGTCCTGCCCAAGGACACCCCACTGTGCAATGTATGGCTGACGATGCTGCAAGGAATGGGCATCGACACTCCACGACACGGCGACAGCACCGGCGTCGTCAAGGAACTTCAAGCGTAAAAGACTCAACGAAACCCGACGCGTAAACGAGGGATTCAACAGAAAACAGTCACCCTAGGGAACCCGAAGCGTGAGCGAGGGACAAAACAGGAAACCCGAAGCGTGAGCGAGGGACAGCAAGCAAACAACAAACAAACAGTCGCTCGCTCACGCGTCGGGTTACCATTCCATGAACTCCGATTCTCCAATCGCATTCTTTTTGACGTGGGTGACGTACGGTACTTGGCTGCCGGGCGATGCTCGCGGCTGGGTAGAATACAAGCATGGCTGGCAACTCCCCGTGGCAATCTTGAGGCCGATTGCGAATCGCGAATGAGTGAAGATGCAATTCGCCTCACGAACGACCAACGTCTCGCTGTCGAAGCCCAAATCAAAGAAACATGCCGGCATCGAGACTGGGTTCTACACGCAGTCAACTGCCGATCGAATCATGTTCATGTACTGGTATCTGCCGTTAATACACCGCCGAAAAAGGTACGCCTTGATCTGAAAGCCTACGCAACACGATGCCTGAATACACTCGACCCAAGCAGAGACAATTGGTGGGCAGAAAGAGGAAGCATCCGATGGGTATACACCGACAACGACCTTGAAGCGGCAACCATCTATGTCATTGACAGACAACACAGGAAACCCGAAGCGTAAGCGAGGGACAAAACAGGTAACCCGAAGCGTAAGCGAGGGACAGACCTTTGCGACGATTGCCAACACAGTCCCTCGCTGACGCGTCGGGTTACCAAGAGCACTCACGAAATTGAAACATGAATTACCTCAAGAACCTCACTTTCATCACAGCGTTCTCGCTTTGTTCTCTCTCGCGGGCCGCTCCGCCGGAAGCTATTTTTCCTGACAAGCACCAAGCGTTCCTCAGAGCACACTGCCTCGACTGCCACGATTCAAGTACGCAGGAAGGGAAAGTCGATCTTGAGAAAATGCCGTTCAGGATTACCAACATCGAAGAGGCAGAACGGTGGCAGAAGGTACTGAACGTATTGAACTCCGGTGAAATGCCGCCAGAAGATTCCGAGCAACCCGAAAACACAGAAAAGGCAGACTTTCTTGATGACCTTGCCAAGACCATGGTTGTCGCGCGACGAGCGTTGTCAGACTCAGGCGGTAAGATCACCATGCGACGTCTCAACCGCCGGGAATACCTGAACACTATCGAACGACTCACCGGCGTCAAAGTCGATGTCAGCAGTCTGCCAAACGATGGCGGGTCTGGCACCTTTGATACCGTGGGTGCTGCACAGTTCATCTCTAGCGATCAGATTCAGCAATATCTCAAGCTTGGACGCAGTGCGATTGATGAAGCCTTCGAGCGTCGAGCAGCAGCAGGACAGGCAAGCAAGGTATTCCGAGTTGAGCCGGAAAACACCGTCAATGTGCAAAGCCGCAAGAACTTGGCGACGCAGGCGGAGACTCAGAAACGCTACCTGCAGTGGAAGGCGGAAGTCGATAAAGCCGCTCTCCTGCCTGAAAACAAAGAGGTCATGGAGCAGCTTCGCGAGAAATACAAACTCGACGACCTTACTGACAGCATCAGGCTGTATCAGAACGCCAACCTGCTCAAGGGAGTTCCCGATGCTCAGAAATTTGGCTTCAGAGACGCCAATGCCGCCTCCTTTTCTTTTCAGGGTGGATACGGTCGCACTCATGCTTACATGAAACACTACCTTGAGCTGCCCAATAGTGATCGCGGCACCTACTTGAAGCTCGCCTGGGCAATCCAGCGCATCGATGTTTTGCCCGATCCCGAAGATCTTCCACCGGGGACCTACAAACTCAGAATTCGTGCCGGCACAGTAGAAGGTTCCGACCCTTCCCGTCATTTCGTTGAGGTTGGTCACCCGCAGCGCGTCAACCAGGTGCCAGCTGGCTTCTCGGGCAAGCCGCTTGCCAGCCTTCAGGTCACAGGTACAGAACAGAACCCGGAGATCATCGAGACCACACTCGTCATTGGCTCGAAGACGCCGCGCGAATTCGGCATTCAGGAACGCCGACCCGAGGGCAAGCAGAAGGCCCTCAGTAGAGAGTTTTACGCCTACAAACGCGAGAACGGTTACGGCACGCCGCCCGCCATCTGGGTCGATTGGATCGAACTGGAAGGCCCCTTGTCCACTGCAGGGGTGGTGGCACCGAGGGCCCATCGGTTAGAGCCGGAAAATACGGTCAACGTCAAGAACGCGGAAATTACCAAGAGATTGGAAGACAACTACGAGAAGAAATGGCTCCCCTGGAAAGAAGGGGTCGACAAGGCAGTCGCAGCTGCTGAAAACCAGGAAATCGTGGCCGCGCTTCGCAAGAAACACCCGGATTATGATTCCAGTCCTGTTCTTAAGTATCAAAAGGCTGGACTTCTCAAAGGAGCACCCGATCCTCGCGACTATGGCGGCAGCGATCCAATCAATGCCATTGCGGCCTTATACAGCCCCTATCAGCGTTATCACAGCTACATGAAGCACTACGCTGAGCTTCCTCACAACGATCGGGGTGCCTACCTGAAACTTTCACGGGGGGTTCAACGCTTTGACATTCGCCCCGATCCGAAAGACGTTCCTTCGGGCACCTACAAACTCAGGATCCGGGCCGGCGTGGTGAAAGGCTCCGATCCTTCCCGCCATTTCATCGCAATCGGTCATCCCCAAACGACCAAAGGAGCGTCACGCGGCTTCGCCAAACTGCTCAGCACGCAACCGATATCCGGCACCATTGAGAACCCCGAAATCATTGAGCTCAATGTCGAGATCGGCGCAAACACGCCTCGCGAATTCGGCATACAGGAACGCGAGCGAAAGTCGGAGAAACTCATCAGACAGGATTTTGGCCGCCACAAGAAGGAGAACGGATACGGCACACCGCCCGCCATCTGGGTCGATTGGATCGAGCTGAAAGGTCCAATCACTGAGGATTCGGCGACGGAATCCACGCTTGTCCGCGTCGAGCCGGAGAAGACGATCAATCCGGATAACGAAAAAGAAATCGCAGAGATCGAAGAACGACAGGAACGTTTTGCGCAATGGAAGAAGGGAGTCGATGAAGCAGCAAAGACTCCTGAGAATCAAGCAATCATTGCCGAGATTCGAAAGACGGATCGCCTGATCGATCATCCCAACCGATTTTATACGTTTGCCGACCGGTTCAAGGGCACTCCAAATCCAGAGGACTTCGGGTTTACCGACGCGAAAAAGGCTGCCGCATCTGATCCTTCACGAAGCCGAAGTCTGGCTCTTCACAAGCACTATGTCAGCTTGCCACACCGCGACCGCGGCACTTACCTGAAGCTTGCTCACGGCACCGGTCGCATCATCGTCTCACCCAAAGAGCTTTCGCCCGGAAACTATGTCATGCGAATCCGTGTTGGTGCGGTGGCTGGCACACCCGCCGAGCGAAGGTTCATTCAGGTAGGGCATCCTCAACGCCAGATCGAGAGCAGAAACTGGGGACTCGAGGGGCCAGCCATCAGCACTCATCAAGTCACGGGAACCATCGAGAACCCTGAAACGATTGAAATCCCCCTTGAGATCACCTCCAATACGATTCGCGAGTTTGCGGTGCAGGAGAAACAGCCAAACAACGGAAACCTCAAAGCACTTTGGGATGCGCACAACAGACGGAAGGCAGAAAACGGCTACGGTCACCCGCCCGCCATCTGGATCGACTGGGTGGAACTCGAAGGGCCTCACAGTGCTACCCGCAAACAATGGAAGCAACGCCGCGAAGTAGAACTCCACGCCAATGCAAAAGTCAGTGGCACGTACAACGGCTACTTCAAAGGTGGCCATGACAATGCGAAAGCATTTTTGGAAACCGGAAAACGACAGAAAGATATCACTGACGAACAGGAAGCAAAATTCCGCATTCGTCAATTTGAAGAACAGGGCCCAACCTTCCGCCGGTACCTTGATGATCCGCTGACAAAAACGGGATCTTTCCTGACGATATCAAACGTCAATCAAGAAGAATTCATTGCGTTGCCACCGGAACATCCCACCGGTTGGCAAAAAACCGAGCATGTCGTCGAAACTCTGCCTGCCGGTGACTACAAACTGAGATTTCGCATCGGTGCCATCAAGGGCACGCCGAGCGAACGTCACTTTGTGGATCTTGGTACCGTGTTGGGGAAGGACCAGTTCAAGCAGTTGGCGACCTTTCAGATCACGGGCTCAACGGACGAGCCACAGACCATCGAAGTACCGGTACAGCTTGCGGTCAACGGTCCACGTAAGTTCGCTTTGCGTGAAAAGCGAGACCCCAGAAATGACAACCAACGCGACAAGGCCGCCAAGCAGGCAACCGGACTTGGGCCAGTACCGGCCCTCTGGATTGACTGGGTCGAATGGGAAGGTCCTTACAACAGTCCCGCAACAGGCTCACCTTTGCAGACGATTCTTGCGAAGCATGCAAACGCCTCAAACGTCGAGACGGCTCCGGGGACGGACAAGTCTCAATCTGTCGCTAGAACACAAGTGGAAGCCGAACGTGCACGTGCCATCCTCACCGAGTTTGCGAAGTCGGCGTTTCGGGATGTGTCTCCAGAGCCCGATTACATTGATCGTCTGGTGAGCATCTTTCAGACCAGACGTGCTGCAGGAGACACTTTTGATCTGGCAATTCGCACACCGCTCAGTGTCATTCTCGCTTCACCCGGGTTCCTGTATCTCAACGAACCGGCAGATGAAAGCGAGCGACGCGAACTGAGTGATCGTGAACTCGCCGTCCGGCTTTCCTACTTCCTGTGGAGTGGTCCACCGGATGCTGAGCTTCTGCAGCTTGCCGAACAGAACACGCTGCATCTTCCCGAAACACTGCGGGCACAGGTTGCTCGGCTGATTGCTGATCCACGTTCGGATGAATTCGTTGCCGGCTTTGTTCATCAATGGCTGGACATGGAGCGACTCGACTTGTTCCAGTTCGATGTCAAACTGCACCGTGATTTTGATGAAAGCACGAGATCAGCTACGCGTGAAGAGGTGTATCAGTCATTCGCCCACCTGCTTCGCGATTCGCGCGGCGGTCACATCGGCAAGCTTCTGAAGAGCGACTACATTTTCGTCAATGGTCTGCTCGCCACTTACTATGGCATCGAAGGAGTGACAGGCGATGAGTTTCGTAAAATCAAATTGCCGGCTGATTCACCTCGAGGCGGCTTACTTGGAATGGCTGCCATTCATGCGATGGGTAGTGATGGCGTTGTTAGCAGCCCAGTCGAACGCGGTGCCTGGGTCCTGCGTCATCTGTTGAACGACCCACCACCGCCTGCCCCTCCCAACGTCCCACAAATCTCACGACTGAAGGATCAGGTCTTGACGACGCGCGAGCGATTGCTGACGCACCAGGAAGAAGCCCAGTGTGCAAGCTGTCACCGCAAGATCGACCCGATCGGGTTCGGCATGGAGAATTTCAATGCCACCGGGAAATGGCGAACGGAAGACAGTGATGGAGCCGGCAAGAGCAAGAAGACGTGGGCGATCGACGCCTCTGGGGCATTCCATCAGGGACCGGCCTTCAGTGACTTCCTCGAACTGCGAGACCTGATCGCCGAACGAGAAGAAGACTTTGCCCGTGGCTTCACCGAACATTTAATCGAATATGCCTTAGGTCGCCCGTTCGGTTTCACCGACGAAGACCTGGCCGCCGAGATCATCCGTTCGGCCAGTAGCAAAGAGTTAGCCATCAGCGAACTCATTCACGCGCTCGTTCAAAGCAAGGTGTTCCGGACGAAGTAACGGAAATCGGTAGCCCAGTGCGTAAGGGACCGAACCACGCTATCACAAACAATCCGTCGCTCACGCGGCGGGTGACCATGGGATTTCAACAATGAATCAAATGACCAACACACTTGGAACGATTCTCTGCTTCTGGCTTGGATGCCTTACTTGGTTGAATACGCAGAGCTTATCTGCTCATGCGGACAAGCCGAACGTCATCGTCATCCTGACCGATGACCAGGGCTGGGGCGATCTGAGCGTCCATGGCAACACCAATATCAGCACGCCGAATATCGACCGTCTGGCTTCGCAGGGCATGGCATTGGACCGCTTTTACGTCTGCCCCATTTGCTCACCAACACGAGCCGAGTTCATGACAGGGCGTTACAATCCCCGCACCGGTGTCAAGTCAGCCAGTCGCGGTGAGGAACGCATGGATTTGGACGAGACGACCATCTTCGAAGATTTTAAAAGCGCAGGCTACCATACCGCCGCATTTGGAAAGTGGCACAACGGGATGCAACCACCGTATCACCCGAATGCCCGGGGTATCGATGAGTATTATGGTTTCTGTTCCGGACATTGGGGTGATTACTACTCACCAATGCTGGAGCACAACGGGCAGATCGTCACTGGCGACGGATTCGTGATCGACGATTTCACGAATCGTGCAATGCACTACATCGAAGACCACAAAGAGGAATCCTTCTTTGTCTATCTTCCTTACTGCACTCCTCACTCACCGATGCAGGTTCCGGATCAATGGTGGAAAAAGTTCGAGAACCACAACCTGCCGCTTCGCGCCCGTAAGGATCAACCGGAAACGGTATCTCATGCGAGGGCGGCATTAGCGATGTGCGAAAACATCGACTGGAACGTGGGACGCCTGATGAAGAAACTCGATGACCTCAAGATTGCTGACAACACCATTGTCATCTATTTCTCGGACAATGGGCCCAACGGTTATCGCTGGAATGCCGACATGAAAGGCAAAAAAGGCGCAGTCGATGAAGGCGGCGTACGTTCCCCCTTCTTCATTCGCTGGCCCGAAAAAATCAAAGCCGGCAGCAAAACTGACACCATTGCTGGAAGCATTGATCTGAAACCGACTCTCCTCGATCTCGCTGGCATCACGGATACCGGTGCGTTAGCCATGGACGGAGTCAGTCTGAAGCCGCTGCTTTTCGACGACGCCAAGAACTGGCCTGATCGACTTTACATCAATCACTTCAAAGGAAAGACCAGCGTGCGAAGCCCGCGATTCAGACTCGGGTATAAAGGAGGACTTTTCGACATCCAGAACGATCCTGGCCAGCGAACCAATGTCAGGGACAAATTCCCCCAGGTGTACGCGGAACTGACTGTGGCCGGAGAGAAGTTCGACAAGGAAGTTGTTGGCGAACTACCGGAAGGCCAAGACGAGCGTCCGTTCACGGTCGGACATCCTGATCTTGCTTTCACTCAATTGCCCGCTCGCGATGCCATTGCCACAGGAAATATTCAACGATCTGGCAGAGCCCCCAACTGTTCGTTCTTCACGAACTGGGTGAGTGAAAAGGACACCATTTCCTGGAACGCCGATGTGCAAGTCGAAGGCGAGTACCAAGTCCAGGTTTACTACACCTGCTCCGAAGATGACCTGGGGACCGTGCTTAAACTTAGCTGCGGTGATTCTGCCATTACGAGGGAAGTGACCGTTGCCAACGACCCGCCTCTCGTCGGCGCGGAATCGGACCGCTCGCCGCGCAGAAGCGAGTCCTTCGTGAAAGATTTTGTTCCCATGGATCTCGGCGTCATTCATCTGAAAAAGGGACAAAGTCCACTGGTCCTCTCAGCTCTCAAAATCCCGGGCAAACAATCGATCGAGATGCGGCTCATCATGCTCAATCGCATTTCAGAATAAGGAATGCTTCACTAGAAGCAGTTTCAAAACCATTGGAAACCCGACGCGTGAGCGAGGGATATTATGTGCCACCTTGTTTTTTTCATCCCTCGCTTACGCTTCGGGTTACCAAATCCACGCTGACACAAGTTCCGAAACTACATCCAAAACAGTCCCACTACGTCAAAACAAGAATGCTTAAACAACTCTTCTACCCGCTGGCCATCCTCATTGCGTTCAACACAGCAGTCCAGGCTGATTCACCAAACATCATTTTGATTCTTACTGATGATCAGGGATGGAGCCAACGATCGGGTTTAATGGATCCCGAGAATCCAGAGACAGGCTCCAGCTACCTCCACACTCCGTCAATGGACCGGATAGCAGCAGAGGGGATGCGTTTTACAGGTGGCTATTCACCCGCCCCGCTGTGCACGCCGACCCGGCGCAGCATCCTCTGCGGGACGAGTGCGGCTCGATCCGGAACGGAGTTCGCCAGCGCGTGGGTGCCGGCAGATCACATGACGCTTCCACGGGCACTGAAGCAGGCGAATCCTGAATACCAGTGTGCCCACTTCGGTAAATGGGGAGAGAAAATGATTTCTTCGCCCGAAGAGTGCGGCTACGACGTCAGCGATGGGCACACTGGCAACGTCACCGGAGGCATGGCAGAAAAAATGCAGCCAGCCCACATCGTCGAAGATCCTAAACGCACTGGCTCCGTCACCGATCGCTCGATCAAATTCATTCGAGAGCAAACCAAAGCAGGCAAGCCTTTCTATACTCAGGTCAGTTACTACGCAGTGCACTTGCGAACCGAATTGTTGCAGACCTCGCTGGA
>DOPG01000472.1 GCA_003513555.1 Rhodopirellula sp. | reverse complement strand
GAGTCTCTGCAGTGGAGCCACAAAGCCTGTTCAATGGTAAGAACCTTGACGGTTGGGCAGGGCAAGCAGGTTTCTGGAGCGTCCAAGATGGCTCAATCGTCGGAGAGACAACCAAAGACAAACCCGCGAAACCCAACACCTTTCTAGTTTGGCAGGGTGGAGACGTCTCGGACTTTGAACTGACCTGCAAAGTGCGTTTTCGAGGCAACAACTCAGGAGTGCAGTATCGCAGCGAACTGACAGACGCCGACAAATTTGCGTTGAAGGGATACCAGGCTGACCTTCACCCCAAGCCTGAATTCTTCGGCATGATGTACGGTGAAAAAACCGGTCGCGGCATTATCGCTCAACGGTTCCAGCGTGCAGTTGCAGGGCCTAAAGGTAAAGCCAAAGTCACCGCCACCATTGGGGATCCTGACCAGAAACTAGTTGACTGGGAATGGAACACCCTGCGGATTGTTGCAGTTGGAAATCAGCTCATCCATCAAGTCAATGGCATCAACACGATGGAGCTCACTGATAATCATCCTGAAGCATTTTCATCAGGAGTCCTTGGGCTTCAACTGCACCAGGGTGCCCCCATGCGAGTTGAGTTTAAAGACATTCAGTATCGCCGCCTGAAAGGGAAAGAAGCCAAAACGCTCCTCAACGCTGCAAAGGAGAAGCCAGCAAAAGAGTGAGCCACCCCGCGGCTACCAGCCCTACGAACATCCGGTCGATCTGGGCGGAATCTGACGGTTCGATTGTGTGGAGCGTCGCCCGAGTTGAGTGGCCCGCTCAACGCTCCGGAACTTGTTCTCACCGCTGTTAGCTCCAATTTTCCACGATCATTAACGTTCAACTCGAGGGTTAGCTACGTGAACCGTTTACCACAAATTTTCCTCGGTTTGGCATCCATAATGATGCTGCACCCTGCGACGCACTCGCTCGTTGATGCGCAGGACCGTGACGATCAGGCACGCACAAAACCTGCTCGTCCCGCTCCAAAATACTCACCCAGCGTACCGCCACCCACCCTTTCCGAAGTTGTATACGGAGATCACCAGCGACATGTGCTTGATTTCTGGAAAGCTTCTTCCGAGGGACCAGCGCCTGTTGCGTTTGTCATTCATGGTGGTGCTTGGAAGGGAGGTTCCAAGGAATGGGTGAACCGCTTTGTTGATGTAAACCAACTGCTCAACGCGGGAGTGTCAGTAGTTGCCATCAACTACCGATACGTCACTCAGGCTGATCCAGACGCGACCACCCCTCCCGTACACGCCCCTCTACACGACGCCGCAAGAGCGTTGCAGTTCGTCCGATCAAAAGCCGGGGAATGGAATTTAGACAGCAACAAAATTGGAGCGGCTGGAGGATCAGCGGGCGCCTGCTCCAGTTTGTGGCTTTCATTTCACGACGAAATGCGAGACCCAGGTAGTCCCGACAACCTATCCCGTGAGTCGACTCGGCTTCAATGTGCCGCCGTCCGGGGCGCTCAGACTACCCTCGACCCAAAACAGATGCGTGAATGGACGCCCAATAGCAACTACGGTGGACATGCGTTCGGAATCAAAGGCAAAGGGTTCGAAGCGTTTTACAATTCAAGAAATAAAATCCTCGGCTGGATCAATGACTATTCCCCCTACGCCCTCGTCAGCAAAGACGATCCGCCGGTCGCCCTGTACTACACTGCAAAACCAGCGTTAGGACAGCCTCAAAAAGATCCGACTCACACTTCCAATTTTGGCGTAAAACTACAGGAGCATTGCCAAGCATTAGGAACAGAGTGCCATTTGGTTCATCCCGGAGTCGCCACGCCTGAGTACGCCACCCCGACGGATTTCCTGATCCGAAAATTAACAGGCAAGACACCCTAATTGATGTCACCAGCGCTTGAACTCACTCTTCCTCGACTAGAGGGATCATTGCTGATTTCAACAAGCAGTCTTTCTATTGAAAAGTAGCGTCACGTCAGTTGCGTTTCAAATTTTCCCTGCCCGTCTCAGCAACGGTTTTGAAGGCATTCAGACCTGTCCGTAGTCACCTTCCACAACGGCCAATTGCTCAGCCCTGCCGCCGCTGCGATTTATCAACATTTATTCCATTCTGATTTGACGACGTTGCTCTCGCCTCATCAATGGATCGATGGTCACCTACATTTCAAGATCAACAGCAAACCATTTAAGAGGAACAAGAAACAGTGAGCACACATTATCACTTAGTTTGCGTTCTCTTGGCCTTCCATCTCACGGCATCACGCATTCACGCCGAAGATTCGCGGCCCAATATCGTGGTGATACTTGCTGATGACCTCGGTTACAGTGACCTTGGCTGCTTTGGTGGCGAGATTGAAACACCTGCGTTGGACTCGCTAGCCAGTAATGGCGTGCGGCTGACCCACTTTTACACGACAGGCAGATGCTGTCCGTCGCGTGCTTCACTTTTGACCGGCCTCTATCCACATCGTGTGGGCTTGGGACACATGGCTGGTAACGACCTCGGACAATCTGGCTACCGAGGACGTGTTGCCGACGATACCATCACCCTTGCTCAAACGTTAACAGAGAGTGGATACCGAACATTCATGGCTGGAAAATGGCATCTCGGCACAGATGACCCAACGGCACATGGCTTTGAGCAATTTTACGGGACCCTCGTCAGTGCCAAACGTTTTTTTGATCCCGGCCATCTCATCCGACTGCCTAAGGACGAACCAGCCCGCGTCTATAACAAAGATAACTATTACGCAACGGACGCTGTCACCGACCACGCTCTCGATTTCCTCGATGCAGCGCGTACCACACCGGACAAACCGTTTTTTCTCTATCTCGCCTACAACGCTCCTCATTTTCCCCTTCAAGCACCTGCGGAATTGATCCGCAAGTACGAAACGCGATATTCAAACGGATGGGATCAACTGCGAATCGAGCGTCTTGCCCGCATGAAAAAATTGGGAATCATCCCAACAAGCACGAAACTAAGTGCACGTTCGATATGGAAAAACTATGGCGAAACCAAGCAAGGAACGAACCCGGCATGGTCAACCCTCACTGACACACGCCAGAAAGACCTTGCCCAACGAATGGCAATCTATGCAGCGATGGTCGACCGCATGGACCAACAGATTGGCCGACTCATCAGCTCATTGAAGGAACACAGTGAGTTCGCCAATACACTAATCGTCTTCACCTCTGACAATGGCGCATGCTTCGAATGGGATCCATTCGGCTTCGATGTCAAATCAAGCAATCAAAACATTTTACATGAAGGCGAAGCCCTCAAGCAGATGGGAGGCAGCAGCACGTTCCACAGCCTTGGATCTGGCTGGGCAAACGCCTGCAATACTCCTTGGCGGCTCTACAAGCATTACAACCATGAAGGTGGTATCGCATCGCCTGCAATCGTTCACTGGCCAAACCAAACGAACCTTAAACCCGGGACGATGAAAACCAAACCGTGTCACCTGATTGATATCTACCCCACTCTGCTCGCAGTGACGAAGTCACCCTATCAGGGCCCAACACTCCCAGGCAGGAACTTGCTCACGAGCCGTGACGCTGCCCGCCCTGAGCGAGCATTATTCTTTGAACATCAAGGAAATCGTGCCATTCGCCAAGGTCCCTGGAAACTGGTAGCCCTAGATGATGCACCTTGGGAATTGTACGACCTTCGCACGGATCGCATCGAGTCGCTGAACCTGGCAGGCAAATACCCTGATAAGGTTGCTAAACTGAATGCACAATGGAAGCAATGGGCGAGAGACAACCAAGTAACCCCCTTGCCCCGTGACCTGAAGGTCAAATATTTGAAACCCGACTGAGTTGTTCCCTCCAACCTGTCCACTCCCACACGACGATCCATAACGTCCACATCTATCACCCTGATTAGACAAAGGTCCATGCGCAATACTGCCAACAAATCGCTGCTCACACACCTAGCCCTGCTGGGTTTCCTACTTGTCTCTTTACTCAATCAGGCTGAGGCCGACCCGAATCCCTCTCCGAAACAGCCCACCTCAGACAGTCGTCCGAATATCGTTTGGATTCTCGTTGACGACATGTCTGGGCACTTTGGCTATCAGGGCGAGCCGCTCGTCTCAACGCCGAATGTAGATCGCCTTGCAAAACAAGGCATTGTATTCACCAACGCGTACGCTACGGCACCCGTCTGTTCGACGTTCCGTTCTGCACTGATCACAGGCATGTACCAAACCAGCATCGGTGCTCATCATCACCGAAGTTCCCGTGGCTTGCGTAAGATCAAGTTACCCAGTGGCATTGCTCCAATCCCTCAGTTATTTCGGGCTGCAGGATACTACACCTCAAACGCAAACGCTGACGGGTCAAAACCTGGAAAAGAAGATTACAATTTTGTTTACACCAAGCAGGACCTCTACGATGGAGTCGACTGGAGTGGCCGTAAAACAGACCAGCCGTTTTTCGCACAGTTCCAACTTCGAGGCGGGAAACACCGAAATATCCCCGCTAACTACAGCGAAGTACGCAAAAAGCTCACTTCGCCAGTAGTTCCCGACAGTGTCGTGTTACCACCGTACTACCCAGACCATCCCGTAATCCAGGAAGACTGGGCCGCTTATCTTGATTCGGTGAATTACACCGACATCGAGGTGGGAAAAATCTTGAAAAAGCTGAAAGACGATCAGTGCCTCGACAACACCATTATTTTCTTCCTCACGGACCATGGCATCAGCCACGCTCGAGGAAAACAGTTTCTGTATGAAGAAGGCGTGAGCATTCCGTTCATCGCATGGGGCGTTCCGTTGCCCCAATCAACAACTCCAAGAACCGACCTGATCTCGCACATCGACCTTGCCGCTACCAGCTTGGATCTCGCCGGTATACCGATTCCAAGATCGATGCAGGGACGTTCACTGTTTGCACCCAACTTCACCCCTCGGTCCTACGTAGTGTCGGCTCGTGACCGCTGTGACGAAACAGTCGACCATATCCGTAGTATTCGCAGAGGAAACTTTAAGTACATTCGCAACTACCTTCCGAACCGACCTTACCTTCAGCCGAGCAACTACAAGGACAAAAAACCGTTCATGCCGGTACTCAGGCAGCTTTATGCTGACGGAGACCTAAACACGAACCAATCACTTATCATGGCAGAGAAGCGTCCCAACGAGGAACTCTATCAACTCATTGACGACCCGTGGGAACTTAATAATCTGGCGGCAAACCCAGACCAACATGACCGGCTCTTACTTTTCCGTCGCCTGTTAAGCGATTGGGAACGGGAAACCAACGACCATGGTCGTGAACCGGAGGACCCTGAGATGTACGATAGCGACGTGCTTCCTTATCTGCAAAAAGCACGCAAAAACGATCCACAGACCGCCAGAACGCTGGAACGAAATATCGAGTTGATGAAGAAATGGAAACAACAAGGCAAGTGACGCACCAGGAGCCGCAGCATCCCACTGGCTCCCAACCGCATGGTGCATGACACCGTCTCTTTGTCCCATAGTTAAAACCTTTACCGACAAACAAATTAACTCGTATACTCTCCCCGCGGAGTGAATGCTCCTCCCAATTTCCACCTTAAGTTGACCGCATGCATTTCATCGCAGTTTTGTCGCGTCTCGTTTACAGCACTCTTCTCATCAGCTGCACCACCAGCGTTGGTGCACAAAAACTGCCCAACATCATTATCATCTATGCTGATGACTTGGGGTATGGGGACCTCTCCTGCTACAACCCACAAGCGGCCTACCGCACGCCCCGACTGGATCAGATGGCGGCAGAAGGGATTCGTTTCACCGATGCACACAGCCCGTCAACCATCTGTTCACCGTCACGCTACGGCCTGTTCTCTGGGCAACAGATTTATCGTTCCACTGGGCGGGGCGGTGGTGCCTTTGAGGGGCCTGGGGGGCCGAGCTATTTGAAGCCAGGAACGCTGACGTTGCCCGAAATGCTCCGCAAGCAGGGCTATCACACGGGTATCTTTGGTAAGTGGCATGTTGGACTGACCTGGGTCGATCAGAACAATCAACGACTCGGAGGCGGGTTCAAGAATTCATTATTGATTGACTACGAAAAGAGCACGCCACTCGTTGACGGCCCCAACGCCCGTGGTTTCGATGAATCTTTCGTCACGCCGAACTGCCCCAATACAGATCCGCTATACGTGTACATCGAGAACGGCATGGTCCCGCAACCGGCAAGCCAGCGACACAAGCGTGACACTCTGCCTAATCCAGGTGGAAAATGGTTATGGGACAATGACGAAGGCTGGAAATCCCCAAGCTATGAGTTCATCAATGCGGACCTGCTTTTCTACGAAAAAACAAAAGAGTTCATTGAACGACACCGCGTCACGGATCCCAACACTCCCTTTTTCGCGGTTTTATCTACCCAAATTGCACACGCCCCCGTTTTGCCCGCACCTGAGTTTAACAACGCAACAAAAGCTGGTCCTCGCGGAGACTTTGTGTGGGAACTCGATGTGCTTGTTGGTCGTGTCCTTGATTTGGTTCATGAACAAGGCATCGATGATAACACCCTCGTGATTTTCAATGCCGACAACGGCGCAGAAACGGTGCACGTTGATTGGATGCGACGTGACCATCAACACGACGCGTCGGGTGGCTTTCGAGGCATGAAGCGTGATGGTTGGGAAGGTGGCCACCGCGTCCCCATGATCGCGAGATGGCCGACCGTCATTCCGCCCCATCAGGTTTCCTCTCAAATGACCAACACAACCGATTTGTTCGCCACCCTCGCGTCTGTAACGGGGTATACCCTGGACGAGAGCGACGCCACTGACAGCTTCGATATGTTGCCTGTCATGTTGGGCGTTGTCGACAACTCAAAGCCAATCCGTCCCCACCTGCTAACCCAAAGCTTCCGCGGCGAATTTCAAATCAGGCAAGGACAGTGGAAATACCTCGACCATCAAGGCTCGGGAGGAAATAATTATGACAGTCCACTGCTCCAGCTATACGCGTTGCCCGATAGCGCGCCGGACGCGCAGGGGCAACTCTACAATCTGGCTTCGGACCCCGGCGAAGCTACAAACCTTTACTTTTCCCATCCCGACAAAACAAAGCAACTTCAGTCGCTCCTGCTGAAACTCAAGCAATCCGGTCGCAGTGCCCCCAAGGCTCGAAAGCCTTGGGGCATTCAAAGAATCCGTCAGATTGCCTCTCAAAATTAGCAGGAGCTTGTCGTTGCGGTGCCTAAGAACCCGTTGCGTTCCAGGCGATCGGATCGTGCCAAGGAACCACTTTGCCCATTAGCCTTGCCCCGTGCACTCTAGCTCAAACTGCGCGAGGAATGAGCGCATGAAGTCTTCTCGCGTTTTGGCCATCTCACGCCCAGCGTCGGTATTCATCAAGTTACGCAACTTGAAGAGCTTTTCGTGAAAGTGCCCGACTCCTGTCTTTTTCTGCTCGGCGTTGTGGCGAGCAGGCTCAGCATCATAAAAAGGTTGGTCAAACGCAACACCAAACTCAATTGTTCTCACAATGCCAATTGCACCCAAAGCGTCCAAACGGTCCGCATCCTGCACAACTTGCCCCTCAAGCGAAAGCACCTCTGCGGAGGCTCGTTTTCGAAACGAAATGTTGTCCACAATCTGCGCTACGTGATTTACAGTTACTTCATCTGCGCCAAGGTCATTCAGAATCTCCACAGAGAACTTCTTGCTGCATTCTTGGCCGTGATGAAACTTGGCGTCGCCGATGTCGTGCAAAAGTGCTGCCAGCTCAATAACAAGCAGATTTCCTCCACAAATGCCTTGTAGATGGCAGGCCGTTTTCCAAACTCGCTGAATGTGGTCGTACCCGTGTCCAGCACCCTGCTCAGCCAACCTTGAACGCACGATAGAGGACACCTGTTCGATCAATTCTCGATGACTCAAGCCCATTTCTGCTCTTCTCTTTGGTTTCTTATGTTCCAAGTCAGTGCCAATCGATGGGTTGGAGGCTGAAGCTACAACACACCGCTAACGCGAACTTCGCATTGCTCAGCGTAAACTTCCCGCAATTTTCTTGCACACATGCTTTTCGGATGACACCCGCTAGAAATGTGCGACACGACGAACAGATGCATATGCGATCTCTTGCACTTGCACTCACCAAGCTCCCGAGACTGCAGCTTACAAAACGCCACGCTACATCGCTCAGCCCATGATTACTTGTCAACTAATTGTCTGGCACGATAATCGCATTACCCACGTGATAGAAAGCCCGGTCCAAACCATAACCTGTCGTTACCAGGCTGTCTCGTTCAAAAGCAACACAACATCTCTGTGTTGAAAACAAACAGTGTCCTAGCGACGGCCAACGCAGGATCGCAAAAGTCCCGTCTGCCCAGTTCAACAGGGATCGCGAATTCTGGGTAGCGGCCGATGTGATTGCTGCGAACGCCAAGCCTTCTGCACGCATAGTACCGATTACCTACAGACCCAAGCAACCGACGGTCTTCAGCGTGGTGATCTTTACCAATCTGGGCGAGCATCGACGTGTATCCACTCGCATATTTGCTACAGTTCACTAGAGAAATTCGATATGATGCACTGCCTTGCGTAGGCGGACCCTTAACTGGCTAAGTTTGACGGACTGAGCGAACGCAGGTATTTCTCTTACCCACCCAAGACATTAAAAATCGCACACTACTGAACT
>DOPG01000444.1 GCA_003513555.1 Rhodopirellula sp. | reverse complement strand
CTCCCAACCACCAGTGCGAGGTTGCACATGGACATCTGACGCAGAAACATCCACCGCCAGTGACAGAATCGCATCCACGGCATCCACGGCAAAATTCGCGTCCAATGCATTCAGATTAGGCAACTGCATTTGCGTTGGTGGATTCGCAGTCATCTTAGAAAACTCCTCACGGCCATTACTCGGAAAAACACTGTTCAACTGCAGACAACACCACCATGATCCTCGCCCATGGGCGTCAATGTAACGAATCTACTTCGCCTTTTGAGACATCCACGGTTGCAAGTATATGCGTTGCTGCCAACCTATCTTGCAAATTGCATAAGACGCATTCTACCAGTGCTAATACAAGGCAACGGAAACACAGCCAGAACAGCGGTCAGCAACTCGTGGCAGCGGCGTCTTCGCACCCTGGAAGATGAAAGGGTGCAGGCAGTTCGGAATACGCCATCCACCCGGGGACTTCAACATTGGTATGAGGACCACCAAATTTCCTCCCATCAGCTACAAAAAAACAATCTGCACCAAGCTTCCGAATAAGCAGCTGGAAAAAAACCCGACTCGAAGCAAGCTTCGAATCGGGTATATGACTTCCACATCAACGAGTTCATCAGCTACGAAAACGCTTTACTTCGCAGCGGGAGCAGGCTTCTTATTCTCGCCTTTGCCACCCTTCTTTTTTTTGCCTTTGTTCCCGCCGGCGAAACGTTGCATCCTTGCAGGCAGTTTTTCTTTTTGCCCATCGTCAAGCAACGCGACGACAGACTTGTGAAACTCCATCCGCACTTCGTTAACGAGCTTCAACGCCTTGGCGTGCGCTTCTGAAAAACCAGCTTCCTTATTGATCGCAGCAGCCAATTCCGCACCTTTCTTCTCGGAGTCTGCCATTGCCTTAGCAACTTCCTGACGCTTTTTCGTCAACTCCATTGTGATACCAGCGTCATCCTTGATCTTTTTCATCTTCGCAGCTGCATCTGTGCCAAGCTCTTTCACCTTAGCAATCTGCTCATCCGAGAGGCCCACATCCTTCAGCTGCTTCAACAATTGGCCCGCAGCGTTGCCTTGGCCGCGATTTCCTTTTTTCTTTTTCTTCTCTTTCGCGTCGTCCGCTGCAAACGCTGGAATCGAGATCATTGCTGCCAAAGCAAGCACGCCGAACACTTTGAAATTCATAAAACACTCAACTATGTGAAGGGAGGATAGGGCATCGCAATCCGCTCGGATCACGACGATCGACTAGTTTAATCACAGACGGATCACATCGTCTACTAATCGCTTTCAAATTCTTACTGCTGCCTATCAAACCTTCGACCTTCCGCTTTCATATTCCACCATTCCTTCTGCCCAGAGCACTTCTCTCGGCGCACAAACTACAGCTCTTGCGAGATGGTACTTTGGCTACGAGATCTGACGCGTTAACCCCAGACTGAAGGCCATTGCCGCCACGGTCCACTGACAATACTACGTGCTTAACGGCGGCACCACGTGCTCAACGGCACCCACGCGCACCCCGTTTTAAGCCATCGCGGACCAACATCGTCAGCTTGGGGCCTCGGGCCTTCCCTACCACTCAAAGCGGCATGCAATAAAAACGCACGACATCATTGAGTGTGATCAACTCAGCGTTTGGCCACCATCAACGCTCAACAATTGCCCGGTTGCCATCGTCGTTCCCAACGCGAAAAAGACAACTGCGTCAGCGATATCCTCGGGCATGGATGCTTTTGGCAGAGGATAATCTGCAACCATCGCTTCGATACTCGTCTCGGGACTCCCTTCTCGAATCCACCGGCTTTCAATGGGTCCCGGACACACCGCATTCACCCTAATTTCGGGTGCCAGGGCTCGTGCAAGCGATTTCGTCATCGTGTTAAGCGCTCCTTTACTCGCGCAGTACGCAATTGAGGATCCACTGCCAGTGATTCCTGCCACAGAGCTAATACTCACTACAGCACCACCCTCTCCTTCCTTCAGCAATGGGGTAGCAGCCCTTGTCACAAAGAACGCCCCCTTCACATTGACGGCTAAAATACGATCCCACAATTCTTCGGTCATGGAATCAAGATCAGCATGATCAATAAAACTGGTGGTAGCTGCGTTATTAACTAGCACATCAAGCCGTCCGAACTTGACCTGGATCTCCCCCACCATCTCTTGCACCAGTGCGTCATCGGATACATCGCATTGAACCAGCAACACCTCAGCACCAAGAGACTTTGCTTTGATGACTGTTTCATTAGCTTCCTCAGCACTTCTTGAATAGTTCACCACCACGTCATACCCACGGGCCGCAAACTGCAACACACAGGCTCGCCCAACTCCCGTGGCCGAACCGGTGACCAATGCTACTGGTCGTTCTTTGGAAATCATCTCAACACCTCCTATTTATCAATTTGTATGATCAAAAAACACACTGCTTCATTTTTTTCCGCGTCAAACTTTTCTGTCAACTCTGTTAGCACTGCTACGCAATTAATCAGCTGAACGGGGTGCTCATTGGGCGTCTAAATTAGTTTTTAAAAACACGCACGAGCCTGGCTTCACCACTGCTGATCGGTTGAACCCCTTGAGATGTCTTGACCAACAAAGTCCCCTCGTCGGAAATACCTTGGCATATCCCAAAGCATTCCTGATTGTGGTGCTGAAAGCTGATCCGTTGTCCTGTCAGCAAGCAGCGGTCCCTAAACTCGTCAATCATCGATTGGCAGCAGCGTTGTGATTCATTGATCGTGGTAACAATTGACTCCAACAACGGTGCAAAAACGTCGTACCGATTCATTTGTCGGCCCACAACCTGAGCTAGACTCCGCGAGGAGATCCCTTGAGAGTCATTCGCCAAGCCGGGTTCTGACGAAACATTGACCCCGACCCCAACGACAGTCAGTTCAGGTGAATCACCGCTTGTTTCAAGCAGCACTCCGGCTACTTTTCCACCCCCAAGGTTCACATCATTAGGCCATTTCAATTTGGCTTGCAGCGGTGCAAATTCAAAATCGACGAACCTCGCGATCCCCAGCCCAACAGCCAGAGGCAACACCTGGGTCTGTCGTACATCGTTGACAGAACGATTTATCACAAGCGAGAAAGTCAGTGTTCCGGCATCACTTTGCCACGATCTCCCATGGCGTCCTCTTCCTGCTGTTTGCGCATCGGCCAGGTAACATTTGGGTAACAGAGTTTCCTCGATATTGCCGTTCCGAACATCCGCCAGCGCTTTTGTATTCGTGGAATTCGTAGCGCTGCAATAATCAGCCGAGCCAAGAAGTCCGTTGCCAACCAATTTCTCAACCGCCCTCATCCCGGCTAATTCGACATTACCTTCCACAACAAGCACGATTGAAAATCTCCTCTTAGATCGGCAGGTATCATAGAAAGCCACAACTCACGGCAGTCTATTGCAACAGCGGATGATGCGATTCATCCAACCATTTCAAGAAAAAACATGGCAACGGTGGGACATTGCGTTCTTTGTCCACCAATGTTTCCAGGGTTCGATGGGTAAAACCAAGCCAAGTCCTTACCACCACTCAACCCTGTTCGCTGTTCATCCGAAATCAACGCAGCGCGAGTATGTAAAACAAAAGAAACGAAACCAGCAGCCCTATCGCGACCCATCTCCAAATCGTGGGCGTCTGGCGATTAACCTCGGAAACAGAGAACTCCGCTGCGATGTAGTCGTCGTAATCAAAGTCGTCGTAGGCGGTGTCGACGTCCTCTCGCCAGCCATCAGCATCGCTGCTTCCACATTCACGACAAAACCGTGCTTCCTCGCTCATTATAGCACCACAGTGTGGGCACCCCATGTAGTCGTTATCGGTCTCGTTTTGATTGGAAATCATGTGCGAAGGATATCGGAACATTTGGCGGGAGAGCACCCCAAAGATGCTGGACCATTTGGCACAGGTCCTGGGGCCAACCGAGTGGCTGCCCCTCTGCCCGGCTTCTAAAACTCCAAAAACCAAGGTCCGGACGAGCTAGCAACGCTGGTCGCTTGAACACCAAATTTGCCGGAAGTATTCGATGTTGCGGGGTGTCAAACCCGGCCCCTTTTAATGGCATTGCTGATTAATGGCCTTGCTGATTCCGATCTACCTCACCACGAGGATTGGACCTTGTGCATTTTGCCTAGTCTTGCCTTCAATTACATCTCACCCTAGTACCCCAAAGAAGGCTCCAACCTAGTTTTTATCGTTTCGGCAAATGATTCCCGCTTTAAATATCAGCACGTCGGACACGAATACCAGCCTGAAAAGCCTGCGAAAACCCTCTGCATCGCGGGACTTTATTGACAACCAACTGGTCACTCACCCTAAAAATGCTGCAAGCGAGAGTACATCCGGCTATCATAAAGCGTTCGTTTTTTGCGACAATCTGTGCCCCACCCCAACCCACCTCACTGATGGTCGTGCATCTTGCGACCGGCACGAACGATTCCAACAGGACTATTGGAGACCCCCGTGATTCGAACTGCATCTGCGGCGATTCTTTTGTGTTTCGCAAGTCTCTCGACGGTTTTGGCCGATCCTGGCACCCTCGAAGAAAAGTTGCTAAGGGAGAACCAAGCCAAAGGGATCAACACAAACCCAGCGGCACCTGTAGACGACTTGGGTTTTGCCCGTCGCCTCTGTCTCGATTTGGTGGGTCGAATTCCGACAGGAAAAGAGATTAAGACGTTTTTGTCTTGGCCAGCGAACGAGCGTCGCCAAAAGTTGATCGATCGATACATGTCGGACAAAGGATTTGCAGATCGCTTTAGTGCATTCTTTGCAGACATGTTGCGTATTCGAAGCAATCAAGAGGGCGGCAATGCCCTCTTGGCCTACGTTCACCAAGCGATTTCCACCGACATGCCCTACGATGAAATGTGTCGGCGTCTGATCGCGACGAACGGCAAAGCGGGACGTACACCGGAGGTAGGTTTCGTGCTCGGTGATGATGCCGATCCGATGGCATTGGCCAGCGCCACCGCGCAGGTTTTCATGGGGATACGCATCAGTTGTGCCCAATGCCACGACCATCCATTTGACAAGTGGACCCGAGAAGATTTTTACAGCGTCGCGGCCTTTTTCGGAAAGACGCGACGGCGTGAGAACAACTTGACGCGAACCGTCTACACCACCGAAGACAAAACGTCCTTGGTGCTGTGGCCTCCCGAAGACGAATCTGACGCAGCTGATCGCAAGCCCATGAAGGCCAGTTTTCCGTTTCCGTATCTTGATGAAACCGCGGAGCTTGCTTTCATTCAGCGTTTCAAAGCACTTCGCGAAAAACAAAACGCAAAGTCACAGCAAACCAAAGGCCCCTCTGTCGACGACTTGCTCGCCTCTGCCGGTGCTAAAACAAAAAGCCGGCTCAAGGGAGCTGGGCGCGACTTATTGAAAGTATCTACCGAAGCGAAGAGCGACATTCGCGGTATCGACATCAATGCTGAGCTTTACAGACGTAGCCAACTTCGACGTGAACTAGCTGAGAAGATCACCAGTCCCCGCAACCGATATTTTTCCCGCCTACTTGTGAATCGTCTCTGGAAAGATCTCGTTGGAGCTGGATTTGTTGAACCGGTCGATGATTTCCGTGACAACAACCCCGCCAGCCACCCGGAAACCATGGACTATCTGGCGGAAGAATTTGTCGCCAATGGGTTCAGCGTCCGTTGGTTGGTGAAGGAGATCGTCAGCAGTCCGGCGTACCAACGCTCGCACGCAGCTCGCGATGCGGATGCAGCCGAGCGAGAAAAACTGGAACAGGCATTCCTCGTCACCAAGATTCGCCGCATGAAGGCTGAGGCGATGTATGACAGCATCGTCACTGCGGGTCACTTGTTTGAAGTGAAACACATGGCTGGTGAAAATCCCCGCGTGATCAAACAAAGGGTTCGTGTTCCAGTGGAAATGACCGACGAGGAAGCAGACGATGAGTCGAACGCCGCGATGCCTGAAGCGTTGGCGAATAAAGATGAGCCCATGATGGCCGAGCAGACGATGGTGGCGTCGACCGCCGACTACGGTCTAGAAAAGGCTATCGAAATTGACTTTGATGCGGTTTTGGCTGCCGATGACAACTCACCCATGATCGACTCGATGCAAAAAATGTCCCGTGAAGACATCGAGGCTATGAGGATGGCTGAATCCCCGAGTCCCAAACCAGGCGTCAAGTACGTCACCAAACTTGTTGAACGTACCGTTGATGACAATCCAAAGTTTAGTTCAGCATACCGTATGGCAACCCCTGCTCCAGCAGGTCACTTCCTGCGACTGTTCGGTCAACCCGCACGTGTTGATCTGGGTGACGAACGGATCGAGAATGCCTCGATGCGACAAGCCTTGCTCATGCTAAACGGGCAACTCACCCACCAAGCTGCCCGAGTTGGGCCACTGGAACCTGTCTACCCAATGTTGACGGGATCCGATGCGGACTTGGGAAAAGCTGTTGAATACACCTATGTAGAGATCTTGACCCGGAAACCAAGTTCGGACGAAGTCGCTGAAGCAATTGAGATCATCGATTCCGGTGTTGACCCGATGACCGGCTTCGCAGACTTCCGCTGGATCCTGTTGAATTCCAATGAATTCCGTTTCCTCCCTTAAACCTGTCCCCCCTAAAATCGTTTTAACGAAAACTACTTCTTACGGAGCATACCGCGATGTCTGGATGTAATGACTACAAGATGACGCGTCGACAGTTAATGGCTAATTCAGCCGCAGGGGCAACCTTGCTAGGGATGCCCATCAACCAATTAATAGCTGGATCGGGCAAGGACCATCAGGCGAAATGCGAAAATGTCATTCTATTTTGGAACGGCGGGGGTATGTCTCACTTGGATACTTGGGACCCAAAACCCGGACGACCAACGCAGGGTGAGTTCGACCCGATTGCCACATCAGCCAACGGAGTTCAGATCTCTGAAATCTTCCCAACCGTGGCCAAACAGATGCACAACGCTGCATTGATCCGTTCCATCGCCGGTACGCAGGGAGCCCATGCCCGAGCGTCCTACAACATGCAGACGAGCTTCTTGCCGGGGCCTGTCCAACACCCCGGCATCGGCTCGGTAGTCGCGCACGAAAAAGAAACAGTCGGTGACCTGCCTTCTTTCATAACCATCAATGGACAAGCACGCACAGCAAGTTACCTGGGGCAGAGTTGCGAGGCCTATTTCATCGCAAATCCTGGTGACCCTGATCCCTATTTGAAATTCCCCGCCGGCGTGACGATGGATCAAGGCAACAAGCGTCTGGAAAGGCTTGAGAAATTCAATAGTCGTTTCAACCGCGGGACCACTGACCCGCGTCTGTCTTCCACATCCACATCGATCGACGATGCCGTCCGATTGATGCGAAGCCCAGCACTGAAGGCGTTTGAGTTAAACAAGGTGCCTGCAAAGGAACTTGAACGCTACGGCGACACCGCATTTGGTCGTGGAGCACTACTAAGCAAACGACTCATCGAACAAGGAGTGCGTTTCGTGCAGATCAATCGTGGCGGCTTCGACACCCACGGCGATAACTTCACGCGAATGCGAGAGCACGGCGAGGTCATGGACCCGGCACTTGGTTCACTGCTACAGGATTTGTCTGAAAGCGGTATGCTGGAAAAAACCATGGTAATCATGATGTCGGAATTTGGTCGCACCCCGCGTATCAATGACAACGCCGGGCGTGACCACTGGCCAAAATGCTTCAGTTGTTTTATGGCGGGCGGTGGCATCAAAGGCGGAACTGTCATTGGATCCAGCGACGAAGATGGCGGAATGCCAAAAGACAATCCCGTCAACGTCCCAGACATCCACGCAACGATCTGCCACGCGTTGGGGATTGATCCCTACAAGGAAGTGTACACACGTCAGGGACGTCCGATGAAACTGGTAGATGACGGTAGCGCTATCGAGGGCTTGCTTGCCTAGCCGTTGAGTTTCCTGCAACGCATGGGTAATGGTAACGTCGCACAGACGAACACACCGCAGCCACCGCGGCGCGGTAGGTGTGCGTTGCCCGCGGGCGGGGCATCTCCAAACCATGACCGCCTGATCCAGAGACCACATGCTGGCACAACGCACAGATAGCCATGCGTGGTTCAGCCCCCGCGTGTATCCGCAATCCTGTGCCGGCCCGTCACCGCCCCTGATCAACAGAGATAGAATGAAGTTGGCAGAACGCGGCACAATGGCAAAAGTCGAAGAAACATCTTGTGAGATTTCACGCGTTCCCAGCGTCCTTCCCGCTCGCATAATTACAATAGAAGATCAACACGAGCTGCCGCCATTCACGCACCATCCTCGCCCGTGGCAGCCCTTCCGAACCACCTGGCTCAAGATTTCCATGCACATCAAAGCCTCTGGCAGTAAGTTTTCCAACCGCCGCGCCAAACTTTTTTCTGCGTTTCTTCTTATCCTTCCGTATTGTGCGATCTGGTTCACAACCACCGGTTCAGCCCAACCGCCCGCACGCGCGTCTCTTGTAGAGGACCGTGCTGCAAAGAAGCTGGTCGCCGCTGGCGATGCAAGATTTGACGCTGAGGAACTTACAAAAGCTGTTGAAATCTGGCAGTCAGTCATCGAGCGTTACCCTCGCAGCAAAGTGCGATTCGATGCGCATATGCGTCTTGGAGATTATTTTCTGGAACGGGACCGAGCCTACGATCAGGCCCGCGTCCAGTATGAAGCTGCGAGCTCGGAAGACAACGCCAACGAGCCCCAACGCAGCAAGGCAATGCTCAACATGGGCATTTGCTTTTACCACCTGCGCAATTACGGCAAGTGTTTTCAATTGCTGCGTGGGGTCATCGAGACATTCCCAACTAGCCCCGAGGTCAATCAGGCCTACTACTACATTGGATTGGGACATTTCCAGCTTGCCCATTACAGCCGGGCCATTGTTGCCTTGGAACGTGTTGGCACGACACTCTCGACTAACTCCGCCGACGGAAACAAACTGGAAGCAGGCAAGCGTTTCTTCATTAAAATCGAAGATGCTGACCTAGCCGTTCTCGACCCTTCGCAAAGTGTGCCCATCCGCTGCGTCTCAAGCGGTGGCGACAGCGAAACCATCGAATGCTTTAGCGTGGGCCGCAATGTGCGGCTGGTCCTTGGTTCCATTCCCTCGCGTTTGGGTGTCCCCTTTCCGGAAAACGGTTCGCTTGAGATCAAAGGTGGCGACACCGTTACCGTTACGTATCTGGACGAGCACACAGCAGACAAAACACTGAATCGCCCGATTGTTGCCAACGTAAATGTCGTAGGCGACGGCGTTGCGGCAATCACCGACGGTGCCTACGAAGAGACCCTTAACGGAGTCGTACTGGGGAAAACGATCAACCTGCGCATCAGCGATCCGGATCTCGACATCTCAGATCAAGCCGACAATTTGTCCGCGACCATTGAAGTCCACCGGCTTAAAACCGATGAAGAAATCGAAGATGAAATGATTGCCACCGGAACCAGCCCCACGGATATTGAAAATCCCGATGCTGAAACTGTCGAAATCAACCGCTACAAACGCATCGACAGCGTTGCTGTCTCTCTGGTGGAAGCAATCCTCACGCCGAACCAGAGAGGCGTCACGATAAACGATGCGGCTGAAACAGACGCGTCTGACGATATTACCCCCACAGAAAACCGATTCGACGCACCTCAAGCCGTGCACTCTGGCGTATTTCATGGTGGAGTACAACTGACCAAGCTCGAGCAACCGGTGGCAGGAGACGACCAACTTCAGGCGATGCCCGGAGATCAAATCCGGTTTATTTACACTGACCGCACCAACAGCACGGGCCAACCTCAATACCTCAACGTCAGAGCTCGCTGCCTGGAAGGTAACATCGGTGGTGTACGCATCACTCGGGCCAACATCTCAGACCAAGAACTGCGAGTCCAGACACAACTCAAAACAGCAAGTGCGATGACGAAAATTGGCAACCGATACAAGGAATTCGGTTTAAAGGCCAAGGCTCGCGACAAGTATGACAGCGCATTAGCGGTCTGTGAGGAGATCATGCTGGACGCACGCAGACTTGGGGGCCGCTTGCTGGAAGAGACTTACGTCCAGTTCTGGCACATCTACTTTGAAATGGATCGGCTCGAATTAGCAGCCACCCTTTGCCCACGCCTGCAGCGTTAAATTCCCAACA
>DOPG01000252.1 GCA_003513555.1 Rhodopirellula sp. | reverse complement strand
CAGCGACTGTTTTGAGGGTTGCAATTCCTGCTTCCTCTCATCTTATTATGCATCACCAACTGATCACATTTCAGCGTTCGGTACAGAAGCTTCTTCTGGGCTCAACTCAATGAGCATTGGCTCTTTACCCTGCATCCGATGCGCACAATTCCGACCTTGTTCCTTGGAATGGTACAACGCATCATCGGTTCGTTGCAGCCAATTCTCTGCAGTCTCATCCTCAATCAACGTTGCAACCCCGGCCGACGCCGCAACTCTCAGCTGCTGCCCCTCGAATTCAATATCCAACTGCCCGATTGCTGCGCGAGCCTGTTCTATTTTCAACGCTGCTTCGCAGATCGAGCACTCATCCATAATGATGGCAAATTCTTCTCCACCAAATCTCGCTACCAGCCCGTAGGGCTTTAGATGAGAATGCAGCACCTTCGCAACAACACGAAGCACCGCGTCCCCAGCCCGATGACCATTAACATCATTAAGCTGCTTGAAGAAATCGATATCCAACAAGGCAAGGGTCCCAGCAGGATCGGTCCCCTCTGCGTGACGGCGTTTCAGGTAAGCGTCAAACTCGCGTCGATTTGGCAACTGCGTCAGGGCATCGGCCTCAACCATTCTTTCTGCTGACTCAATCCGCCTCGTTTGTTGCTGAAGGCGATCTTTTGCACCCTGCAGTTGATCTTGCATGGCCTCATTCGACTGGATCACTTGGCTAACCGCAGTAAACACAATCTCGGGTGAGTTATCGCTAGCTTCATGCAGTGCTCTACTTACTGCCTGCACTCGAGTCTGGTGTGCATCAACATGCTCCACCATCGCCGTAGCGAATTCACGCAACCGGTTTGCCACCTGGGTGAGTTGCTCAGCAGAAACTTCTTCCCCTTCACCCAGGATCACGCGTTTGTAAATCGTCTCGTGATCAGGACCAGTTTCAATACCTTTCAATGCACAAATGATCCACCCGCAGACAAGCCCGGAACCGGCGCAACTAAGCATGATGGCTACGTCAAACCACATGAAACGATTTGCTCCTGCTATCCGAGGGAGTTAATGTAACCGTTCAAGCATCGAAACTGCACGATTGCCTGGGTGAACGGAGGCTACCTTCTAGCAGGCATATAGGTTGCCAATGACAACAGTCAACCCATCGCCTCCCCCCCCAGTTGGGATTCATAAAGCTCCACAAAAAAGCTACAAGCTATCCGTTGCAATCCACAAAGCCGCTATTTTCATAACTGGACTCGTGCCCCAAGACCGCCGAACCTGCAATGGCTGCTCGCCCTCAGTTACCCGAAGTCAATCTTGCAACCGGATGCATCGTGGCAACCCCCAGTCTTGGCCTACCAACCCCCGATTATTTCGGCTTTAAGAATGCAATTGATCTTGCATGTGGAATAGTTCATCAATGCAGCAGCAAATCAATCTCATTTTTGCCCCAGCATTTTCGCCATTCAGCAAGCTTGCATGGCACCGCAAAACGTGAAGATTAAAACCCATTTCTTGCCACCAGCTGCATGCCTCAGCACGGGAAGCAAACATGAGACCTGACAGCCGAAACGCCATCACTCGAGCAGCAATAGAGATTCTCTCGAACAGTTCCGTGCGTGAATTGCGTTTCCTGAGAGTCGACGACTGTGCCAATCATCTCGAATTGACAGGACGAGTCGGCAGCTATTACCACAAACAATTGGCACAGGAAACGATTCGTCGTGTCGCCGGCGGTATGCAGCTGGTCAATCGAGTCCAAGTGACCTCATGATCCGACCAGGCGGTTGCATGAACACGCGTGTCGCAGGACCGACGTCTCCCTTCGTGCCAGGCCCTCGCATTTCATGATGCCCTAAATGTCCTCATTGGCGGCATACTGCTGATGGAACTCCTCCTCCGTCAAGATCTCGACACCAAGATTTTTGGCCTTGGCCAACTTGCTGCCAGCCTTTTCACCAGCAATCAGGAAATCTGTTTTCTTGCTGACACTGGAAGACGCGCGGCCGCCCAAGGTTTCAATCAGCGTCTTAATGCCATCCCGGTTAAACTTCTTGAGCGTCCCAGTCACGACGACTGACTTACCGGCGAGCGGCAAACTTTCATCGACCGCCTCGACTTCCTCGGTGAGGTCCACCCCGGCAGCCAGAAATTCGCTGAAGGTGCGTTTCCCATGCTCGCTCTGGCAGAAGTGATGAACACTTTCAGCGATCGCGTCTCCAATCTCATGGATTGCTGCCAGATCCTCAACACTGGCATTCATGAGCAAATCGATAGTCGGATACTCCTGGGTAATCAGTTTGGCAACACGGGGGCCAACGTGCCGAATTGAAATCGATGCCAGAACTCTTGCTAATCCGCGTGTTCTACTTTGGTTAATCCCTTCGATCAGCTTGACTGCGTTTGCCTCGCCAACCTGAACGTCAATCAATGCTCCGTCTTTTCCCTTACGTTTTCGCAGCCAATTGACATTGGCAATATTCTCAACGCTAAGCCGATAAACATCGGCGTAGTTGGTGACCAGTCTTTCAGCCAACAAGACATCAACCAATTCGTCACCCAGTCCATCAATGTCCATTCCGGGTCGACTGCCAAAGTAAACCAAGCGTTGTTTTAACTGGGCAGGGCAGGCAGGATTAGGACATCGGATATAGACTCCACCCGAGTCACGTTCCAGTACAGTTTGACACTCAGGACACTCAGTGGGAAATTCCCAACGCGGCAACTCACTGCTGCGTTCATGTTTTTCCACTCGCACCACTTTTGGAATGATTTTCCCTGCCTTTTCCACAACGACAACATCGCCTTCACGAACATCGAGACGTTCAATTTCATCGGCATTATGCAATGAGGCTCTGGAAACAGTGGTATCCGCGATTTCAACAGGCACGAGATTGGCCACTGGGGTAATTGTCCCGGTCTTGCCAACTTGCACCGTGATGGATTCGAGCCTTGTTATGGCTTCATACTTTTCAAACTTGTAAGCGATCAACCATCGAGGACTCTTGCTCCTCATACCAAGCCGTTCACGCTGTTTGAAGTCATTTACCTTGAAAACGATTCCGTCGACCTCAAAGGGAAGGTCCGGCATCCCTTCCTCCAGCAAGGCAACCGCCTTCATTACAGCATCCGCGTTCGGCAACAATTGCACCGATGGTGTCGGCGGAATCCCCATCGCCCCCACTTCCGCCAAAAACTCCATGTGGTTGGTTGCTTTCAGGCCATCGGTCTCACCAACTCCATGACAAAAGAACCGCAAACTACGTTCAGCAGCGATGGATGGATCGAGCAAACGAATCGTTCCTGCTGTCACATTCCTCGTATTTTTAAACGGCTCGGCCCCCGCTTGAATCTGCCGCAGGTTCAGGTCAGCCAAATCAGCGTTGGTCATGTAAACCTCGCCACGAACCTCAAGCACGGCGGGTTCCTTCTCACCAACCATTTGTAGGGGAAGGTCCCGAACGGTTCGAATATTGTGAGTAATATCGTCTCCGACTTCGCCGCTGCCTCTTGTTAACGCAAGCACCATGTGTCCCTGCTCATAACGCACCGATGCAGCAACTCCATCGATTTTGAACTCCATCACCCACTCGATTGCTTCACCATCAAGCAGTTTCTCAGTCCGATCAAAGTAAGCTTTCAGATCTTCGCGGCTGTAGGTGTTGTCAATCGACAGCATGGGCACACGATGTGAAACTTGAACCAAATGTTCCACCGGCGCATCTCCAATTCGCTGAGTTGGCGAATCGGAGGTTTGAAGTTCCGGACATTGCTTCTCAAGATCCCGCAACTCCTCGAGCAGCCGATCATATTCAAGATCCGACACCGCGGGGGCGGCTTCGACATAGTACAACCGATCCAACCGCCGAATCTCATCCCGTAGAGCCTCTACCCGTTGCGCAGTTGACGACACCATCGACCCTTCTGACATTGTTCGAAAGCTTAAAAAAGTACGGCATTTGACTGAGCATGCCGCCGGCACACTATGTTCGTCTTTGTTCGCCTCGGAGGCAACGAGTCTGAACTTAGAAAGAGCACTTGTCTGGAAAACAGCCCGCTTTCCTTGAAGTCATCACCGAAATTGACGTCATGCTAAAAAACCGTGCGATCGACGTCCGATTGCCAGTCTTGTCACCCTGCAGGTAACTTGGGTTCATTCACTTCAACAACAGCCCCGGCCAATTCGTTGAGCAAAGCCTTCATTTCGATTCGCGGATGCCGCGTACACAACCTGCGGGACGTGGACATCGATATTCCACGTGGAAAGCTGATTGCCATTTGTGGGCTGTCAGGCAGCGGCAAGACCTCCTTGGCACTCGACACGCTCTACGCCGAGGGACAGCGTTGCTACATCGAAAGTTTCTCTGCCTACACGCGACAGTTCCTTCAGCGATTAGATAAGCCTGATTGCGATGCCATCACTGGGATCCCACCAGCCATTGCTGTGACGCGGGCCGGAGGTTCCCGAACGAATCGAAGCACAGTCGGCACTGCAACCGAGATTGCCGATCATCTACGCCTGCTTTTCGCAAAAGCGGCAAGCCTATTCTGTTGCGGCTGCGGTGAGCCAGTCCGCCGAGACGACCCTGCAGCGGTCGCCGAAACATTGCAGCAACTTTCCGCTGGCAGTCGCACCATGATCGGCTTCCCTGTCTGGATGCCCAGTCGAAAAGATGCCAGCGAAATCCTTCTTGGGCTGCAGCAGGAAGGTTACCTGAGACTCGTAGCTGGCGGCGAAATGTTTCACTTATCCGAGAGTGATCGTTCGCGGCTTGCTAAAAAAGTTGGTCGAAAAGGAAATGAATTTATCGTCATCGTCGACCGCGTTACGAGTGATGCAGAACTAGCGCGTTTGACCGAGTCGCTCGAAACAGCCATGAGTGAGGGCAATGGACGTGCGGTTCTTCTCGCTTCAAGCGAATCCAACTTGACTGGAAAACCGATCCATATCGATGGCAAACCCTGGATCAAACGCGTCGTCAGTGAGTCTCGCCGCTGCGATGCGTGTGACATGGATTACCCGGAACCAGTGCCAAGACTTTTTAATTTCAACAACCCGCTGGGCGCTTGCCCTACATGTGAAGGTTTTGGAGACATCGTCGATTTCGACATGGAACTGGTGGTGCCTGATAAATCGCTATCGCTTGCGGAGGGAGCGATAGCCCCTTGGAATAGTCCCGCCTACCAACATGAGTTAGACGAACTTCTGGAACTAGCACCTGATTATGACATACCAACCGACATCCCCTTCAAGAAGCTCAAGAAAAAGCATCTAAAATTAATCCAACACGGAGTTACGGACCGGAATTTCGGAGGTTTGGACGGATTCTTTGCATGGTTGGAACGCAAGAAATACAAGATGCACGTCCGTATATTTGCATCACGTTACAAGAGCTATCGGCCATGCGAGGACTGCACCGGAAAACGATTCAAACCCGAGGCGTTAGCGTATCGCCTTGAGGACCGCAATATCGCCGATGTTCTGACCTTGCAAGCTGATGAGGCAGCTACTTTTTTTAAAGGATTAAACTTAAAAACTCGTGAAGCCAAGATAGCTGATGAGCCAATTCGCCAACTAATCGACCGCATTCGCTATCTGCAGGAGGTTGGACTTGGTTACTTGCAGCTCGATCGCACCCTTCGAACTCTCTCGGGTGGCGAAACGCAACGTGTTGCACTGACATCTGCCCTGGGAAGCAGCCTTGTCAACATGCTGTACGTGCTGGATGAACCCACGGCCGGACTACACGGTTCTGACGTCGAACGCCTTTCGCACGCAATCCTAGGCTTACGAGACCGAGGAAATACAGTGATCGTTGTCGAACATGATGAAACCATGATTCGAATTGCTGATCATGTAGTTGAAGTAGGGCCGGCGGCCGGCACTGCTGGTGGCAACATCATATTTCAAGGCACTCAAGCAGAAATGCTCGCTAACAACGAGAGCTTGACTGGACAGTTCTTGACGGGCGAACGCGGCTGGTCACTCCGAGATCGGGAACCTCGCAAGCCCCGAGGTTTCATTACCCTCAAAGGAGCAAGCGGCCATAACCTGAAGAATCTGGACGTCGAATTTCCGCTTGGACTTCTGTGCCTTGTCACTGGAATATCAGGTAGCGGGAAAAGCTCATTGGTGCAGGACACACTTCATGGCGCCATTCGACAAACCAAACATGGAGAAGCAGCAAAACCACTTCCTTACAAATCGATCACAGGACTAAGCCAAATCGAGGACTGCATGCTGATCGACCAATCTCCCATCAGTCGAAGCCCGCGCAGTGCGCCTGTAACTTACGTCAAGGCTTTTGATCCAATCCGGAAAGTGTTTGCTGACACCGTTGATGCCCGCACTCGTAATTTTGGTCCAGGGCACTTCAGTTACAACAGCGCAAAAGGACAATGCCCACAATGTGAGGGTGCGGGGGTTATCCAAATTGATATGCAGTTCCTCGCTGATGTCTCCATGCAGTGCCCTGCCTGCCGGGGAAGTCGATACCGAGAAGAAATCCTCAGCGTTCGCTATCGAGACCGGTCAATCGCCGATGTTTTAGACATGAGTGTTCGCGAAGCTTCGACTTTTTTCCGTGGCCATGAAAAAGTCCAGCAGCGACTGAAAAGAATGCTCGACGTGGGGCTCGAGTACATCAAACTTGGACAACCCGCCACAACGCTCTCAAGTGGAGAAGGGCAACGCCTGAAACTTGCCGCTTTCCTTGCATCAACCGCCCGGAAGCGAACGCTGTTCATTCTTGACGAACCCACAACGGGGCTTCACTTTGCAGACATCGTGCGGCTAGTGGACTGTTTTGATGCTCTGCTAACAGACGGACATGGTTTGGTGATCGTCGAACATAATTCGCTTTTGATGCAGGCTGCTGACTATCTCATCGACCTTGGTCCTGAAGCAGCCGAAAAAGGTGGAATGATCGTTGCCCAGGGCACACCCAAACAGGTAGCAGCTGTAAAGGGCAGCCTCACCGGTAAAATTTTACGGCAACAATACGAAGCATTCCCCGCCGAATGACACTGCTAAGAAACAATAGGGCACACAATGTCGCAGGCTACTTGCAAGCAATTCATGTGTTTGTTTGGCTGACCTTACCCTGACGGGTACAATGGATCGAAGTCGCAGCGACGCCCCTCTGCGATCCCACCCCGCACATGTTTGCACGACTCACCCTGACGCGTCGTCTGTAACCGACAGCCCCACAACGCTTGCTGTAATCCCGTGGCTACCTACCGCAAATTTATCGTTCCTGCTCTTCTGATCACTGCGTTTGCTGTCCATGCCCCGGCAAAGCTATGGGGGCAACCCCAGAAAACACCAACGGATGCAGCATCAACCAATCCCAGCAAACTTGATTTTTTTGAGAAACACATACGTCCGCTGTTGATCGAAAAATGCTACGAATGCCATTCCCATGAAAGTGGAGAATCCGACGGCGACCTCTTCTTGGACTCCGCTGCAGCCATGCAAACGGGAGGCAGCAGAGGTGCAGTCCTTGTCGCAGGCAAACCGAACCAAAGTTTATTGATGCGAGTCATCAATTACAGGGACCGAAATCTTCAGATGCCACCCAGTGGAAAACTATCTGCGTCACAGATTGAGTTAATGCGAGAATGGATCGAGTCAGGTGCAATCGACCCAAGAACACAGCCACTGAAAAAGACAGACGACCGCGATGGTCACATTAAGACATCACCGATCGATCGCAACCCCAGTACACACTGGGCTTTTAATGTTCCGGTGCGTCAAAGCGTGGACACCCTCATTGATGCTGATGTTGAAGACACCATTGACGTCCTTGCCGCGTCTGCTGCAACGGAGGCGGACATCGAAACCAGCTTACGTGCCGACCGTGAGACGCTGATACGGCGTCTGTACCATGACCTGACGGGTCTGCCTCCAAGTCTCGACACGATCCAGCGTTTTACCAACTCGAAGCGACCAGATGCGTATCACCGCCTTGTTGACCGCTTGCTTGCTTCGCCTGCCTTTGGGGAACGATTTGGTCGACATTGGCTGGATGTTGCCAGGTATGCCGACACGGTGGGCTATGCGTTAGGCGGCAAGGAGCGACGCTACAAAGGTAGCGAGCGATATCGCGACTGGACAATTCGCTCCTTTGCACAAGACATGCCTTACAATGAAATGGTGCGTCACCAACTCTCTGCAGATCGTACCGATCCAACCAACGCGAATGGAAACTTGGAAGCCATGGGCTTTCTCACCTTGGGACGTCAATTCCTAAACCCGCTGGACACGATCGATGACCGAATCGATGTCATCACGCGGGGCTTGCTGGGCCTGACGGTCGCCTGTGCAAGATGCCACGATCACAAGTTCGATCCAATCCCAACCGAGGATTACTACGCCCTTGGCGGTATCATTGCCAGCAGCCAACGCCCCAAGGAAGGTGCCAGTCCACTGATGCTGGTAGACAAACCAAACCCGGTTGATAGCCCGGTTCTGATCCGGGGGCAACCTGGGAACCGCGGCCCGATTGTGCCGCGGCGATTCCTGACCTCCCTACGTTCCGATGACGACACACGTTTCACTGAAGGCAGTGGCCGCAAAGAACTGGCAGATAGAATCGCCACATCTGACAACCCTCTGACTGCAAGAGTTATGGCCAACCGCGTGTGGAGCTACCTGATCGGCAGACCTCTTGTCGCCACCCCCAGTGACTTCGGCTTCCGAACGAAGCCCCCAGCGATCCCGGAAATCCTAGATGAACTGGCTGCCGATTTTTCGATGGATTGGAGCATCAAAAAGTTGGTGCGCAGAATCGTTCTTTCAAAAATATACCAGCAGTGTGCTGAGGCAGAAGAAAAATCATTGACCACCGACCCAGACAACCAGCTGCTTGCCAGAGGCAACCGAAAGCGTCGCGATTTCGAATCGCTGCGAGATTCAATCCTCACCGTTTCAGGAACCCTCGACCGTTCGCTGGGCGGGCCGCCCGTGGATATCACGTCCAGCACCCCCACACACCGAAGAACAATCTATTCGATGATTGATCGCCAAAATCTTCCTGCATTGTTCCGGACATTTGACTTTGCGAGTCCTGACACGCATTCCCCGGGTCGGTATTTCACAACCGTTCCACAGCAGGCTCTGTTCTTGATGAACAGTCCGGAAATAATGGCAATGGCAAGAGCAACTGCTGCTCCCATCCGACGACAGCACACATCACCCGACGCAGTTAGCCGGCAGGCAGAGGCAATTTTCCGAAAAATTCTTAGTCGTGATCCATCCCAACAGGAACTCGCCACAGCCACTGCATTTCTTCAAATGCCACCTCAAGAGGTACAACCTACCATCGATCCCAGATCGTTATGGTCCTACGGGACGGCCACCGTGTCGTCGGAGCGAGAATGGCAGCCCTCTGACTTCTCCGCACTCAGACAATATCGGGACGGCCGCTGGCAAGCATCGGACGAGTTTCCGGCCACAGCCCCGTTTGGACATGCTTACCTTGGCAAAGCTGGAGGTCACACGACCAGCGATTCATCGCTTGGTGTCATAAGGCGATACACGGCTCCGCAAAATGAAACAGTAACCCTGGAAGGAAGTGTTCGCCACAGCAGCAAGGAAGGCGACGGTGTTACTTTCTCTATCCAAGCAAATGGAAAACAGGTGTACGCGTCAACACAACTGAATTCACAGGAAAGTCATGGACCACATAGCATCAAGCTGGACGCTGGCGATGTGATTGACCTGGTCGCAACTCCTGGACGCACAAGCTCGTTCGATTCGTTTGAATGGACCGCGAAGATACACCTCGAACAAGCACACGCGCAAGGCCAAGGAGCCGAACGAGATACGTTCAAGCACTTCAGTGGACCATTCGAAATAGAAAAAATTCAGTCGTTGGATCGACTGGAACAGTTAGCACAAATCCTGATCCTGAGTAATGAATTTGCATTCATCGACTAAGTTCAAGAACCAAAGCAACAGATAAACCCTGCATCAGTCCAAGCAACAACGAGGACACAACCTGCAGACTGACTAACACACCGCAAAGGTCCAACCCTACCTACTCCCTTTCCCTGGAACGCGTTACAAGAACGATGTTAAAACACTGCCCTTCAACACGTCGCAGCTTCCTTCAGTCTTGCGGTGCAGGTATCGGCAGTGTCGCGATGACGGATCTACTGGCTCGAGAAAACATGTCGATCGGTGAGGTGCCTCTGCATTTCCCGGCTAAAGCCAAACATGTCATTCATCTTTTCATGAATGGGGGTCCGAGCCATGTCGACACATTCGACCCCAAGGTCGCCTTGGAAAAATACCATGGCCAAACAGCCCCCACCAAAAACCTTCGCACTGAGCGACCTACTGGAAACGTCCTGAAATCACCCTACAAGTTCAAGCAGTATGGTGAATGCGGCCTGCCTGTGAGTGAAATTTTTTCACGCACCGCGGAACACATGGATGATATTTGTGTGATCCGATCCATGCATGCTGATGTGCCGAACCATGAACCATCCTTGATGCTGATGAACACAGGGGAGTCGCGTTTGGTGCGACCAAGCATGGGATCATGGATTTCTTACGGGCTGGGAAGTGCCAACGAGAACCTTCCATCCTTCGTCACCATGTGCCCGGGTGGATATCCCATCAAAGAATCACAAAATTGGCAGAATGCATTTTTGCCCGGTAAGTATCAAGCGACCTATATCGACACCAGCGGACAACAAGTCGAACAACTGATCGACCACATCCGAAACAATGGGATTTCCAAACGAGACCAACGACAACAATTGGACTTGCTAAAAGAATTGAATCAACGGCATGCCAGTTTGCGAGAGAATGACGCACGACTTGACTCGCGACTGGAATCCTTTGAGTTGGCATATCGAATGCAAAGTGAGGCCTCGACTGCATTCGACATTCAACGCGAACCACTCGCGACACGCAAACTGTATGGCAAGGGCGCGTTTGCAAGACAGGCATTGATTGCACGGCGTTTAGTGGAACGCGGTGTTCGCTTTGTCCAACTGTACACTGGTGCGGGACAACCTTGGGACAACCACGATGACCTCGCGCAAAGGCATCGCAGTGTTGCTGAGGGGGTCGACCAAGCGATTGGTGCTCTGCTGAGTGATCTGAAACGCACCGGGATGCTTGATTCAACACTCGTTTTATGGGGCGGTGAGTTCGGCCGAACCCCCGTCGTTGAGATGCCCAAGGAGGGATCCAATCAGGGAAAAATGAATGGCCGGGACCACAATCACTACGGTTTCACCTGCTGGATGGCCGGTGGAGGTGTCAAAGGTGGACAAGCAATCGGGTGCACCGACGAACTAGGTTTTCAAGCAGTCGAAAATCGAGTGCATGTTCACGACCTACATGCCACGATCCTGAGACTGCTGGGTTACGATCACGAACGACTGACATACCGCTACGCTGGGCGAGATTTTCGCTTAACGGATGTGCACGGTAAGATCGTCAAAGAGATATTCACTTAACTTGGACACTCGTCCCAGCGCACTGCTTTCACACCGTGTTACAACTCGTGGTACAGTTCAGAGGCAATCCGGGCTACGGGTGTCGACCAGATGGCTTCTGTCGTATAGAACGCTCGGTGCCAGCTACACATCTCGTCTTGTGATTTAGCCGTGACCAAAGCATTTTCCGGTTCCGCAAAGTCTGCCTAGCTCACAGTCTCCGCTCGGGTTTGAAAAACAAACACACCACAGGTACTTTCACCATGCCAAGATTCACCTACGCTTTTGCTACTCTGGCTGCCGTGACCATCGTAACGATGCCGTCTCCACCAGCCAATGCCGACTGGCCAGCATTCCTCGGCGGGAAATCCCGAGCTGCTGCGGAGAATTTTTCACCACCGCTCAAGTGGGCTCCGGATGAAGGGATTGGATGGCAATCCGAGTTAACTGGACATGGTCAATCCAGTCCGGTCATCGTCGGTGATCGCATCTATCTTACAGCGGTCGAGGGACCGATGAAAAACAACAATCTTGTTTCGTGCCACAACTTGGTCACAGGCGACTTGCTGTGGAAGAAATCATTCCCCAGTAGTCTGCTCGTCGCCAACAACGTTTACACCAGTCGGGCAGCACCAACGCCATCGGCAGATACCTCTGGTGTCTTTGCCTTTTTCGAAAGCGGAAACCTCATAGCATTGTCTCCCGATGGCGAAGTACTTTGGGAAAGAGACCTTATCAAGGATTACGGAAAATTCGTCGGACGCTTCGGTTTGGGTGGTTCGATTGCTCAACTTAATGATCAGATTTTCATCGTTGCCGACAACGATGGACCTTCTTACATCGCTGGCTTTGATAAGAAGACGGGCAAAACGACATGGAAGACCGATCGGACAAGCAGGATTTCGTGGTCCTCACCGATGATGGTAAACATCGAGGGTAAAAAACAGATCGTTATTTCGTCCTCCGGATCAGTCGATGGCTATGACCCTGCAAACGGAAAACTACTTTGGAGCTACGACAATGTCGGTGGCAATACGGTTCCATCAACGATTGATGCTGGCCAAGGTTCATTCTTAGTCGGTGCCTCTCCTGGACGAAATGGAGAAGCATCGGAAGGCGCGAAGGAATCCAACCTATTGATGAAAATTGTTTCTTCGGATGGGAGCTTCACTCCCAAGGTCGTGTGGAAAAGCACCGATGCAACCAGTTCATTTGGGTCGCCAATCATTTACAAAGGTCATGCTTACTACACCAATCGGGCAGGTGTTCTGTATTGTATCGATGCTGGCACAGGTGAAACCAAATACACCGCTAGGTTGGCAGACAGCAACTGGGCAACTCCGGTTGGTGTGGGCAACCATGTTTTCTTCTTCGGAAAAGACGGACGAACCTCGATTGTGGAGGCGGGACCGAAAAAAGAGATCCTCAATGAGAACCGACTGTGGAAGTCAGCAGGTGGAGGGGGTCCCGGTGGATTTGCTGGAGAGATCCAATATGGGGTCGCTCCCACTCCAAACGGCTTCGTCGTCCGAACGGGTACTCAACTTTTCCTCATCGGAAAACCATAGCATCTAAGTCGCCGCCGAAAACGAAAGCAAAACTCCACTCTACCCGGTGGTTGTTGAAACCGGAGCCGCCTGTGCCGTGCGCAACATGATCCGGGCGGAATACTGGCGTTGTATCATACTTTCGATCTCGCCTTCATTCTGTTGGCTTACGGCCCCCGTATCGGTCGTGGCATCCAACCAACAATCCTCGTCTCCGTGTTCATACAGTAGAACGTCATTTTCAGTCGGATCCTGTTCACAGCCGAGAGCATGATAAACCAGTGATGCTCCAGTCTTCACATCGAACGCTGATTTTTTGGCAGGCTGCATGATGATGTACAGCCCCTGACGGGCTCGCGTCATCGCCACATACAACAAGCACAGAGCTTCCGTCATACCACCGGCTGCCTGTGCGCCAAAGACACGCTGCCAGTGCCCTGTCAAAAAGTGCCAAGCTTTCTGGTTCAGGTAACGCGTGATTCCTTCCGGCGGCTCCCCTATTTCTTTGATATCCGAGACGGAACTACCCGACGCACGCGTCAACGCACCATCAAGCTCCGGCAACACAACGGCATCAAACTCCAATCCCTTGGATTGGTGCACCGTCATGACTCGAACAGGTGCTATCAGTGGTCGCTCGACACGTTTTTCACGAACCAAACGAACAAAATCTCTGAGCCTCGGGGCTGCCTGCAATTGGTAACTAATCGCGAGGCGGGTCAATTGTTCCAACCGCAATGTTTCACGCTCGTCACAAGCAGGCGCCAACACTCCGGCAAAAAACTCAATCGATTCAGCCAAACCTCGTTCCTCAACCATGTCCCGCACATAGTCAGGTCCAAATCCCGGCAACGCACCTAGCGTTGTCGACCTGGCATGAAATTCCCATCGGCCATCGCCTGGATGCTCTGCCATCATCAAGGTGGACAGGATGGTTTCGACAGCAGCTGCATCAGTCAACGGATTCCCCCCCTCCTGACTCACCTCAACCCCTCGGTTTTCCAACATGAAGATCAACTGAGCAACACCGCGATTAGTACGAGTCAATATACCAATCGATTTCCCGGGAGCCTTGCGATTCAGTTCAACCACCAAGTCTGCCGCGCGTTCATAACATGCCCGCTGCCGAGCCTCGCTATCCGCATTTTCTGGATTGGCAGAAGTCATGACCTGAACATGGCCAGGCAACCCCTGCTTGAACGCCTTATGCTCCGGAAAACGTCTGCAGAAAGTTATTAATGCAGCAGCTTCATAGGTTGCCTTGTTGGTTGGATCGGCATCAACCGCATCTGCGATGGGATGCCTCACCAGATTCCTGAATGTTTGATTAACGACATCAACGACAACCTGACTGCTGCGATAACTTGTGTTCTGCTCATCCTCGACGACATCTGGTATCTGGTCTGCCACCGCGTCGAAAATTTCTGCCACACCACCACGCCAGCCGTAAATCGCCTGTTTGGTGTCACCAACACAAAAGAAGGACTGCCATACGGCACGCTCGTCTTGGACTTGCTCCTTCGCTACTTCAGGATCTGTCACACGCATTGCAAGTGGTCGCAGGACCTGCCACTGCACTGGCGATGTATCTTGAAATTCATCCAACAGCACATGATTGATTGCACCGTCCATACGATCACCCAGCAGTCTTTGATCCAGCGATGCAAATCGCGATGCGAGTCGGATGGAGACATCCTCAAATCCCAGTACGCGCGCGGACTGTTTCAAATCAGTCACGTTATTGTTGTAAATATCGAGTACTTTGCCTGTTGCGATATTCTGTGCTTTCAACAGTCCCAAAACATTCGTACGTACTGCTGCGTACAGGGTGTCGAACGCATCATCGAGTTCCTCTGGGAAGGGTGAACGAAAGTATTTCACTTCTGTGTTCAATCGTCTTGCGCTAGCAATATTTGCAATCAGCGTGTCGTCAGCAAGTGCACCAAAGTCCTTGGTTTCGATTTGTTGTGCCAACTTTTCCAGACGGGTCATCAACCGCTTTTGGGGCACCTGAACAGAACGCATGGTAAGAACGGCTTCAGCAAGCTGCTTATCACTTGGTGCCTTGGGGGCAGCCAATTTCTCCCAGACTTTTAAACCACACTGACGCTGCCCGGTGTAAGCAGTATCGACAACCTGCAGCAACTCTCTCGCGATCGACCGACGGTTCTCACCTTTTCCAAGCATCGAAAGAAGAGCCATCATTTCGGCCGGATCCAGTGTTGCGATGAGGGCATCAACCGCTTGTTCACGCAGCCAAACTTCCTCAATTTCATCCGTCAAACGCCATGCTGGGGGCAGCCCCAATTCGAACGAAAAGGATCTCGCCAATTGCGAGAAGAGACTATCCAGCGTGCAGATACGTAGCCGGTGCACGTTACGTAGCAACTTGTCAAACATCTGCAGGCATGCAGAACGAGGTAGCGTTGGCAAGTCAACCTGTTCACGTAACGCTTCCAAAGCTGCTGGATCACTTTCATTGGCGGCATGGGCCAGTGTCAATAGAACCCGATCCAGAATCTCACCTGCTGCTTTTCTAGTGAACGTGGTCGCCAAAATTGACTCTGGTGGCGCACCCTGCAACAGAATTCGCATTAGCCGCGCTGTCAGGCGGTATGTTTTTCCGGTGCCAGCCGATGCCCGCACCACAGTGGGCAACAACATCCCATCAGAAGCCACAGCCTCATTTGCATCCGAGCGTTCGCTCGATGTTTGACTCTCTGGTGAGACCTCCATTTCTTTGGGGACAGCAGTATCGTCAGATCGCTTTTCGGTACTCTGGTCGCTTGCACGTTTCTTCTTCATCAGCACCCCTGGTTCACTCTGCAAACCATCCTGAGCGGATGGAATGGATACATTCTGTTGACCAATGTCGTCACACTTTGAATCTCTTTCAACTCCATCACTCTGTTTCGATTCAGTCATGACCGCACCTCCCTAGTCGAAACTTCCGTGTCATCCACCGACCGACCTGTGATTCCAGTCTGCAAAATCATGTCGTAATCATCGTACTGAACACGCTCAGCCGTCGGGTCAAACCGTTCGGCCCAAATACCGCGGACACATCCCTCGATGATGTCCACAGCCTCAGCCATTTGTTCCTCAGTAAAGTCAGCGATATTGATTCTCGTTTCCTCATCTTTTTCACTGATATTGAAGTAACCCAATTCAACTGTAGCTGGATCCTCCTTGATTCCGAGGAAGGGCACCATCATGCGATACAGAGGCAATTGCAGATCAATCCACTGATAAACCCCATCCACTTTTCTGAGATGTTTCTTCTCCGGGCGGTGTCCGTGAGTTTTGTAGTCAAGAATTGCGTAGCGTCCGGTCTGTGCATGAAAATCGATGCGGTCAAATCGGCCTCTCAACCCCATGGTCATTCCATCGACTTCAATGCCTGCCCCATCACTTTCATTCACAGCAGCTTCCGACGCATGGATGGTCCAGCCTTGAGCGATTCGCATAGCCTGCTGCTTGGCAACCGCCTTGAGCCGACGTTCTGCCTGTGCTACTTGCAAGGTCACAGCCGAAGAGACAGCGTTTCCGTAATGCTCTGCGACGTAATCACTCAGGTGCGCCAGCAACGCTTCCTCGATCTTTCCAAGTTGGGTTTCATCCCGATCTGAGCAATCACCAAAAGTTTCCAACGCTCCATGCACCATGTCACCAAACTGGTTCGCAGCCAATTCCCCTGTCGCATCGTCCATCGGGCGAAGCTTTAAGACATGCCGCAGATAAAAACGGTAGGGGCAATCGAGGTAGTCCCGAAAAGCGGTGACACTCATAGTCCGAACACGCCCTTCTTTTCCTAACACAGGCAATGTTGGGATTGCTAGAGCCAGCCCCTCAGTTGCTTCATCCCAGTTATGTTGGACGAGCAGTGACTCCCGGGGCCCATCAAGAAGATTCCTCACCCTTCGAGCTGCGTTCACAGGGTCAGTAGCAGCCAGCAAGCGACTTGGCGGTGTCGGCGTCTGGTCTGCAGCACGACGCCCCACGATAAAGCGGATCGACTTGCGAGAAGACAAAATGACATGCATGGCGTAAAGATCGCGTGCATATCTCCGCTCATTGTCTGACATCCGGAGCTTGCTGCGAACCGCCCCGGGCAAAAACGGATCACTCGTCACAGCACCGGGGACAAAAGGATGATTTAGCCCCACAACCACCATCGCTTCCGAATCATCCAAAGAGAGATCAAGCCAACCCAGAATCAGAACGTCATTGTCACCCCGTTGATCGGATACTCGTGCATCAGCAAGACGGCCGGCAAGCATCTCCAAAGCAGCAGCTCCCGAAACAACCAGATCAAGACTCGCATTGAGATTCCCGAACCGCTGCGTCAATCGCTTTACCGTTTCAAATGCCCGCTGCGTTCGTGTTTGCGTTGTCGCATTGAGCATGGCTCCTGCATCAGAGCCCTGCAACTTTTGTTCTGGGAGACCGTCACTGTCATCTCGCGTTTCTGTCCCGTCGGCATCGTTGCTTTCTTCTTTCCCGTAGAGGACTTCCAACCACGCTTCGATCACGCCACTCCACTGGGCAATCGACCGCTCGCTACCTGTAAATTCAACAAGCCATCCTTCGACAACATTCAACACTTCGCTCGCCAGAGGATAAGATTTGACCGCCTTGGGAGAGAGAGGCGTCTGTGTTTTGATGGGGTAGTGATTTGACAACAGGCGATCCAATTCAGTCAACCAATCAGATGTACTTCCTTTGCCCAATTGTCTTGTAATGAACCGGGCTACGTCAGCATGCCTCACAAGGGCAGCAAGCGACTGCCAGTTTCTTCGTTGCAAGAACGTCGAAGTTAGATTCAACAGACGTCCAACCGCGGTTTGCGAAATCGGCCATCCGAGATTTCTGGAAGTGCCTAATCCACAGCCCCGCAACTCAATTTCAACTGGCCCGACCTGCGACTCATCGGTGACGCCCACAGTCACCTGGTCGGTGGAAAATTCATCTCCCAAATCGGCCAGAGATGAGGCAACCGCCATGGCCTGCTCAGCCACGTCTCCCGCACTGACCAGCTGCTCGTCCTGCAATGGCAGGTGGTGGTCGACCCAGCCCTTGGTTTCAACACAACCGAATTCATCAAATCGCCAAGAATCACTTTCTGGCGCCGCGATCAGAGAAATCAATTCCTCATCCTGCGCACGCAGCATCGCAACCATCGCATTACTCAGATCACTTGTGCCCACCAGTACCACCTTACCCTGCGCATGACACGTGCCCTGCAAGACTGCTTCGCGTCTGGCCCAATGAGGATCACAAACCCCCGCTTCGGAGAGAGTGCCAAGGTATTGATCAAACAGTCGACTCAACAGTTCCCAGCGTCGCTTTTCAGAATCGGTTTCAGCCACGTCCACAACGCTTCGAAACGTCATCTCGTTGGCAGAGAGGTCTTCATGCAGACGCCTCATTGTTGAAGCAAGGTCTAGCCATGCCCCAATCGGCTCGAGAGCAGGTATGACCGGAAACAACGGCTTCAAGTCATCAGGCTCTTGTGTCCGCAGCACACTTGCCCAGGCCAAAGTCTGCTCGATCTCCAACGCAACCGGAATTTCATGCGTGTGCAAAAAATCAGCCAAATGGCCAATTGTGATTATCTTGGGCAATGAATATTGCAATCCCTGCGATACCATTTCATCACGCAACAGTTGCGTGAAACGCTGCACACCTCGGGAAGATGGCAACACGCAAATCGCACCACTCAGGTCACAATTACCCTTGCCTGCGAACCTCTCGCGCAGAAAGCCAGCAGCACGCGGCAGCAAGGGAGAGTCCCAACCCAAAAAAACAGTTTCACAGGAAGTCGAAAAGAGTTTCACGCGTTGCTATTATCCTCATATGATCGCCAAGAGTCAGCGGTTCCAAAGCGCATTCCCTCACCCCTGCGGTAGAAACACTGCTCCAAATCGCCCACCCAAACCGCTGACGTAAACCAGTCGAATCGAATAAACACCCCACTCTTCCTGAAAAACGGAAGTACTGAACAGCCCAAGTCAAAAAAAGCACAACTCGAATCATTCAACGAGAATCATATCCGAGATGCCTCTCTGAATTGCACTCCCAATCTGACAGCTTCGGCCTGCCTTTTGACACGTCTGGTCGATAGATAAGCGAAAACAGATTTTTTGTCGGGTTATTGTAGTATTTTTTGCGATTCACTCCTGAATATGCCCCGCCACTGAACATACCCCGCCAAACTCAAACCCAAACGATCTCCCAAAGATAAAGA
>DOPG01000097.1:1244-4790 GCA_003513555.1 Rhodopirellula sp. | reverse complement strand
ATGGTGGTACGTTCGTGGCAACCTGCTTTCCCCTAACGCTTTGCAAGTAGCGACGCTGCGCTGGCATTTGATGCTGCTTTTAAGCATTGCGAATACGCTTGCCTTGACTTGGGTACCAGCAAATCTCAGCGGCCTCTGCAAACGTTTCAGCAGCTACTCACTCTGACGTAGTTAGGCACACTCGAAAGCCTAGGTATTGGTTAAAAACCGATGGATCAAGACGACCTCGGTGTGCCGATTGACAGCTAATAGGAAGACGCCCCCAACTGCCACCGCGTATGACCCGCGATGATCCGGTTGGAGGGCCAGCGGGATCGGTAATTGCGCTGCTCGTGTATGGGCCGGTATAATTTTGGCACCACTCCCAGAGGTTGCCGTGCAAGTCATGCAGCCCCCAGTCATTGGGTTGCTTGCTACCTACGGGGTGCGATGTGCCACCTGAATTTTTTCGGTACCAAGCGTAATTGTCTAATTGCGTGAGGTCGTCACCAAAACTGTAGGCTGTCGTTGTTCCCGCTCGGCAGGCATACTCCCACTCAGCTTCCGTTGGTAAGCGATAAACATTCCCCGCTGTCTGCTCTGCGGTGAGTGCTGAAAGTCGTTGGCAGAACTCAACTGCATCTTCCCAGCTTACGTTGTCGACGGGATTGTCTTTAGCGTTGAAGATGCTCGGGTTGTAACCCATGATTCGTTGATACTGTTGTTGAGTGACTTCATGTACACCCATGTTAATAGGCTTCGAAAAAGTAACCTCGTGTTGGGTATCACCATGCCCCATGTTGAAGGTGCCGGCTGGCAATTGCTTGAATTTCATGCCAAGTGCGTCTGCAGACTCGGGCAGTTTCAGTGGTCCGGCAGTCAGCGCTACACGAAAGCCCCCATCATCGAACCTTTTGGATGGTACACCCATTACCTCGATGGCCGATCGGCAGTGTTCAGCCTGGAAGAAAATACTGCCACCTCGGACCACTCGTCCATGCCCGAATACCGGGCCACTTGGGTCGCTTACCGCACTGCCAATGTAATGTACTCTCCATACTGACGACTCGTGCCAATCGCGAGTCCACTCCGATGCGTTTCCATGCATGTCATAAAGCCCCCAAGAATTGGCTTGCTTGCTGCCAACGAGGTGAGTTGTGGCATTTGAGTTACTTTTGTACCAGGCGTAAGTCGCCAAGTCCGAGTGAGCGTCACCGAAACTGTAGTCTGTCTTTGTTCCTGCTCGACAAGCATATTCCCATTCAGCTGCCGTCGGCAAACGATAAATGTTCCCTGCTGCCTTCTCGGCAGGTAAGGCCGACAACTTGCGGCAGAACTCAAATGCGTCAAACCAACTCACGTTGGTAACAGGTTTGTTTGCACCCTTAAACCGACTCGGGTTAATCCCCATCAATCTCTCGTACTGATCTTGGGTGACTTCATAAACCCCTAAACTGAACGGTCTTGTAAGAGTAATCTCGGTTGGCTTATTGCCAAGCCATCCAGTGAACGTACCAGGTTGGATTGGCTTGAACTCCATCTCTAGTGAAGCTGCTGATTCAAGTAATTGGATAGAAAGGGGGCTGTCAGGCGTGATCTGAGGATCGGTTTGTTTTTCACCGGTGAGTGGTGAATGTGAAGTAACCAGTGGTATTGGTGGTATATCGCCAGCCCGGGGTTTCAACTCTGGCAACTTTGAGCGCTCACCATGATCCACCGATGCTTCCGAATCGAGTTTCTTCGATTTCGCGAGGCGTGATGGACGTTGCGTTTTCCCAGCTTCGGCGCTGAGGTGAGAGTTGCCGAAGAGTGATGCTGTAACGGTAGCCAGCAGGCAGGCGGTGGACATGATCGCTGCTGCATACCGCATTCGTTCTAATGTGAATTTGTTGCGGCTCTGCGAGCCGGCGGTCGGCATGCCGGCGAGGTAGTCGCCAAGATCGTCTTTCACCGCTGTAACATTTGGGTAACGTCTGGAATCTTGTTTCTCAAGCATTCGTGAAACAATGTGATCTAACTCTGGCGTGATTTCATCTCTAAGACTGTCCGCTGTCGTTCCCCGTTTTCTTGCAATTTCCACAGCATCCGGGAGAGCAAAAAACGTGTCGCTTACGGGCTTAGGAACCGTATTACGGATGCACTTGAGGTGTTCCTCTAGCGTGCTTGCTGCTTTGAACTCTGCTGCAAGTGGAATTTGGTCGATTAAGAGTTCATGCAGTATCACACCCAGTGCAAAAATATCTGATGGGAAGCTCACCTTGCTGCTGGCACCCGCTGCTTGTTCCGGACTCATGTAGTGCAGGGTGCCCATGATCTGCGATTCTTGGGTTAGCTCGACGGCGTCATCAAAGGACAGCAATTGTTTCGCAATTCCAAAGTCGATGACCTTCAGACGCGGGCCTTGAAGCGTTTCTGAGACAAGAATATTCGCTGGTTTAAGATCCCGATGAATGATCCCACTGTGATGTGCATATTCGATTCCATCACATAAGCTGACGAATAGCTTCAAACGTTCCTTGATGTTTAATTTGTGCCGTCGGCAGTAAGTGGTGATTGGCAAGCCCTTTACCAACTCCATTGCTACGTACGGGTTGCCCTCGTCTGTCAGCCCCGCGTGGTAGATCGTTGCAATGTTTGCATGGTTTAGTTTAGCAAGGGTATCCTGTTCTAATCTAAATCGTTGACGAGTTTCAGGTGCCAGATGGTTTGTACGAATGATTTTGAGCGCGACTGTGCGGGAGAAAGGTTTCAACTGTTCAGCCGAAAATACAATTGCCGTGCTTCCCCGCCCAATTTCCTCACCGATCTGGTAGTTTTCAGCAGTTGGTTTCGTGCTTTGTGCGATGTCTTGAGTGGTGTGCTCATTCAAAAAGTTATCAAACTGTGACCAGTCGGTTGCATCGGCTGTGAGCAATTTGAGCATGCGTTTCGTCTGTGCTGTATCTTCGCCACAAACCTCGTTTATGAATGCCGTCCGCGCGGCAAGGCTTTTGAGCTTGATGGCCCGGCGGAAAATGCTTTCTTCATTTTCTGTCTTGTCCAAGGTTCCGCCGTTGTGAAAAGTCTCGAAGTGTCTTCTGCAACCGTTTCTCGTGCTCGTGTTAGAACCGAAAACTCGGTTTCGTTTCACGACTTGCGAATGAGTGTTCTGCAAACGTGTCCCGATCGTGAACGCTGTCCAGAATACCGTGATTGTCGTCCAAAATGCTGCGTGTTGGCAAGCCACTCACGTGCCCATGACCTGTGAGGTAAGAGGCTTTGTATGCAGGTCTAACGCCAGTTTAAGTTGCTTTGAGAGCTGGAAAGTAAAAGGTGAATTTTGGGTAGCAGCGAGAGCGAATTGAAGCAGGTGAAAAATTTTCTCCTTGGACTTGCTACGATGGGGGCGATCGTAACGTTAATAGTTAAGATTTGCTCGCTCTGAGCAGCGCGGCATGTTGATAGCCACCGCTCCTGCCTCTTCAGGGGCCTGAACTGCCTTCGCGGATGACGCCTTGGTATTCGGCAACGCCTTGGGATTGAGGTTTGGGCTTTGCTCGTAAGTTGATGCGTATCTTCGAATTCAGG
>DOPG01000097.1:0-1008 GCA_003513555.1 Rhodopirellula sp. | reverse complement strand
CTCGTAGCTTGGGTGATGCTTCCGAAGGTTTTGCATGGCAGCATCGAACGTTTCGACTCGCTTTTCTCTGATTCGAAGAAATGCCACCCATTAGATTTCGCTTTTGTTGAGACGGCGTTAAGTACGGCCCTGTGAGCAGCTTTTTCCCGATTTCTGTCTGATTTGTCCCCTCATGATGATTCACTCAGCATATCTGGTTCCTTCATTCCTGTTGCCTGATTTGGCTCAGGTTAGCTACTGTGCATCATCAAAGTGGGTTGGGGGGACAGTTTGGAAGAGACTTTGTGCATCGGGTAGCGGAGGCTAGCGATTAATTTGAATAAATTTGCCACTCACGTTTACGATCGTGACGAGCTTAATGGCGTAGGAAGTGTGGCACGAACTTGGCATAGATGGAAAGCTTGGTTCGCGGGGCCTTGCTTGCTTGCGAAGTTACCTTTGCTCATCGTCGCCTGTCTGGCCAGTTTGGATACGGTGGCTGACGCGTGCCCTTTTTGTTCTGCACTCGCGCCAACTTTGAGCGACGACATCGAAGAGGGTGCAGTTGCTGTGATTGCGTGCTTTGTGTCAGAAAATGAAGCTTTAGATGGCCCTGGGACTTACCCAATGCGAATCACGGCAGTCCTCAAAGGTGACTCCGATCTGAAAGATTCGTTGATCGAGGTCACCGCCAAGAATCCGCCTGCCAAAGGCGAATTGTTCTGGCTTGTTGGTTACGGTCAGGAACGCCCCCAATGGTCGCCGGCAAAGAGCATATCAAAAACTGCTGTGCCTTATCTTTTAAGTCTGCGTGACTTGAAAGGTAGCGGTGCGGAGCGGTTGGAGCACTTTCTAAGTTTCCTTCAGCATTCGGACCCCATCGTTGTTTCCGATGCATACAACGAATTTGCCGACGCATCATTGACGGAGATCGCAGCCTTGAGCGGTAAGCTGGATCGAAGTTGGGTCATTGCCACGCTCCTGGACCCTGCTGTGACTCGGCATCGCCGCCGGCTTTGTTGGACTTTT
>DOPG01000490.1 GCA_003513555.1 Rhodopirellula sp. | reverse complement strand
GACCAAAAAAAAATTGAAAAAAAATCCAAAATTCCGGCCGGCCGGCCAGGCAGCCAGGCCAGCTGGCCAGGTAAGCCAGGCAGCCAGGCCAGCTAACCCTAACCCTAACCCTCCCCATGACCATGCCCATACCCTTGCCCTTGCCCTTGTCCTCTCCCTTGACCTTGACCCTGCCCCTGTCCTTGACCTTGACCTTGACCTTGTCCTTGATCGTTGGATTCGCCACCGCCTTCAGTGCCGCCATCGCCAGCGCCCGACTGTGACTCCTGGAAGTCTGGGTCGTATGCGTCTGGGATACCGTCACCGTCGGAATCGGAGTATTCTCCATCGTTCGGATCGGTTGGGAACGAGTCGACGTTGTCGGCCTTGCCGTCGCCGTCAGTATCGGCATTGTTTGGGTTTGTACCCATTTGGTACTCTTGTGCGTTGGTTAGACCATCGTTGTCAGAGTCCGCATTGCCGTCACCGCCGTTGGTTGGGTTGAGGCCATTGGCAACCTCCCATCCATCAGGCAGACCGTCGCCATCGCTGTCTGCGTTGTTCATGTTTGTACCTTCAGCTTGTTCTTCAGCGTTGGTTAGACCATCACCGTCCCAGTCTGCACCACCATCGTTGGGGTCCAGAGGGTCAGATCCATCACCGCTTACAGCAGATGCTGCTGATAGAGCGAGAAGGAAAGCCAAAAGCATGCTCATTGTCTTTGTCTTCGTATTCGTGTTCATTTTTTCACTTCCATTTTTGTTTGTGTTTACACAGAGAACCCGCTGTTCTCTCTTTCCGAATCAAAGGTATCCAAATTTGTACGCTTGATCTCGGGAGAGGTGCAGAGCTTGCGCTCTGCACATTCTAGTGCGGAGGAATCTTGAACAACGACACTGGTATGCTTTCGCCCACCAAAGGGAGCGTAGTGCATCGAAATTGTCCTGTTAGATTGGTTTACTTTTTCCTCCAAATTCATCGCTTTTCACGGGGTGTTCTTAGGGAACCCAACGTTCCCTCTGTGAGATACAAAGGCCCGAGGGTATATGAAACCAACGCCCTTTGACGTCAAAGATTCCTAGGAGGGGGCAAGAGAACAGCAGCAGAATGTGAAAGGACAAACCGCTCGAGTGTTTCAGAAAGTTTTGCGCTGGAAATCTTGTGTACGCGCTCCACGCCATTTCCGCTGGCTGGTGAAAAGAGATCAGATCCGCTGTCTTTCGCAAGCCTGGCTAAGGCAATTTTTGCTGCTCGAATGACGTTTGAGCCCTTGATTCGCACATCTCCAGAGCCAAGTCCAAGCCTGTGGACAAGTGCGCCTTGATACTCTCCTTTTTCTCGGCCCATTGCGATCATTCCCAGGATGATGAATTGGTTTCGGATCGATGCATCCCACTGGTTAAAATCTTCAGGAAATCGGCTTTGAAGGGACTCAAGAAGGTTTTTGGTGGAGCCACTGTACATTTTTATGTCGAATGCATCAGACTCTATGCGTTTTGAAAAATTCGCATCATCCGGGATTATTTCTCCGAATGGCTTCCACATCATATCGTAGGATAACCATGAATTGAGTTTGGTCGAGAAGAAGGGATCTGAACCCCTCCAATAATAGGCGCAGCGTTGAAGGAGTTCAGGGGCAATTTCAGAAAACGATTGCGGATCTTGGTCGCTCAATGTTTTGAGAGCTTCCAAGAAGCGTTCATTTTTTTTCTTCGTGGAAAGGGCCTCAGCATTCATTTCCATCAGTTCGACCTCCTCCTTCGTCATATAATAAGAATCGTTCTTGTTTCTTTCTGTGCCTTGCGTCATCATATCCACCCATCTAGATATGAAACAGTCCACCGTTTGTAAAGATGCCATTGCTCAGAAACGCTTCATCATAGATCGGTGTGGACCTACTTTTGGAATCGAATAAGGTTCATCGATGACTTTCCAGCCTTGCGATTCATAAAATGGAATTGCCACTTCACGGGCTTGTAAAAAACCACATACTGCATCGAAATGATCCTTCGATATCTGTTCGAGTGAGTTGAGGATTTTTGCTGCGAATCCGTTTCTTCGATGCGTATCAAGCGTTCCCATTTGACGAATCTGGATAGCTGGACGATGTTCATCGTCAAGATGAGAGAATGGCGGTGTTTTTGGCCCATCTTCTCCTGGGAAATCGGATTGTGCTCCATCACTTGATTCGGGTATTAGATGACTTCGTCCAACCGCTACGATTGTACCATCGATCTCAACATACGCATGCAGTGCATTCACATCATCGGCAAGGATTTCAGCTCCTCGCTCAAATCCTAATGGCCTTCTAAGAGTTTGATATCGACAATCGTAGTATGCTGGTGATGGTTGCCAGTTTGGTCCAGTCACGTGAAGCATATTCATTGCTCACTCCCGACTCGTGATAAGCATAATTGATGAGACGCGTTGAAATACAACATATTGGTGGCTACATCACCGCACGGATAGCAAAGCTTGGCCATGCCGGGGATTGCAAATCCTCTTACCTGGGTTCAAATCCCAGTCCGTGCTCCAAAAATCCAACCAAATGCCAGAGAATTGGAAAGTCTTGAAGAAGAATAGTGAATTCGTAGTGGCGTAGAGCGGTGAAATCATGCCTAAAATCAGCCCAGCTTTTTCGGAGATTGGACGCGGGTTTGCTGCATATCTTGCACCACCTGAACCAGATGTTATTCGCTTCACTGTCGGCCAACCAGATTTTGATACGCCTGGTGTCGTTGTCCAATCTGCTGTTGATGCTCTGCATCGCGGAGAGACAGCGTATACGCGTTCTCAGGGGAGCGCTTCATTATGTGAAGCGGTCACCAACCATCTCCACACGCTTGAAAT
>DOPG01000214.1:8891-10803 GCA_003513555.1 Rhodopirellula sp. | reverse complement strand
CACACCCGTGTCAAATCTGCGGGGCACAAGTCCCTTCAAGTCACTTTTTGCTAAGAATGCGGACGTTACGGTGCTGACGCAGCAACTCAATAAGGCAAGAGACTTTTTCCAAGCAGGCCAATGCGACGAGGCACTCTCAACCGTCCGAACGATCCTATCGAAATCCCCAAATTCGGCTGACACACACTTTCTATTGGGGCAGATACTGTTTGCCCGCGAGGAATGGGTTGAGGCTGAACAGGCTTTTGAACGCGCATTGAATGAGGACATTTGTTCTTTGCGGGCAATCAAGCCATTGCGCGAGACATTGCGCTCAGTTGCTAGTCAGGCAAATGTTCCACTGGTAGACGCGGAAAACCTGCTACGCCGGTTGAGCATCGAGCAAAACGGCCATGCCTGTTTCGGTGATGACTATTTCCTTGATCACGTACACCCGACTATTGAAATTCATCGTGCTTTAGGGAAATGGATAGTAGATGCACTGATTGCCAATGCGATGGTTGAGGGAGAATCTCCCTCTGACGCGATAATGGAAGCGGTGCAAGAACGAGTTGATTTGTCGATCGACTACGAAGAGACCGCGATTGCATTTCGGAACCTCGCCAAAGTGAATCACTGGGCTGGAAAATTTCAGGAAGCCATCGTTGCTGCAGAACGCTCGCTTGCGATCTCACCCAACGATTTAGAGAGCCGGTTCCTGCTAGCCGACAGCTTCAATAATCTCGGGCGTTTCGATGAAGCCCACGCGGAATATCGAACACTATTTGAACTTGAAGACTACTCACGGGCCCACCTGCCTTACGGTGAACTGCTGCTGGATTCCGGAATGACGGAACAAGCAGAACCATACCTGATCGCCGCATTGATCACTGATAATGAAGAGCATATGGCACGTGCCTACTACGACCTCGGTCTTCTGTACTCTGCGACTGATCAATACGAGATCGCGATCTCTTCACTGGAAAATGTGATCAATCTGTATCCGGATGACACGGCCACGCTAACGCTGCTTGCGTATTGCCTGCGAAAAGAAGGTCGTTCATCTGAAGCGCTCGAACGAATTGCCCAGTTGCTGAAGCTTACCCCGAACGACGCTCGAGCGAACTATGAAGCCGCCGAGTCTCATTTTGATTTGGGAGAATTGCAGAAAGCAAAGGACTACATACAAGCGGTAATCAAAGCCGACCCCGGCAATGGTGAGTTCGAAGCGACGCTGGAAAAGTTAAAGCAGCCCACCCCACCGGGAACTTGAAGGGCAATGTCCTGTCCAATCTCAGCGGAAAAACGCGCCTCACTTGCCCACCGCAGTGTCAGCTCGACCATTGCCGATCCGTTCGCATCTGAGGGGATAAAGAGCTACGGGCACCAAGCCCTAGCCGCAGCAGCACGTGATCCTTAGGTTCGCGCGACGGTGGATTCTGGGAAAAAATCGACGATTGGCGGCAAATCAGGGAAGAACCACCGAAAAGTGGCCCCTCCATGAGGTTCCTGAAACGGTTTGCCTCTTGAGGAATTCCCCATTTCCGGCTAAATTGCCACGAAATCAAGCAATCCTCAGCAAATCTCTGATAGCAGGTAAGGAAAAATGGCACATAAGAAGGGGCAGGGTTCGAGCCGAAATGGACGTGACTCCAATGCCCAACGCCGTGGCGTGAAAAAGTTTGGTGGCGAAGCTGTCCGAGCAGGCAATATCATCATCCGCCAGGTAGGCACCAAGTATCACGCTGGCACTGGGGTTGGCCAGGGTAATGATTATACGCTCTACGCATTGGTCGACGGCAACGTCATGTTCGACCGCAAGGGTCGTCGCGTTAATATCGTCACTGCCTGAGCGTTTTGAATCATAAACGAATAACGCCTGCGTGAGCCGCAGGCGTTTTTTTTGCGCCCACGGCGATTTTTCCGCCAGTGC
>DOPG01000214.1:0-8642 GCA_003513555.1 Rhodopirellula sp. | reverse complement strand
TGCCCTAAAAGCCAGTGCCCTAAAAAACGCTTCAACGACAATCCACAACCACCCGTGCACTGCCGCCACTCAGCCAATGGCGTCGGACCAACCGGGCCTGCTACGGTAACACTTCGACAGTGATCGGATAAGTCGTAACGTTACCATCCACTTCCGCACGCAGAAAAAACGGACGTTTGCCGAGCTCTGCGATTGGATCAGCAGTCAACACGAAACCTCGCTCGTTCTCTCCATGCCGAACTAATAACCCATTGAGTCCGATGTTATCCACATAGACCCCGTGGGTTGCATTCCTTCCAGCGTTCTCTTTTCCAAAACTGACCTGCCCAGCAAACCCCTCTTTCCGACGAACGATAACGCGTGCTGACACACTTTTCCCACGTTGCACCTGCAATGTCCAGCTATCAGAAAATCCTAACTCCCTATCGGTGGGTTGAATGGAGGGAACCACACTGGGTTGGTCTCCCAATTTGAGAACACCCAAATCCCCCACTTGTTGAAGGATCATTTTTCCCTGAACGTCTGCCCGAGCTACGACTTTGGGGGCTACGTCACCATCCCATGGTTCAGCCGACTCTGCAGCCCAGATCGTGCCTACGGCGTACCGTTGACCACGCTCAATCGTTACGGGGAAACTCGAAACCAGCGATTTTGGCAGATCCTGTAGCTCGAAGGTCACTGGTCCATCAAATTCATCGAAACGGTCGACGCGCACCACAACTTCTCTACCAGCTCCTCTACGAATCTCGGGGTTCGGTTTTTCCGTCGATGCTTTAAACGCTGGTCTGGCTGGGCGAATCGCCAGTCGATAACCGTACCCATCACCGCCATCTCCGCGAGTATCTGACACTCTCACGGTGTAGGCTCCATCCTCAGGCACAGTAAAAATCAACCGACTGTTTTTTCCAGCAAGACGTGTGGGATCATCATCATTCTCATAGTGCACTTCAAAAATGGGTAACCCATTTGCCACATGTGCTCCATCGCCCACGAGTGGACGCACCACATAAGCTGGTTCACCAAGAGCATGCGTCGTGTGGGAAGTGCCAAAATACGTCCAGCGATCACCTTCGTTAGGATAAACGTTGTAGCCTGAGTCTGGACCTCGTGGATACATCCACAGACGGGTCACCTCGCCCGCAGCGTACAAGAAATCGTTCAAGTGCATGTTTTGCCAATTGAAAAGACGAAAGTCACTAATCTGCTTGCTGTCTTTTCCCCGAAAAGTGAAATACGAATCTCGAATGGCTTGTAGACGCACCCGCATCACGGGGTGATTCTCCGCATCAACAATTGCCACAAACGGATCCATCTGACTCCCATCACTGGCATCCGCATCGATCGCCCACACATCACCTTGCTTGGCTTGCCACTGATACGCATCAAACTCGCCACGCTCACCAATTGTGCCCATAATCACGGTTCCGCCTTGAACTTGCAGCGTTCGCTTCTGATCTTGATGCCTCCCCTGCCTAAGCTCACTTTCCTCCACATCAACAAGTTTCACGCTATCTAGATAGCGTGGCGTTTGTGCTCGTGAGATCCCTTTCTCTGTCCGTCGCAAGTCCCCGATCGACTGTCTGATTAACTCGCCGTTGGACAACGTGACCAAGACCGACTTGCCATCGGGTAGGAAGGCGAAATCGGTACTCCGATGCGCCCCACGATCGAGCGTCAACGCTGCATTCCATGAACTGGTTTCAACGACGACCAGCTCTCCTTTCTCAGTCAATCCGAGCAACCGCTTGCCGTCCGCGTCAGTTTGCAACTTAAGAAAGGGGCTATCCGAGACTGAGCGTGTGACCAAAATAGGATTGGTTTGTGTCTGCTCAGAATCGTTTAACGCCCAAACCCGCAAACGGTTGTCTGAGCTAGCAGCAATGATATTTTTTCCGTCAGCGGTCACACCAACGGCCAAAACCTCGCCCTCTGGCTGGCTAAGCGTATTGAGCCGTTTTCCTGTTGCGACCCTCCACAGCTTCACCGTTTCGTCGGCACACCCGCTGATCAGCACCTTCCCGTCAGGAGAGAATGCGAGATCATAGATTGCGCCATTGTGCCCTTTCATTGACCGCAGCAGCTCACCCGACCGACTATCCCACAATTTGATTTCGCGATCGTATCCAGCCGTGGCAATCGTTTTCCCGTCGGGTGAAAACTTTGCAGCGTACAGTACATCGCGATGCCCACCCAACTGGTGCAGCGTTTCACCCGACTGTGCCGAATACACCACTGCCATTCCATAGGCACCAGCAACCCCCGATGCCACCACCAAGCGACCACCATCACGACTGAACTGCAGGGAGTTCACTTTTTCGATTCCACTAGTCTGCACCGTCAGCTCATGAAGCAGCTTGCCCTGCGTGTCGTTGATTTGTACCAACCCCGTCCGTCCCACAGCAGTCTTCGCTCCCGGCAATGAGACTGCAACAGCACTGAGAGGCAATAGGACATCCGCTTTCGTTTTGATGGGTGGCACGTTCAGGTCGAGCATGACGGGCACCGCCCCATCTGGGCCAATTGCCCCCTGCTCGACCCACTTAGCCAAGGTTGCAATCTGCAAATCGGTCAGCGGTTCTTCGCCCTCTGGAGGCATGCGTGGTCCTGCCTTACCGTTGACTCGCAGGATCATTCGACTGCTGTTGGCTTCACCGGGAGTGATAGCGGGACCGGACACTCCCCCTCTCAACAAACCGTCATGCGACTCCATCACAAGTCCACCTTCCGCTTCCTGCAACGTATGGCAGGCAACGCAATGCCCTCGCAAAATCGGGACCACATCTTGAACGTAATCCACCTTCTCGGCAGCACGCCCCAAAACAACCAAAAACATCGACGGTAGACAAAAAATCAGAAAACGCATAAGAAACTGATCGATAAGAGATAGGTGATTGATGAACCTCAGCGTAAGGCAGCTTGTTCAATGATTGAAAGTAAATTCAGAACTGGTAAGTATGCTCCACGCGATGTCCTGCAGAGCGGTGCCCCGGTCTTCCCCGTATTCATCTCGAATTGCCAACAATTTGCTGAGCTCGGACTCACTTGCATCACGCGATAATGCGGCAGCAAACAACTTCTGCACAATCGCAGCATCTGACTCATTCGCGTCGATCAACATCGCGATGCGGTTCTTTGGATCAGCCAATTTTGGATTGAGGGTTTCCCCATTCGACAAATGCAACACCTGCACCAAGCTAGGCTCTTCACTGCGTTCACACTCGCAGGTAATTTCCCGGGGATTACGTCCAAAGGTTTTCAAAAAGTACGAATTGACGGATGCATCATAAAGCTCGATCGCTCGCGTGCCCGTTTTATAAAAATCGGTTTTCTGCCTATCAGCACCCGGAAACGCCACTTCAGTGAATGCGGTCGTGGTTTTCAACACCTGGTCGATCCCATCCAATAAAACCTCAGCCATCAAGCGACGAGGATAATACCGACTGAGATACTTGAACTCATCACGATTATCCCCCAAGGGCACACTACTACGTTGATAGGTGTTACTTTGAAGAATAGCTCGCATCAATTCTTTGAGATCAAAACCTGAATCAATCACGTGCTTTGCTGCAGCGTCCAACAAATCTTCATTGGATGCTGGATTACTGAGCCTGAGATCATCCACCTGTTCAACGAGCCCTCTTCCGAAAAAGTTGGCCCAGACACGATTAGCAATCGCCCTGGCAAAATAAGGGTTCTCCGGATTTGTCATCCAGTCAGCCAATGCCACTCGGCGATCGCGTGGATCGTCAAACTCAAGAGCTGGGGAATCCAGGGGCGCTGGTTGCTGTGGCCGACCGAGACTGGGCTGAATCAATTCGCCAGAATTCGCAACAAAAAGTGTTCGGACACCGTCTCCATTACGACCGTCTCCGCCCCAACCTTTTGCCCGAACGCGAGCAAACAGATTTGCCATCGCGTAGTATTGATCATTGGTCCATTTTTCCAGGGGGTGGTTATGACATTTTGCACATCCGATGGACAAGCCCAAGAAAGCTTGACATGCGTTCTCTGTCATTTCCTCGGGTGCTTGATGAAGCGCATAAAAGTTGGTCGCTCCATTCTGATCACTGTTGCCGGTTGCTGTAAGAATTTCACGCACCATTTGATCCCAGGGTTGATTCTTCCGAACCGCCTTCTCAACCCATTGATAATAGGCTTTGACAGCCACTGGCCGCAGACGAGTCCCGTTGATCAAGAGCATGTCGGACCAACGGTAAGTCCAGTAAGCAATGAAGTCTTCGCTCGACAACAAGCGAGCCACCAAGACATCCCGTCGCGTATTCTGATCATCAGCAAGAAACGCTTCACGCTCCTCAAGTGTCGGCAGCCTACCTACAGTATCGATCGTTGCACGTCGCAAAAACGTCAAGTCATCGCACGGAGGCGAAGGCCGAAGCTGAAGCGTTTGCAGTTGCTGCAGATTCAGTTCATCAATGAAATTTCGCCGCCCGGCTGCTTGGTAAATCTCCGAGGGCACCTGATTGGGATACGGGACAGTCATCCGCGCCAAAGCGACCTTACTGCCAAACCAAACCAACACGGCAGCCTCTCCGCTGCCCTGCACCGTCAGCGTTCCCGAATCATCAACCGTTGCAATTGCTTCATCCGTTGCCGAAAACTGAGACCAATGCGTTACATCAACAATCTGCCCATCACTGTAGTGTGCATTCACGAGGATCTGAAAATGATCGCCAGGTCGCAATAAGGCAGAATCGGGAATAACCGAAATGCGTTCAAGCTGCGCATCATCATCCGTTGGACCTTTTGCTCCGGAAGCAATCCACTCAGACAGCACCTGATAATCACGTGAATCAACGGCAAGCTTCAAGCCACCTTTGTGCGGCAGCGCAGCAGTAGGTTTCGCCAGCAACAAACTACGCCCTGGATCTGACAATTCAACACGCCGTCCCCTGGCTTTCTGCGTGATCGATATGTAATCAGCATCCGTGTCATAGCCACGGAGGGAAAGCTTGAAACCACCTTTCCCCGCCAAAGCCCCATGACAGGCGCCCATATTACACCCGCTCTTTGCAAGCACGCTTTGCACATGATTTCGAAAACTCCACTGTGCCTCAGTCTCAGCATTTGAGACACGCACTTTAGCAATGGCAACGCTTCCATCGGGCGTTTCTACCCGTATTTCAGTTTTTCCGTTAGCCAGTCCGTGCGCCACACCATCTTTAATGACAACCACCGCAGGATCAGCAACGCTGTACCGCAAATCCGTCTCGTCAACCATTCCGGCCAACTTTCCTTGCACGAGGCGCACCACAGTGAGCTGTTGAATATTCTCGGGCCCCTTGAGTGAGAAATCTGTTGGCAGCAGACGGATCCCATCAGCAGCAAGACTGACCGGCATGGCTATGGCAAGCGTGCAAAACGCAAGTGCCATGGACGAAGAGATAAATCGTGTTTGTTGAGAAAACATATACAGTCGTTAATGCGAAACTGAATCAATGGGTTCATGCTTTCCCGGTTGGGAATACATGGTTAATCGTTTTTAATGATCGGAAAACTTTTCCAGACGGACAATGATGGGGTGGATATCAAGCCGAAGAAATTATTGTTTAGGGCACAGACAGGCTTCCAAGACGATGGCCCCCAGAGTCGTCTCAACTTTCAGGAAAATAGTTCCTGGACTTCCCGGACCCCAAAATCAACTAAGGGAAAAGGGCGTCCGCCAGGGCCCGGCATTTCCGCATGCAGATCAAGTCCCAGGCTCTTGAAGATCGTCGCGATGATTTCCCCGGGATTGGTAGGACGATCGGCAGGGACAGCTCCGATTGGATCACTGGCACCAATTGCACGCCCGCCTTGAACGCCACCGCCAGCAAACGTGCAGGAAAAACATTGCGGCCAGTGGTCTCTGCCACCCGCTGGATTCACCTTGGGTGTCCGCCCAAACTCAGCAAGGCCGCAAACCATCGTATCATCCAACAGGCCACGGTCCTGTAAGTCCGAGATCAACGCGCTGTACGCCTGGTCGTACATTGGCGCGACAATGTTTTTCATTCCCTCAATGGTCGTGAATGGCTTGCTACCATGAATGTCCCACGTGATTTCATTAAACACAGTCAGGAAGGTGTTGATTGTGACGAATCGAACACCTGCCTCAACCAACCGCCGCGCGAGTAGACAACACTGTCCAAATCGATTCATACCGTAACGTTCTCTCGTCTTCTTTGGCTCCTTACTGAGATCAAACGCCTCGCGTGCCTGTGCACTACTCATCAGTCGATAAGCCGCCTCGAAGTTTTTATCCAGCATCTTCGCTGATTCGGTTCCTTCCAATTCTTTGAGTTTGCCCTCGATCGAACCGCGCATGCGGCGGCGTCGATCGATCCGCACATCACCCAAAGTCGACGGAGGCAGCAGGTCAGGTACTTTAAAGTTCTCTTTGCTGGGATCTGCCATCAACGCGAAAGGATCATAAGCTTTTCCAAGAAAACCACCGGCCTGACCATTGGGAAGATTCCCACCTCCGCGTCCCATTGTTTCAGGCAAGACCACGTGTGCAGGCAAATCACTGCGGCGTCCTCGCATGTACTGCAGAACCGCTCCCGCATGCGGATAATTTACCCCCCCGGTGAACTGCCGCCCCGTCTGCAACATTTGCCAACCCGCATCATGAACCGCTGCCGCCGTGTGATAACAGGAACGGATCACCGAAAATTTATCGGCAATTTCAGCGTGCTTTGGCAAGATCTCAGAAACCTGAAAATCACCTCGAGTCGAGATCGCCTTGAAAGGACCTCGTACTTCAGACGGTGCCTGGGGCTTCATGTCGAACGTGTCCAACTGGCTTGGTGCACCAAGATTAAAGATCATAATACAAGATCGTTTATCTTTGCCAGGCTCGACGTGCCCTTGCTCAGAGGCAGCCAAATACTGAGGCAGCCCTAAACCAATTGCCCCCAAAGTGCCAACTTGCAGGAAATCACGTCGTGTGACTCCGCTGCACGTATGCGACAAAGCCTTGGATGTCAGATTCAGCATGAAGTCATCCCGAAATGTGGTGGGGTTAACTGTAAGGATGTTGGGAATCAAACGAGCCAACTTGCGTTGTGAAACCAGCTGGAAAGGTTACCCGCCCAGCAATACCGCCGACGCAAGTACGGCCAACGCATCACTGCTCAGGATTTTACCAGATAAGGCGACGTCACGATTGCAGCAAACATCTAATCTATTTTACAAAACGCGCATGCCGGACATTAGGCAAATGCTACAAGATTTTTTTAACGCCCGACGCCGCTCGCGTTGGGAAAAGATTCGCGGTAGCCCCCGTCATGATCGTCTGACACATGAAAGGTCCGCGAACTCAAGACGATGAGCTCAGTTTGCGGACGAGCCCAAATGAAGGTTGCGTGAATCAGAATCACTGCAGCATTGCCGCCAAGAGCGTCATGCCGTTTAGAATCATATGCACCACGATACAAGGAATCAGTGACCCTGTCTGGCGATACAAATACCCCAATCCAAGAGAAAGAAGAAACAAAGGCACGGGGGCCGCTCCCTGCCCCATGTGCATGCTGGCAAAAAGGATACTTGCGGCGAAGATAGGCCAGTAGGAAACGGGCTCCCAGCTCCCCATTGCCCCAGTGACTTCTGCTTTCGAATTACATCTGTCCGCGTTCTTGCTTGATAAAGGAGCCTTTTCTTCGTCGATGGCTAACTGACCGTCAACGAGATCACTTTCGATGGGTTCAACCTGCCCAACAACGCGGTCCGCCAATCGCTGCAACCAACCCTGAATAAGGCCACGAAAAAGTATTTCTTCAGCAATGGGTGTCACAATCGCCGTTCCAAAGAAAAGGACGGCAAAGACTCGTGGAGTCCCCAACTGCTGCAAGACATCAAGCACTTCGTGTTCGTACTCCAGTACCAACAAGTTGACGAGTGCAGCGACGGCCAACACTGGCGGCAATAACGTCACGGCTGCTTTAGCCCCCAGTCCAATCATCAATGGGTTTAGCGACAGCCCGAATTTACCAATGTTACCCCGATCTATATTCCACATCCAAAGCAAAATGAGAGCGATGGAAATACAATTTGCCAAGGCCGAGATTACGAGCACAACCAACAGCGTCTCGGGTGTTTGATCAGCGAGGGACGCCCCTGGCTCCGGAAACTTGTACCAACCTTTCTGCTGGGCAAGCAAAAGAAGCAACTGCCCAGAAACCACCATCGCCCCGAACATGACAAAGATTTCAGCGACGCCCCAAAACGGACACTCCCGTCGCTTCACCGGTAACCATTTGTCCGCAAATCCTCTCACACCTTGACGGAAGATGGCAGGCAGCAGACGCGCCCAGAAAACCACGCTGATCCCCGCACAGACCAGCAGGGCAGCATTCAGCAAAAGGTACAAGTTCTCTGCCATCACTCGCCTTGCGAGTCGGCAGACGACGGCGTGTCACGCATCACTCGTGCGGCAGCCCTGCTGTAGTCAATTCCTGAAAACACTGTCAAAGCGATCGCTCCCCACAGGAAAACAAAACTCGTCCAATCGAGAATGTTGTTACCAGGATTAAGTAAAGTGACCAGGATTGCAATGACTGCACCACACTGCAGTACCATCTTCCACTTACCAAGTTGGCTAGCAGAAAAATCACCTCCCGACCCCTCGATCATGCCTCTCAAGC
>DOPG01000191.1 GCA_003513555.1 Rhodopirellula sp. | reverse complement strand
GACGCGGTCTTTTTAGCTGACGCGGCCTTCTTAGTCGCCTTCTTCTCAGGCTTTTTGGCAGATGCACTCTTGGCTGCCGATTTCTTTGCCGGAACGGCCTTTTTCACCGGAGCACTTTTCTTGGCAGCCTTTTCGGCAGCTGCCTTCTTGGCTGCAGCCTTGGCAGTCTCCTTCGCAGCAGCCTCAGCAGCTGGCAACTCCTTTCTGGCTGGTTCTTTTGTTTTCTTCTTTTTGGGTGGATTTTTCGCAGCTTCGATTGCAGCCAGTGCAGCCGCCTCCGCTTCCGCTTTTGCAGCTGCCTGTTCCTCAACCTTTCGTGCAAGCACACGCTTCTTGGCAGCTTTCCTACTTGCGAGCCACTCATCGAGCCGTTTACTCGATCCTTTACTGACGGCATCGATGAACGCACGCGCAGCTTTGTCTTTTAAATTCTTGTTCAAAGCCACTGCGGCCTGGTGCAACAAACCTGAAAACTCAATTCCCTTGCTCTTGGGGATCGCCCGTTCCAAGCCAGGTACCTTACCGCTCAACGCCTCTGGCTGCGATGCGATTTCAGTGCTCAACATGATTACCATGGCAGAGTAATCAACTGGAATCGAATGCCCTCCCAAACCATGTTGGACTGTATAACTCAGCACAAACGGCGTCATGCCTGGCATCTTCTCGAATTTGTTGACCGCTTTGCCAAGATTCTCTTTTTTGAGATGATCCAGATCAAAGGTATAGAACTCTTCGAAAATGGCCTGCAAGTTACTCTTGAGTCGTCGAGCAGCAACCAACGGCTCGGGCAACCTCGAAAGAACCTGTGCCAACTCGGTGACGGTGGTGACTCGCACCTCATTCCAGTCGTAGAACTCCTGCTCGCACTTAGCCATACCCTCATCAGCTAATTCAGCTGGAGCGTCCTCCAAAAGAGACGCATACAGCACATGCTCCAGCAGAGGACGAGCAGGCTGAGTTGGCAATGGTTTGTAGTGTTTTTTGAGGGCAGTGTTGAGTTTGCCGATCAGGGTGGCACGCTTACTTGCAGACATCTTGTTTTGTCAGAGCAGAGGGTACTGATGGGTAGGATCGCAGTGCGATCACGATCATGTTCGAGATGGGTCTATTTCGCCCATGGGTCGGTAGATTCTATCTGGCTTTCAGGAGCTTCGGTCTGTGCGTCGCGCTCTTGCAGGCCGTGTTGTTCAATAACAGCTGGCTTGACCTCTTCTGAGCCATTCGACTCACTTTCAGTCGTATTTTGATCCGCGAGTTCACCCTGGTCGGGATCATCATTTTCTCGCTTGATTTTCTCTAGGATCTCACCCACCAACAGAGAATGTTGAATTCCTTTATCTATCACAAACTGAAGACGCGGGGTGTACCTGGCCTCAATCCGCGAAGCGATTCGGCTCTGCAAAAATCCCGCAGCATTCTGCAATCCCCTGAGGGACAATTGCTGCTGCGACTCATCTCCCATGATGCTGACGGCAACCTGTGCCTCCCGCATATCAGGACTGACTTTGACACCAACCACAGTCACATCCTGCACGCGTGGATCTCGCAATTCAGTCAAAATCGAAGCAGCCACCACCTCTCGAATGGCTTCGGCTGCTTTTAACAAACGTCTACTGGTCACAGCGGATAAGTGGGTTGGGGATGAACGGGAATCACAATTGCGTGGTCGTAGGATGGCAATCGATGATGCAGTCGAATAGTGTCAGTCGAATAGTGTCAGTCGAGCGGTGAACAGTCAAAGTGTGGAGGTGTGCCTGGGCAGGCTAGTGCGGCACGTCAATCTAGTTGTTATTGCTACTCTGGCGCCAACCCGCCCTCACCCTACTGGGCTACTATTGCTGTTTTTAGTGAAAACAAAAATCTGGCTTCCTTACCACAGAGTTTTTTTGCTTGCCGTACAAAGCGGTATCCGCAGCCTTTCTTTTCAGTTTCTTGATCACAGCACGCCAACTGCATGTCGTGGCACGCAGTCTGAGTCGGGACCGATCTTAATCGAGCGTTCGTGCAACCTCTTCGATTCGATACGCTTCAAGTACATCATCTTGCTTCACATCATTGAAGCCTGAAAGACGGATACCACATTCCATGCCGCGGGGTACTTCCTTCACGTCTTCTTTGATCCGCTTGAGCGAATCCAGCGGGTAGTCGCCGATCGTTCGACCATCACGATTGACGCGGATACGACAACCACGCTGAATGGATCCTTGAGCGACATAGCACCCTGCGATACTTCCTACTCGACTAATCGAGAACACCTGCTTCACGAGGGCACGCCCCAATTCGACAATGCGTTCTTCTGGCTTCAATCGTCCTTCGATCATCGCCTTGATATCGTCAGTCAATTTATAAATCACGTCATAACGTCGAACTTCAACGTCACGTTCATCGGCAAGCGACCTAGCCTGCTCGTCCGGAATCACATTGAAAGCGGCGATCACGGCATCCGACGCTGACGCCAATGTAACATCGGCTAGGGTAACCCCACCTACACTGCGCTGCAGAACGCGAACCTCGACTTCTGGGTTATCGAGTTTGCTCAGTTCTTTGTCGATTGCTTCAAGCGAGCCTTTCACATCCGCTCGCACGATCAAGTTCAACTTGGCTTTTTCTTCCTGCTGACCAAGGCGTCCTTCCTGAAGCATTTCCTGGAAGTTCTCGAAGGAGACTTTCGTGGTCACCCCGGAGAGATTTTCCTGACTGCTTGCGTGGGCACGACTGCCAGCGATTTCGCGAGCCTTACTGATGTCATCGAGTACATGGAACCGTTCGCCCGCCCCGGGAGCTTGATCAAAGCCCATAACATTCACCGGAGTACTGGGCCCGGCACTCGCCAAAGCTTCCCCAGTGAGCGTATCAGACATTGCCCGAACACGACCGTGTGAGGCACCGCAAACCAGCACATCACCGACGTTCAACGTTCCATTTTGAACAATTAACTTGGCGACGACACCACGATCTCCCTGTTGCTCAGACTCAAGGCAAACACCAAGGGCCGTACGCTCGGGATTCGCCTGATACTCGTTAAGCTCGGCAATTGTGAGGAGCGTTTCGAGCAACTCATCCATACCTGTGCCTTTGATTGCACTGGTTGGCACAACCTCAACGTCCCCACCCCACTCGCTAGGTGTGAGTTGGTGCTCCGTCAGTTGCGTCATAACTCGGTTCGAGTCGACACCTTCAAGATCGATCTTATTCATAGCAACGACGATCGGGACTTCTGCTGCCTTCGCGTGGCTGATTGCTTCCTCGGTCTGCGGCATGATTCCGTCGTCAGCAGCGACAACAAGAACTGCGATATCCGTGACGTTCGCACCTCGAGCACGCATTTCGGTGAAGGCTTCGTGACCAGGAGTGTCGACGAAGGTAACGCTTCGGCCATCCTTGTCAACTTCGTAAGCTCGGATGTGCTGGGTGATTCCCCCTGCCTCTCCGCTAACCACATCGATTCCAATCAAATAATCCAACAAACTCGTTTTTCCGTGGTCGACATGGCCAAGGAAGGTCACGATTGGGGCTCGTGGCACCAGCGCGTCTGGATCATCCTCCTGTTCCTCCAACCCTGTGATCAGAGAATCCTCCAGCGTTTCCGATGCCTTCAATTCGATCTGAAGTTCCATTTCGGCCGCGATCATTTCGGCCGTTTCGAGATCAAGCTCGGAATTGATGTTCAAACCAACCTGCAGGCCCATCCCCATCAAGGTTGCAAGCACCTTACCGACGGGAGCACCGGCTGCTTCTGAGAATGAGCGAATGGTACAAGGCAATTCGAGAACGACGGCATCTTTTCTTGGTGCCGCTGTATTGACACCCTTACGACGTTTGTGGCCGTGACGTGAAGCGCGTCCTTGGCGAGAACCATAACCCCCTTGCTCAAGTGCTGCTCGCCCGCGTCCTTTACCTCGAACGCGTTCTGCGCGAGGACTTGCCATTCCAGCCAGCTTGCGTCGCGGCTTGTCCTCTTCTCCGGCTTCACGCTTCTTATCACCTGTGAAACCACTGAGGCCAGAACTGCGTTTCGCTCCGGCTGAACGCTTACCCTCTTTCTCTTCTTTAGCGAGCTCCTCCAACGGAGCTCGCATCCCCTGTCGGTGCCCCGCGATAACATCTTTGCTGAGCTTCACGTCCGGCTTCTGAGCCTTGGGCTCACCGCTTGCCTGCTTGCTCGGCTTTGGCTCGGCTACCTCCGGCAGCGATGCCATTTTCACATTAATGCGCGGCTCCCGACGCTTCGTTTTGGCGGATTCAGCACGCTTCTCACCCGAGGGCGTCGGTCGATCCAGAGATCGCATCTTTCCGCCCGCAACAGCCGAATCGCGTCTCACTGGCGCGACAGGATCATTTCCGCCAGCGCCTTTGCGGACCCCCATTCGACTTTTGATACGACTTCCCAAAGAGCCTTGTTTCGGCGATTGAGGAGCGGGCGTCACGGGGTCAGCGACCTCTTCTGGTTTCACTGATTCGTTGGAGGGAGCTGTGGTTTCGGCCACTGGCTCGACCGGTTCCGGAGCTTTGGGGGCAGGAGTCGGAGCCTTGGCCGGTGTCTCCGGAGCGGAACTCCGACTCGAACTACGCCCCACTTTGATGGCGATGTGTTTTCGTTCTGCGGGAACCACGTCTCGCACTGCCGTCGGAGCAGTCGTAGCTGCAGGCGCAGCGACAGGTTCAGGCTTGCCAGCCCCAGATAAATGGTCTCGAACTTTCTGGGCCTCCTCGTCGGAGAGGCTAGCCAGCGCCGAGCCTTTGCCGGTGATACCGACCTTTTTGACAAGATCTACTAGATCCTTACTGTCAACTTTCAATTCTTTTGCGAGCGCGTATATGCGTGCGGGCACGTGCGGAAATCCTGTCGATTCGTTTTTGGAACCCGCCGAGCGAATGTTGTAATTCGTTGATATTCGTACGGGAAAATGCCCGATTCGCGGGCGGGTTCAATGGTCTGTTTATGATCACATACTGGTATTCCTCCATCGCCGCAGCAGGTCAAAAACCTCCCACGTCGGGGATCATCCAACGATTCCCAGATTACTGCCTGGGCCAACTTGCCCATACGATAGCGAAAAACGAGCGTGGCGCAGAGGTCTGCCAAGGCACTTTCCTGCCGAAACCGAGCAAGTTTTCGGGTAAATCGGCGATTAACGGGCTATTCACGCATCGAATCAGCTCTTCTCAGCCGCCGACTCATCCTCTGACGCATCTTCCGCGGGAGAGTCAGCTGGCTCTGCTGATTCCTCTGCGACCACCGCTTTCGGCACGGCTTCGGCTGGGTCACTGGCACTTTCTGACTCACCCGAGCCTTCGACGGACGGTGCTTCCGAGGCAGCAGGCTCGGCACCTTCGCTGGCGGATGGGGTCGCTGCGGGTGCGTCTGCTGAACCCGACTCTTTCTGAGTCTGCTCTCGTTCCCGCCTGACTTTCCGCTCTTCAGCGGCTGCCTGCTCAGCTTCTTCAGCCATGGTTTCAGCAGTCTCAACAATCCGATCGACGTCCTCCGACGACAAACCGCTCATTTCCATGAATTGATCAGGCTCAATCACCGACAGGTCATCGTAAGACAGATATCCCTGCTCCACCAAACTCTGCGCGATTTCCTCAGTTACCCCAGCAATCTGGCTGAACCCTGTCACTGCTCGCTCGATTTGATCCTCGAGCTCCGAACCTGTCATGATCTCAATGTCCCAACCGCACAGCTTGCTACCCAGCCGGACATTTTGCCCTCGACGACCGATTGCCAGTGATAATTGATCTTCTTGAACCAGAACGATAGCCCGGCCAATCATGTCGCACAGCAAGACCTGCTCAACCTCCGCTGGCTGCAATGCGTTGGGAATCAGCACTTCTGGATCTTCGTCGTAGCGAACAACATCGATATGCTCACCAGCAAGCTCTTCACGAACTGCTTTGATTCGGCTACCGCGATAGCCCACACAGACAGCAATCGGATCGATTTGGCTATCAACGCTGCTTACCGCAACCTTACTGCGGTAACCAGGCTCACGACTAATGGATTGGATGGAAATAATTTCTTCCCCAATCTCTGGTATCTCCTGCTCAAACAGTCTTTGCACCAACTGAGGACGAGTTCGACTCAAAACGACTCGCACACGATTCCCCGTGGCTCGGACCTCAAAAACAACAGCCCTGACCCGTTCCCCCGCATGCAACGTCTCTCCGGGAATTTGCTCACTTCGCGGCAAAATCGCTTCGACATTACCTAAGTTCACCGTGGCAACGCCACCATCTGCACGACCAATGATGCCGCTGACAATATCGCCGATCTGCTCGCGATATTCCAGCATCAACGAGTCCCGCTCAGCCTCTTTTACCTTCTGGATGATCACTTGCTTGGCAGTTTGTGCCCCGATCCTGCCTATCTGGTCCTCACCCAACTGCTCACCGGCGAGCACTGCGTGAATTCGACCATTTTCACGGTCTAGCTGAACCGTGATATCAGCCTCTTCACCGTACTGGCGTTTGGCAGCGGTCTGCAGGGCTGATTCGATTGCAATGAAAACCAACTCCTTATCAATGTTCTTCTCACGGTGCAGAGAGTCTACGTATCGAAGGATATCTTGTGGATTCATATCGACATTCGTGATTTGAAAGGAGAGGCCGCTGAATACGAACAAAAAAACTGCCCGAACCTTAAGGGGCCCGGGCAAGCGATTGCACGTCATGGTGTGTGACCTTATCTACCTATCGAGCGGGTGTCAACCAACACACGACCGTCAAACCAGGCCAACACGTGAATTAAATGGCCCACACCCGAACTAGGATCACAGTCCGAGGACGCAAGCCGAAGCGTCTGGCTGACAAACCCTGCTTCGCTCACATCTCAAGATTCTTCCTCACTGCAAAGCCTGAAATGCTGAACTGCAAAACGCCGAAGCCTGACTGATTGCTTCATCCTTCAGAGCAATCTAAACGGCTCACCGACTCCAGAATACTGAATTCCACCTTAAAATCAAAAACCGCCATCTCACTGGTGAATCAAAACCCCAGCCCACAGCGAACAGGGGGGGGCAGCAATCCACAAACGGACTAGAAGCCCGCTAAGCCACCAAACATGCCTAAAACCCAATTCGCTGAAATGACAAGATACGTCGGAAACCTCTTGCCTAACCGACCGTAGCAATACCGCGACTGCAGCATCACAGAAACCTCACCCTCCACAAATCTGGTTGTGTCGCAAAGACACCCAGCCCATGATTCTCAGCCATATTGGCAAAGCGAACCGAGGGTTCGGCTTGGGGCAAGATGCCAACAGAAACACCAACACCCAACCCCCCCAACACGCAACCCCCTACGG
>DOPG01000406.1 GCA_003513555.1 Rhodopirellula sp. | reverse complement strand
TGGCAGCTTCATTCTTCAAAAATATCGGGATCGAATCCAAGATTGAATTCGCCACGAATGTGGGCCGTCCCATCACTTTGCTCAGAGACGGCAGTCCGATTCGCGAATTGTTCTAACCATATCAGACTGCGTTGGATCGTCATTCTCGTTCACCCGAAATCATTGATGCGATAACACTTCGCGTGACTGGCATGACGTGCCCATGCAGCTAGAATGATTCCTCGTGTTAGACAACTGCTTGGTGGTTGTGACGCTAATTTGCCACCAGCTGGTACCCATCTTTCCTCAATCATCCGGAGTCACTTGATGACCCTCCCTTCGCATTTCAAGCATTGGATCACTGCCTGCGTTCTCGTCACGGTCACTCAATCATTCTCAACTGCTTCGGCTGATGTTTATGAATTACGGACCTACAAGACCAAGGAGGGAAAACTGGACGCATTGAATGCCCGTTTCCGTGATCACACGATCCGACTGTTCAAAAAGCATGGTATTGAATCGATTGGTTACTGGATTCCTACCGACGAAGAAAAGTCGAAGAACACTTTGATCTATGTGATCAAACACAAGAGTCGTGATGCAGCGGCAGCCTCGTGGAAAGCGTTCATCACCGACCCGGAATGGAAAAAAGTCTACAAGGAATCCGGAGTCGGTCCATTGGCAGCTCCCCCCGAATCGGTTTACATGGAAACCACAGACTACTCGCCGGAGTGGCAGAATGGCAAACAGGATGACGACGACGTTTTTGAGTTGAGAATTTACAAGGCAGCTCCCGGGAAACTCGGCAAGCTCGATGCCCGATTTCGCGATCATACGATCGGACTATTTGACCGTCATGGAATCAAATCGGTCGCCTACTGGCACCCTACTGATAAACCTGATTCTGAAGACATGCTGATCTATATCATCAAGCATGATAGCCGACAGGCTGCTGGCGAATCGTGGAAAGCATTTATTGCTGATCCTGACTGGAAAAAAGCAGCCAAGGAATCCGGAGTCGGGCGTCTCGCAAAACCGCCTGCCTCGACCTACATGAAAGCCACTGATTACTCAGCCTTGAAATAAGCATGTTGCCGCTCAGTATTTTCTTCTTTCCATCCTGACGATCCGAGCACGGAACAAGGTATCCAGAAGATCAACCAAGCACCAATTCGACCTTAAGTGGATTGGGCCTGTTACTTGGGAGCATCTTCCATGTGCGGGTAACGGTAATCTGCCCGGTCATTGGTCGACACCTGTTTCGTAGATCCGTCAGCCAACGTGTAAAGAAACAGCTTCTTTCCGGCATGGTAAACGATTGCCGACTCATCTTTTGACCAACGCGGATAGGCAAACCAAACTGGTTTTCCATCTGCGTTGGCAAACGCTTTCAAGTTTGTGATCGCCCGTGTCTGAACATCGAAGTCACCCACGTACAGGGTCCGTCCCGGTACCTGCTTCTTGAACCCTGGTTGGTACTCAAAACAGATTCTGGTTTCACTGGGTGAGAGGCTCACACGGTCAAGCACTCCGGTCTTTTCAAGATCGCAGCTGATCCTTTGGAATTTGGGATTCGCATTTTTGCCGGGGGTCATCAGGTAATACCCCCATCCCAGCTTCGGATGCTTGGATCGAACAAGAATGCGTCCATCCATCAGACAGGTAAAAGCCCAGGTGTGGTATCGGTTGTCGGTCAAAGCAATCTCATCACCGGGACTCGCACCCACTTTGCTGGCCATCACGCAATAACCACCGGTCTTGGGGTTCTTTCGATTCCAGATCGGAGTATTAGTACCATCCCGGGTCCACGTTTGATTGAAATCGGTGTGCGTTCCATCACTCAACGGATGCAGCCCAGTTCCATCAACATTGATGACGTGGATTGCCGTCTTCCAATTGGATACATCGGGGTCGTTTTTTAACCTGCGAAAAAACACTAGCATATCGCCAGTCTTGGACCAGGACGGCTTAAAATCCCAGTGACCTTTCGTCAAGGGTTTCCCCTCAGAAGTGCCATAAACATTCACGTGGATCTGACCGCCCACAAAATAGGATCCACGGAAACCCTCAGGCGTGCTCTCTTCCGATCCATCCTCCGCAAACAGGGAAGCCGCGGTCAGATAGTGAACCAACATTGCAGCCCCAATCAGAGCATAGCGAGCCGTAGGTCTCTGCGGGATTTGAGTCAAAGCAGACCACATCGTGATTCTCCGGGACGATATCGGGTTTGATCGCAGGAATTAGCGGCTTTTGCTGCGACCACCAGCTTAGCACTCAATGGAAAGTGACACGAATCCGCACCATTGAGAGGTTACTTTTCGGTTACATACCGTTACTGACAAAAGAATCCAAAATGGCTGCAACGGGATGTTGGTCAGTGCTCATGCCTTTCATCCTCACTACTCCCGCTCAGCAAAAATTCGGCTTGAAAAACGTATTTTCCGGCGTAATTCTCTGCTGAGCGGCAGTCTAAATGGTAACAGAGACATCGTTATTGACGGCATACTTTTAACCACACCAGCAAGCCCATTTGATACCGCACGCGGCAACACGGATTCATGCTGCATGAGCAGCATGTGGTAATTGCAATCATCGGAGTGGTGATCGGAATTCTACTGACAAAGTGATCGACGAACGACTCTACAGAATGCACGTTTCGGTTCGCCAGTTTCATCCTATGACTCACACATCACAACTGGAAACGGATCAGACCTGCGATCGGTTCATGTCGCTGTTCATGGGCAGTGAACGGGCGATTCGTGCCTATGTACGATCGTTGCTGCTATCAAGCCAGGATGTCGATGATCTCATGCAGGATATTGGTTTAAAATGCTGGCACAAATTTGACCAGTTCGATCCCGAAGGTTCGGCTCTGGATTTTACTCGCTGGTGTTGCGTGATTTCCCGCTTTGAAGTCCTTCGCTTCCGCAGAAGCAAGGCAAGAGATCGTTTAGTTCTCAGTGACGAAGTGATATTGCTGCTAGCGACCGATGCAGAGCAGCGATTGGAACAGAGCGAAGCAGAACGATTAGCACTCAGAGATTGTCTTAAAAAAATGCCTGATCCCGACCGCCGATTGTTGCTCAGCGATCATACCGCGGGAGATTCTATCTCCCAAATCGCATCAGAATCGAATCAAAAAAGAAGACGACTGTACAGTAGAGTAAATATGCTACGAAGCCAGATCGCTGACTGTGTTCGCGAAACGATTAACTTGAGAGGTACATCCTCATGAATCAATCAATCCAATCACTGGTACGCAGTTATCAGGATCAACAATTAAACAGCGAGGAACTAAGGAAACTCGATGAGTTGCTTCGCACGGATGCTAATGCGCGTGAAATTTTCATGCGGGAGACTAATTTAATTGCAGGAATCGAAGGGCTTGCTGATGAACAGAATCTCGGTACGACAATCGATAATCTGCGGATGCAAAAGTCAGATATTTCGATCAATCTTGCCAATCGATGGACCATGGCAACTGGCTGGCTGGTTGCCGCGATTGCAGCTTCTTTACTGCTTGCATTTTTCGCTCTGCCAAGTGGCAGAAACCAGGGCAGAACGATTGCTACTGTGATTGGTGTGGATGGGCCGCTTCAGTGGACTGGCAGTGGTGGTCAAGTGAGAAGTGACCTAGCCGTTGGCATGAAATTACCGGGCGGTACCATTGATGGTGTTTCACCCGATTCATGGTTTTCTCTTCAATTCGACGATGGCTCGGTCGTTGTCACTTCGGGAAATTCCATGCTGGCTTTCTCAGATCTCGGCCAGAAAGTTCTGCACTTGAAAGCAGGTCGACTGTCGGCTGATGTAAGGCCGCAACCCGATGGCTCTCCCATGCTGATTCACACCCGATCAGCGATTCTCGAGATCGTTGGAACCAGTTTTGACATTGATGCTGATTTGGCTGCAACCGCTCTTAACGTGACTGAGGGAAAAGTGCGTGTGAAACGGCGCAGCGATGGTAAACTTGTCGATGTACCAGCGCAGCACCAGGTAATCGCAGCAGCCGATAAAGAATTGAGCGTTTCACAGATTCCGAAAATTTCTCATCAATGGCAAAGCCGTCTTCAAGACGGCCCGAGACGTGTACATGGTCGCTGGCTGCCTCGAACAGCAAACCAAGATCCCATGCTCGGCTGCCTTCCGATCGTGACCGAAAAAAACAAAACTATCTACTCAGCTTCCTTTAGAGTAACGGTGCCAGATGCTGCACCCGTGATGACGAACAGACGCACCATCATTAATGTCAATGGTCGCTTGGATCGTGCCACCAACCTGTATGTTGGAATGACCCTGAAGACTAGTGATGGAGACTTTGCCGGGAGATTCCAGGTGGTGCTACCGAGTCGTGAATTCCAGCCTGACGCACCATTGAACCTTTCTCTTGAGATTGAAAATTTCACGCTTGATCCTTCGCTCGCAGCAATGGAGGACGATCTTCCCTCATCAGCCAGTGACCTGATTGTGGAATCAATTTGGTGCCACACCCTTTATGAACAGGCTGGTCTTGCCATCACATCGGTCAAAATCACGGAGGAGGCTGAATGAGTGCACTGTGCATTTTTTCGCGGCGTGCTCCCATTGTGATGCTGGCGTACACGATGATTTTGCTGATGACACTGTCGCATGCAGCAGCCAAAGCACCCAATGTAGTTCTGTTACTTGCAGATGATCTTGGGTCTAAAGATATCGGCTGCTACGGAGGTCCCGTGAAGACACCGGCCTTGGATAGACTAGCTGCAAACGGTGTTCGCTTCACCAATTTCTATTCTGGTGCTCCCGTCTGCTCAACCGCGCGAGCGACCCTGTTGACAGGCAGGCATCATCTCAGGACCGGAATCTACACCGTCATTCAGGATCACATGCATCACATGCATCTGCTCGAAAATGAAGTCACCATTGCGGAGATCCTGCAAGCTAACGGATATGAAACGGTTCATCTCGGCAAGTGGCATGTAGGAACGCCGTTTCGGGGTTGGAAAAAACCATGGATTGATGAACACGGATTCGACCATTGGTTTGCCACTGATCTCAATGCTGCACCTTCACACCGTAATCCAAAAAACTTCTGGAGAAACCGTGAACGGGTCGGCGAACTTGAGGGATATGCCTGTCACTTGGTAGTGGACGAAGCGATTCAATGGTTGGACACAAAACGTGTTTCCGAGACACCCTTCTTTCTGAACATCTGGTTCCACGAACCGCATGCCCCACTTGCCGCGCCCGACGAAATCGTTTCCCGGTACGGAGATCTTTCAGATCCCGCCGCCATCTATTCGGGAACCATCGATAACACCGATCGCGCTATCGCCCGGTTGCTTGAAAAACTGGAGCGGATGGGTTCCCTCGATGACACAATCATCATCTACACCTCGGATCATGGCAGCTATCGACATGAAAGAAATGGTGATCTTCGCAGTGGCAAGGGTTCGCTTTTTGAGGGAGGTATCCGCACACCGGGTATCATCTGCTGGCCCAATGGCATCAAAGGCGGACGCATCGAAAAGACACCAGCCGGCGCGATTGATATCCTGCCCACCATCTGTGGGTTGGTCGGCATCGAGCAACCGAAAAAGGTTCACCTGGATGGAACCGACTTGTCGCCGCTGTTGAAAACGGATGTGAAGCAGCTTGAGCGCCGGCAAGCACTGACATGGCATTCCCCCACCAGCCAACCCGTACTTGCGATCCGCGATGGCAACTACTCGCTGGTCGGCTGGCGGAACAAGGAATACCCCAAGGATCAGACCGCAATCCAAGACGTCATGAATCAGATGAAACTGATTCTCGAAAAACATCATGGTCGTGAATTGACTCGCGATGAGCTTTGGCACAAGTGTTACAACAGTCCCTTGAACTCACCTGACTGGAACCAACTTCGCAGTAAATTTGTCACGTTGAATACCTTTCAGGAAGCATGGATCCCCATGATCAAGTCTGGTTTCGGAGGAATCACGCGGTTTGAACTTTATGACCTGTCGGTTGACCCGGGTCAGACAAAGAACCTTGCCAAGCAATTGCCTGAAATCGCAAAACGATTAGAGCAAACCGCTCTTGCAATTCATGCCGATGTGCTCGCAGAGGCTCCAACATGGGGCCCCCAGGTGAACCCTGAAAATCTACCGCCAACGGCAAAAAAGGCACGCACTGAGAAACAAATGAAGATACATCGTCTGGAAACCACAAAACGTTCCAGATTTGACGCGTTTGCTTACCTCAATCGCATTCCCCTGGAACGCGAAATCGATGAAACCCCCGATGACTTGAGTGGACGCATTTTGGGTCGATTGGCCAATCAGGAGGGACGTGTTCTGGTAAAACTGCCACCAGGGATGAAACGTGATGCTTATCAGGGGTTCAAGATCGCTCTGGACAGTGGACAAGCCCTGCATGCAGGAAGTTGCTTTTCCTGCCATCAGCTTCCAGATTGCTCACTCACCACTTCCAAGCCCGTCACACCTTCCCTCCGCAACGCTTCATATTCAATGAAACAACTGCGACAAACCATGAAGACCGATCCACATCACAATCTCCAGCTTGATGAGGGCGACCTCACTCGACTGCTGGCTTTGCTGCAAATACTCAAAGATGTTCCCGATGCAGGCTTCCGGAACTTGATCCTCAATGCTAACGTCCTCGACACCTCCGGAGACTTGGAATGAATTTTTTTCCCGGCGCAATGCGCCACAGGATTTCTCACCACTTCCAATCACGCGCAGCCAATGCTGCAACCAGTCGCATGACATTCAGTGTGGCTTTCATTCTGCTGTTGAGTGCTGTGGGCATCACTGCCGAGCCCAGCAGCGAATCGAGCAAAGATTCAATTCAGGGCCGGGTGGTCGATTCAACTGGCAGCGGAGTTGAAGGCGTGATGGTTTCAGCAGTCGACGATGAACAACGGAAATGGACATCCGTATTTACTCAGCAAGATGGTTCCTTTTCCATTCCCAGTCTTCGTAACGTGGATTACAGAGTTCGAGCTCGTCTGATGGGTCTGGGTGATGAGTGGATCAGTGATGTCTCAATAGGCACCAATGATCTGATTATTTCAACTCACCCTGCAGTGGGCGATGAATTGGAAGCTCAAAGGCCTGCGAGTAGTGCTTTCAATATGCTGAAGTTTGACAACCCTCGGGACAAAATGAACTTCAAAATGTTCTGCTCCTATTGTCATCAGGTTGGAACACTGGGCTTTCGCACTCCCGAAGAACCGGTTGACTGGGAAACCATGCTTCGACGCATGGACGGTTTTGGCGGACTTTATCCGCACACGCAGGACACCATCATTCAACGACTGATGGAAACCTACAAAGACGATGCTGTCGAAAAGTGGCCTTCCTTCGTTCCACCCCCGGCACCCACTGGACTGGCTGCGGCCGCCACGATCACGATGTGGGAAATGGACAAGCCGCTGCAAGGTTCATTCCACGATTTGGAAATCGGCCGGGATGGAAACGTGTACGCAGTCAACATCAGTAAGGGACGCATGATCGCGTTGAATCCTCAAACCGGTGAACAGACAGCGATCAATTTTCCACGTGGCGCGCACGCTCCACACTCCATCGAGACCGCTAATGATGGCAGCCTTTGGGTAACGATGTGCGCGAGTGGCCACATGGCTCGCTACGACATCGAAACCAAGGAATTTGGGGTCTACAGTAGCGCCGAGGCACCAAAAAAACGTGGCAACTATCCGCACACACTGCGAATCAACCCGAAAGATCCAGAGGGCCTGGTCTGGTACACCGACGCCGGCTCCAACTCATGTTTCTCGATCCATCCCACAACCCACGATGTCAAAGAGTACAAACTGCTCAGTGCTGGGCAAGCTGTTGCGGCAGGTCGTGGAGAATCACGAGGAATAACGCCATATGGTTTGGATTTCTCTCCGGTGGATGGCATGATCTGGTACTCCAAACTCAATGGCAACCGTATCGGCCGAATCGATCCCAATGTTGACGATGGCGACATCAAAGAATGGAACCCACCTTTCCGCGGACCACGACGTCTTCATGTGGCTCCTGACGGCATGGTGTGGGTACCAGGCTTCGGCTCAGGTGTCTTTGGAAAATTCAATCCAACAACTGAGCAATGGACGGTCTACGAACTTCCCGATGCTGAGAATCAGATTCCTTATGCCCTGAATGTTGATTCAAAAGGAGTCGTCTGGATCTGTGGTACACACAATGACACGATCAATCGCTTTGATCCCAAGACTGAAACATTCACGGAAATACGATTGCCGACCAGAGTTTCCTACACTCGCGAAATCGAATTCGATGACGAAGGGAATGTCTGGACCAGCACATCTGGGCCCGCTCGTCATATGGAACGCGGCGTTGGCGCAGTCATCCGAATCTCACTGCCAGACACCGTGACCGACGAAGGCAGTATTCAACTGGTCGGCAAGACGTTTGATGGAACTCACGATGTTGGCAATCTTGCCGCAGCACCGAAAGTGAAACGCAACAAAAACTCGACCCTGTTCGTAAAAATCGATGCCAATCCGCTGCCCGATGCGTACAAAAAGATGCCTCATCAGGAATGGGTCGACACGCGGCTGGCTGCCTTCCCGAAACGCAAACGGGACCTCGCGGGTACACTGTTTCACGAGTTCCGACAGAGTCACCCGGACCGCTATAACGACGGTCGTTTCTACGTGAAGATCATCGACTACCTGATCAAAAACGATATGCTTGAGGAACGTCGCTTCGTGAAAAAGTGGCAACACCACTACTTTGGCCGAGCGGCGGACCAACTGGCCAATCGTTCAATTGAAAACGGCAAACTTGTCTACGAACAGGCTGGCTGCAACCGCTGTCATACCATCAATGGAAAAGGCGCCAAATACGGACCGGACCTGACGGACATTGTCAAACGATTCAAAGGTTCCAAATTGTTGGAACAATGCGTGAAGCCATCTGCGGAAATAAACAAGGAATATCAAACCCAACAGATTCTGCTTGATGACGGACGGTTGCTCACTGGCTTGGTCGTGGAGGAAACGGACGAGCAGCTTCGCTTGGTTCCCAATCTGCTCAAACCAGACAAGTTCGTTACGATTATCAAAGACAGCATCGAACAGCGCCGACCCGCAGAGGTATCAAGTATGCCCGCGGGACTGCTGGATACATTCACCACCGAAGAAATATTCGATCTCGTCGCTTTCCTGCAATCGCGTAGTAGTGTGAAACCATGATCACATCGTCACCGAGCAATCACCGTGCTTTTTTGACCGCTTTGGGTGCTGTCCTTCTTGCCGGCTTGATACTCGTCAACTCACTGCAAGCGGACTGGCCACAATTTCGCGGCAACAATTCCGATGGAATTGGCACTGGTTCGCCACCCACACAGTTTGGCCCCGGCAACAATGAATTGTGGCATACCACCTTGGCAGCGGGGCACAGTTCGCCTTGCATTTCTGGCAAACGCATCTTTGTCACCACCTATGACAAAGATGAGCCAGCGGTCGCAGTGGTCTGTTTGAATCGGATGACAGGTAAAGTGCTGTGGGAAAAAAAGATCACGGTTGAGAAGCTGGAAAATGGTCACCCGTCGTTCAATCCTGCCAGCAGTTCCCCCTGCTGCGATGACCAGTGCGTCGTTGCCTACTTTGGATCCCACGGCCTCGTGTGTCTGGATCTGGACGGCAATCAGCTTTGGGAAAAAAGATTGCCCCTGACCAAATCGTTTTCCGGCAATGCCACCTCGCCCATGATTGTCGGTGAAAACGTGATTCTGTATCGGGGCAATTATGTCGACCACTATCTGGTGTGTTTCGACAGGAAAACGGGTCAAGAACGTTGGCAGATTCCACAAAAGGAAAAGTTCACTGGCGAGATGGCCTGCACCGCCTGTCCCATCATCGCCGGTGACAAACTGATCTGTCACACCGCGAGATCCGTTCAGGCATTCGATATCAAGACAGGAGAGATGGTATGGACAGCAAAATGTGCAACGACTGCCACGAGCACTCCTGTATTGGCGGGCGATGAAGTCGTTGTTGCTGCATGGAACAAACTTGGTGAACCTGATCTAAGGCCACCATTTCCCACGTTTGATGAGCTACTGACTAAACAGGATGAAAATGACAATCAGTTGATCGAACGAAACGAGTTTCCCAAACTCTGGATTTTCCATCGCCCAGAGGGCATCGAGGCCGCCATGAATGGTGCGCCTGTGTCCTGGAAACATGCCAACAAAAATGGAGATGCAAAACTGACCCGAGAAGAATGGCAGAAGGCGGTGGGTGAGTTGGAACGCTTTCGAGCGGGGTATGAAACGCATGGATTGATTGCCATCCCCATCGACAGTGAAGGTTTCGTGGCCGCTGACGATGTCCGAACACTGGCCACCGACGGCATTCCGGAAGTTCCCAGTCCGGTCTTTGATGGCACGTATGTCTATCTGGTCAAGAACGGTGGCTTATTGACCTGTATTAATCTCGCGGAAGGCGAACGTGTTTATCGGACACGAACGCGGGGAAAAGGAACGCACTACGCTTCGCCGCTGATCGCCGACGGCAAACTTTACACCTTTGCCGGGGACGGACAAATCAGCGTCATCGAACTGGGGCCATCGCACCAAATACTGGCACAGAACAAAATGCCCGATGGTGTGTACGCAACTCCAGCAATCGCCGACGGTGTCATCTATGTCCGCACCCACTCGACTTTGTATGCCTTTCAGGAAACCAAAGACTGATGTTTTCCGATAGCCGCAGCGCAACTCAATCGAAGTCAAGACTTGGACTTGAAAGTAATCGCTTCCATGATCTGCCAACCACCAAACGTTGGCAACAAATAATGGTCATGACTGTGGTGGTTTCAGTGTTATCCAGTAGCCAACTGGCAGCCGAAACACCCTCAGCATTGGCCAGCCTTATCCAGAATTCCTGCATCGATTGTCACGACGAGAATACGGAAACCCGACTCGACTTCACGGAGCTCGACCAGAACTTCACAGACGCCAACACGTTTCGTGCATGGGTGAAGATCGTGGATCGTATCCAAAAAGAAGAAATGCCTCCGGCATCGGAACCTCGGCCCGACTCACAAACGGAAGCCGCCGCGCTGACGTTCCTCAACACGAAACTGCTGGACGCCAACCGCCACCTACAGAAAACCAGCGGTCGAGTCCCCTCGCGACGACTATCACGAGTCGAATACGAACACACTTTGCATGATCTGCTCGGCATTGGTGGCCAGATTGCGAAGTTGCTTCCGCCGGAAAACAAGTCAGGATCCTTCGATGTCGTCGCGGCAAAGCAGGATATGTCCAACGTGCATGTCAAAGGGTTTCTCAAGGCTGCCGACGCCGCGCTCGACGAAGCGATTCAACTCGGGCCCAAGCCGAATATGGTGCGTGAACTCGACTACGTGAATTCGCGTTACATGCAAATGTGGTTTGAGCGTTCCGTACGCCGAGGCGGAGGGACGGTCTTCCGAAACCAAGATGATCTCATCACGTTCCGCGGTGAGAATTATAATTTGCGTTCTGACGCCAACGGTTTACGTTTTCCTGTTGCTGGACGATACCGAATCACTGTTACCGGTGCGGCTTATCAGCCAAGGTCTTCCGTAACGATGAGCCTTAAACGTCAAAACGACATTCAAGGCGACAGCGAATTGTTTGCCGCGTGGGACGTCGACGAAGAAATCCGCACTGTGTCAACGATCAAATACATGCGGACCGACGACTATTTTTACGTCAGCGCCGACGAACTTGAGCCCGCACCGGACGGAAAAACCATTTACAATTCCCAACCAGCAAACGAATTCAAAGGTGAAGGTGTCCGGGTGCGCAAGGTGCTCATCGAAGGTCCGTTGGAGTCCACGTGGCCCCCACAACGTACGCGAGCCCTGTTCCCCGGTATCGAATGGGAAGCTGCTGCAAACGGTCGGTACTACCGACCGATTACCAAAAAATCTCATTACGAACACATTCGCGATGCTGTCGCAGCACTTGCACCCAGAGCATTCCGGCGACCAGTAACAAATGAAGAAATCCAGTACTTCACGAATCTTGCTGTACCGACACTTGAAGCTCGACGCGGTTTCATTGACAGCGCTCGCGTGCCACTGCGAGCCATCCTGATCGCGCCTCAGACGCTCTTCCTGTCCAACGAAACGCACTCCACGGAATCGGTGCTGACAAGTCATGCACTCGCCAGTCGATTGTCATACTTCCTGTGGCGCAGCCTCCCTGATGAGGAACTCATTGAACTTGCCAATGACGGAAAAATTGCCGATGCCAAGACATTGGATGCTCAGGTCAGCCGGATGCTGTCCGACCAGCGAAGTGAAAGGTTCGTCAACGAATTTCTTGACCAATGGCTTGATCTGAATCTGATCGACGCAACAACGCCAGACGCATATCTGTACCCGGAATACGATGATGTTCTCCGTCGAGCCATGCTGGCCGAAACGCGACTCGTCTTCCGGCATCTCATCAACGAAGACCTCAGCATTACCAATCTCATCGACTCCGACTTCACTTTCCTCAACCGAAAACTCGCTGAGCACTACGGCATCGAAAGTGTCAAAGGTGAAGAGATGCGAAAAGTGTCGCTTGACAAGGACAGCGTTCGCGGGGGCATTCTGGCCCACGCATCCATCGCAAAGGTGACCGCCAACGGAACCGTAACGACACCCGTCAAACGTGGCAGTTTTGTTCTTACAAATCTGCTGGGACTGCCTCCCAATCCTCCACCACCTGGGGTTGGTTCAATCGAACCTGACACGCGAGGCGCAACCACCATCCGCGAGACACTGGCAAAACACCAGTCGGTCGAAGCCTGCGCCACCTGCCACCGAAAGATTGATCCACCTGGTTTTGCCCTGGAGTGTTTTGATCCCATCGGCAACTACCGACAGCGATACCGGCTCAGCAAAGGCGTCAAACGCAGTGCCGTCACCGGTCTTCGGTTTCTTCACAAGGATTACAACCTCGGTCAGTCAGTTGACTGCGCTGGACAGACGGAGGACGGCTCAAGCTTCAATGACATTCGTGATTTCAAACAGCACCTCATGAAGTCGCAGGACCAGGTAGCAAGAAACCTTGTCTCACAGTTGATCACCTTTGCCACAGGTGCTGAAATCCAGTTTGCTGATCGCGAGAAAGTGGAAGCCATTTTGACTCGTCACAAAAATTCCAACTACACTTTGAAACAGTTGATTCATGAGGTAGTTCGCAGCCAGATGTTTCAATGCCGGTAAAAAAACATGCATAAACCCATTTCAAGACGTTCGGCGCTGCGGGCCACTGGGGTTGCGTTGTCGTTGCCACTGTTGGATGCCATGAATCCAGCGTTAGGATTTGAGGCAGCCAGGCAACCTGAACGCATGGTCCTGATTTGCAATGCGCTCGGCTTGTATCCACAGTCGCTGTTCCCGAAGACCTCCGGAACGGATTACGCTAGTACGGAGTACCTTGAACTACTCAAGGAACACCGGGACGACTTC
>DOPG01000262.1:1400-4892 GCA_003513555.1 Rhodopirellula sp. | reverse complement strand
TGGACAATCCGTATGTAGAATCTATTGGTATGCTGGAAACAGTGGAACACCCGAAGCTGAGTGACGGCCTGAGAACGCTTGCATCCCCCTTCAAGGTGAATGGAGTTAGAGTTCGCTCTTCCAGAGCGCCTGATTTGGGCGAGCATAATAGTGAGTTGCTCAAGTGAAGCTCGACGGCCTGAAAGTACTCGATCTATCCGCGTTCCTGCCGGGGCCTCACATGACGATGATGATGGCCGATCACGGTGCGGATGTCATCATGATCGAGCCAGCCAATGGTCTCGGTGAGCCAGTCAGGGAAATTGGAGAGAAAGCGGCAGACGGCGTGTCTGTCTGGTTTCGAAACATTTCGCGTGGAAAGCGGAGCCTCAAGCTGAACTTGAAAGATCCAGACGGACTAGCTGCTTTCTACAAACTTGCAGCGGAAGTTGACGTTGTAGTCGAGGCATTTCGGCCAGGTGTCGTCCAGCGCTTGGGCGTTGATTACGAAACTTTGCGGGGCATCAACCCCGGTATCGTTTACTGTTCGATCTCAGCGTTTGGTCAGGATTCTTCTCTGGCTCGCAAGCCTGCTCATGATTTGACTGTGCAGGGAATGGCAGGGCTGGTCGACCTGAACCGGGGTCAGGATGATCAACCGGCTATGCCGAGTATTCCTTTCGCGGACGCTTCGGCATCCTTGATGGCGTTGTCAGCCATTCTGATGGCGCTCTATCGTCGGAGCATTACGGGGGAGGGCGATTTCATTGATCTGTCCATGTACGATGCGGCGATCGCTTGGACGCCGAATGTGCTTGGCCCCACTTTCGGAGAAGGTCGTGCCCCAGCGCCAAAAGAGATGCGGAGCTTCGGTGGCAGCGCAATGTACAATCTCTACAAGACGTCAGATGATGAATTCATCATTCTTGGTGGTAGCGAAGTAAAATTCGCCGCCAATTTGCTGAAGGCGTTTAACCGGGAAGACCTTTTGGGCTATGCTCACGAAGTTCCGGGGCCGGCGCAACAACCATTGCGAGACTTTTTTACTGAAGAGTTTTCGAAACGGCCGTTGGAGTGGTGGAAGGCGTTTCTCAAGGATGTCGATTGCTGTTGGAGCTGGGTTCGCAGCTTGAAAGATTCGTTTGATGATCCTTTTACAGAGGAGCGCCAGATGGTTTTCACCGATGATGATGGTAACAGGCACATCGGTCCTGCAATCAAGTTTGCACAAGAGCCTGCTAGTCCGAATCCGGCGGTGCCATCATATGGCCAGCATTCTGTGGAGATTTTGAAATCTCTGAATATATCTGACGATGATATCGCGGCACTGATACAGAAAGGCGCAATATAGGTTTGCGTCATTCTCTGTTGCGTTTTCGATCGAGTTGCATTTCATAGACAAATCTTCCGGAAGGGTGAAGGCTTTCCGAGTAGAGGACGACTTTTCCAGTTGGATCAAAATATCTACGAGACGTCTTGAGTGCGGGCGAGCTCTTTTCTACCTGCAAAGCCTTCGCTTCATTTCGAGATAGGGCAACAGCTTCCATGCGTTGACTGACTTTGTTTACGGGTATGGAGTGGGTCTTTTCGATCCATTCCGAGATTGAGGTTTGCAGCGTTACAAGAGTTTCTTTATCGGGAGCCAGAGTCGATAGGGCGTATATTTTTGTCATCGCGATTGGCGGAGCCGTTTCCTGTCTGCGCACTCCTTCAAACAGCGTATAGCGTCCTTTCAAACCAATATTGGTCAGCTCTTCTCGTTCCGCTGTGCGCGTCGAGTGAAGTTCAAAATGAGCGTCTCTCGCGTACTTCAGGATGGAGTCGAAATCACCAATCGGTTGAGCGAATGCGGGCGCGTGCAGTTCTGCCACCACGGTACCCGCGCCGCGTCGTCTTGCAATCAGTCCTTCCTCAGACAGAATGCGTAGGGCCTCTCTGGCGGTATATCGTGAGATGTTATGTATATCACATAGTTCGAGTTCTGTTTGCAGTTGGTCGCCAGGTTTAAGCCTGCCGGACAGGATGTCCTTTTTGAGTTGGTCTGCCAATACGCGGTAACGAGGGGTGTTTCGTGATGGCATGAGCTTGTGGGCGTCCTCTGGATAAAAGCTACACGAACCGCACGTTCGAGTGGATTGTTCAATAGAGCAGTTCTGACACAAAAACAGTCAAGTCTTGAATAAGATTGCGCAATACATCCGCTATCGCGCGCATCGCCATTTAGTGGGTTTTCTTATGCGCGCAAAATGGTAAAAAGATAAAATGTCCGGACAAATAGCTAACCCCACCATAATTCAGTCTTTGGCCAGTTTAGTATCCCGGCCTGTAAGCGAAGCCATTCAGGAGCGGGCAATACTGCACCTGATTGACTGGCTTGGTTGCGCCATTGCCGGCAGTCAGGAGGCCGTTGCAAAAGCAGCGATGCGGGTACGCAAAGACTATGCGAGTTCCAATGCGTTTTATTTGGGTGTACTCGGCAACGTTCTGGAAATGGATGACGTCGACAAGCGTGCCATTCTCCATCCGGGGCCGTCTATCATTCCTGCCGCGCTGGCAATGTGCCTTGAAGATCCGGAGCGTCTGAACCGACTACCAGAAGCGATCGTCTCTGGATATGAGGCGACGATCCGGCTTGGTCGTGCCACCGGGCCAGGCCACTATAAGCTGTGGCATACGACTGGAACATGCGGTTCGGTGGGGGCTGCAGCTGCTTGCGCGAGATTGTTGCGGTTGAGCCCCGCTGAGACATCTCATGCATTGGCTCTTGCAATGAGCCAAGCCTCTGGTTTGTGGCAAACGCGCCATGAGCCTGAAAGTATGGGGAAGCAATTACACACAGCCAACGCTGCGAGGGCAGGCGTCGACTCGGCGAACTTGGCAGCTGCCGGCTTCAAAGGGCCGCTTTCAATTCTCGAGGGTCAACAAGGCTTCTTCGCCGCATGTGCACCGGAGGCAGACCCTAAAGCAGTTTTGTCTACGTATGAGCACGACTGGCAGATAGAACAGGTCAGCTTCAAGCCATGGGCTGCATGTCGCCATGCGCACGCCGCCATCGACGCGGCGCTCCAGCTGTTCGAGAGCGGAGTGGATCTGACCAATGTTTATCAGGTCGAAGTGGGTACCTATTCTGACGCTTTGACATTCTGTGATCGGCCTGACCCAAAATCTACGATAGAAGCCAAATTCTCGCTCCAACATAGTGTGGCGACGGTTCTTATCAAAGGGCGGCCGGAAATCACTGATTTCGACAGTTTGTCAATAGATCGGCAAGATATCGCAGAAATCAGGAGCAAGGTTTCCGTTCAATGCGGAGAGCCGTACGCGTCTGCGTACCCCGCGAGATATGGTGCCCAAGTTACGATTGTCTTCCAAGATGGAAGCCAAGTCTCGGCGGAAGCCCCTGATGCACTCGGTGACCCTGAGAATCCCCTAACGAAAGCGCAAATCCACCAGAAGGCCTATGCACTGATGGATCATGCGGGTGTCGAGCAAAATCAAAGCCAACAAATCATC
>DOPG01000262.1:0-1088 GCA_003513555.1 Rhodopirellula sp. | reverse complement strand
TTACAGTCTTGCGGACGCGAAGGGTGCCCTAGTATGAAACACAACGTCTATCATGATGCGATCAACTGGGCAGAGCTGCGTAAGGATCACCCGATTGGTCAGGACTTCCTTCAGTTTGCAAAGCAAAGCCGCGATGAGATTCGCGCCCATCAGGACAGGCTTTTCAAGCGATGTGTTGCTCGTGCATGGCAGATACCGTTCTATCAGCGGCTGTGGGGCGAGGCTGGTATTGAACCGGGTGATATCAAAGGCCTGGAGACGCTAAACAGTCTGCCAGTTTTCGACAAATCAGATATCATGGCATCAATCGATGCCAATCCGCCATTTGGGGATTTCGGGGGAATTGAAAGCGGTCCAAATGGTCGCCAGCCTGTGATCATGCATACGACATCGGGCACGACGGGAAATCCTCAGGTGTTGCTGTTTGGTGCGAAATCCCGGGAGGTTCAAAGCTTGATGCTCGGAAGGCTTTACCAGTTCCAGGGCATGCGACCGGATGATGTTGTCCACTCAGTGTACGGGCACGGCATGATCAATGGAGGGCACTACGTTCGCGAGGCCGTGACACATTGGACGAATGCGATTTTTATGTCTGCCGGTACGGGCGTAGAAACGCGCTCTGCAAAACAAGTCGAGCTGATGCGGGACTTCGGTACCACTGTCATCATTGGTTTTGCCGACTACATCAAAAAGTTGGCGCGCGTGGCAACAGAGTTGGGTATCGATCCAGTGCGGGATCTGAACATTCGAATGATTTCTGGTCATCTCGGGCGAGAAGACAAGAACGCGCTTTCTGAAGCGTGGGGCGGTGTTGACTGCTTCGATTGGTACGGAGTTGGTGATACCGGAGTTGTTGCGGGAGAAGGGCCGGATCGGGACGGGCTATACGTCATGGAAGACGGCCAGATTGTGGAAGTCTGTGACATCGACACTGGAAAACCAGTCCCCGATGGCCAACCGGGAGATATTGTCTGCACATGTATTCACAAGGATGATGTATATCCAGTCATTCGTTTCAATACGCACGACGTAACAAAGATCGTATCTGGAAAATCGTCTCTTGGTCTGAACTTGCAGCGCATAGAAGG
>DOPG01000220.1:10338-25146 GCA_003513555.1 Rhodopirellula sp. | reverse complement strand
GAAGGCTGCTGTTGCTGCCAAATTGAAGGAGGAAAAAGCCAAGGATGAGGCTGTTGTTGCTCGGCAACAAGCAGAAGAACAAAGGTCCCGAGCAGAATACGAGGAGTACATGTCGAAGATTGCCCTGGCTAAGGCAAGGCTGGAGCGTAATGAAGCTGATGGTGCACGGGAAATTCTGCTGGACCTACGGTCCAATGTGAACTCGGCGAAGCGAACGCAGGGTTGGGAGTGGCGTTGGCTTTGGAGGCAGGCAAACGAGTCCAAAACTTTGGGTAATGCTGATTCACCTGTGATTGATCTTGCGATGGATCGTGAAGGAAAAAAAGGTGCTGTTGCGTGTGCGGATGGCCGTGTGCAATTGATACGTTTGGGCATGGAGAGCATGCCTGTTGAAAGACTTGCATTGCCTGTGGAAGTGCTTGGAGACCAGCGTGCTGCAAGTGTCGCTCTCAGTTTGGACGGACAGCTTCTTGCGATTGGGACGGTAGATGGAGGCGTCATTGTTGTGTCCGGAATCGAGGATGTTGCAAGCAAGCCTCGTGTCATCTTTTCAAAAAGGGGGCACAAGCGTCGCGTAACGGACATGCGTTTCGACAATGATGGGATGTTGTGGACTGCTTCGGATGACCGGACGGTAAGGTCATGGAAACAAGCCCCCAATAGCTCCTTCGTTGAGGCTGTGGTTGGTTGGCACTTTCTTCCTGTGCGGCAAATCGACATTGCTAGTCAAGGTGGGAAATTACTTTTGGCAGCCGTCGTTGGTGATGGAAGGACTGGGAAGGTTGTCGTTTGGGAGAAGACTCAGGGAAGCGATGGGGCGGTGTTGAAATTGCTCGGTCGGATGTCGGATCATTCGGTACCACCCACAGCGGTTGCTTTTGATGCAACGGGCCAGCGTGTGGCTTCGGGAGACCTGGCAGGAAATGTATTGGTTTGGGATACCAATGAGATCGCTGAGAAGGGTGAAGAAGATTATCGCAGCTCCATTGAGCTCGCTGTGAAGCAAACTCAGCGTGACAGTGCAAATGATGTGGTCGCAACACTGCCCTCTGTCAACGAAGTCGGTGTTGCACTGAAGGATTTTGAGCTGGATTTGGGGCGTCGTCTCGTCTCGGCAGATTCTAACTTGAATCGTTCTATTAGCTCTGCAAAGGCTCATGGCGATGCTATTGCAACAATTCGCTTCAGTGGCAACGGTGAGTCGTTATTGACAGCATCGGATGACTACACAGTCAAACTATGGAATCTGAAAACCGGAACTGTCAGAAAGGCATTGAAGGGTCATGGTGGATGGGTCGTGGGCGCGGATTTCGTCGCAGGGAAAGACGATGTGGTTATTTCTGCATCGGATGATACGACAGTACGTTTGTGGAATCCTGCGACCTATGTGGGGGCTTTTAAGTCACAGGGTTCAGGAGATACCGGGGATTCAGTATCTGAAACATTTGATTCGCGAAAAGAAATTTGGTCCGCGACTTTTTCATCTGATGGCAAGCAGATTGTGATCGCCCGTGGTGATCATAAAGGAGAGGTAATTCGAGTTGACGAAGAATCACTTGCCTTTCGTCAGGTGTCGGAACTAGCTTTGGATGAGGGTACCGACTTCGTAGCTTTGTCGATGCAGGTTGATCAGCCCAATGACTTATTGTACGTCGGCAGTGGTGATGAAACGATTCGAGTTTGGGACCTAGAAAGAGGTATCCAAGTTGGGGCAGCGAATAAAACAGGCCTGAATACGTCTTTTGCAGTTTCAATCGATGGGTGCTGGTTATTGACTGGTTCCAGCGATTCGAAAATTCGTGGTTTATTGTGGAAACTTGACCCGACAGGAGAGTCCTCTCCAGAAATCGTTCATAGACTCATGGGGCAACCAGGTCAGGAGGGGGTTTCCAGTTACTCCATTTCGCCAGACTCCAAACTACTTTTTACAGGTGATGATTTCGGAATTGGCCTCCTGTGGGACCGGGAAACAGGTCAGCAGATTGGTGAACCAATCGTCAACGTTCGGGGATCAAGGATCAACGACGCAATTTTCGGTAGAGATGGGGAATCTATCTTCATCGCAGCGGACAACGCAGCGGTCACGCAAGTTGATTTGCGGACACGGATTGAGGGATTACGACTGCAGCAACTTGGATATGTAGCCGAATTGTCGATCACTCAGGATGAGCAATATCTTTTGACTGTGGGAGAGGTGGCAAGCGAAACCTATATCAAGACTTTTGCAACCCTTTGGGATCTGGAATCTTGCATGGGAAAGATTCTGGATTTGACTGTCACACCAAGGTTGAGAGAGTCTGATGCTATTAGTCGTGCCCGAATCACTTCTGCTGACTTTGATCCTGACCGCAAAGTAGTTTTGGTTAGTCGCACGGCAAATGAAAATGATAAATCTGAAATTCGTGTCTGGGATTTTCAGAAACTCATAAAATCAAATGATTTCATGTCTGCTGAACAGATGAAGCAGGTAGTAAGACAGGCAACGCAATCCAGCAATGGTGGTACCGTCTTAGTCATGCCGAGCGTTCGTGGTGACACAGAGGGTTTATTGCCATTGGGGAATGAAAGATTGCTCACCATGAACAACAATGGCGTGTTCCTTTGGAATCTTAAGACCAATCGAGAAGAGAAAAGTTATCGGGAACATGCTGAATTGACGGAGGCTGACTTTTCGTTTGATTCAAAGTACGTTGCCACGGCAAGTCGATCAGTAAAAATATGGGATGCGGTGTCAGGTCAGGCTCTAGCAAAAATAGAGTCGGAAAAACCAATTCGGACTATCCAGTTTTCACCATGTCGAGCTGGCAACACGGGGTACGTCTTTGCCACAGCAGGGGACGATGGACTCGTTAGGTTTTGGGAGTTCAACCCGCAAACCCAAGGGGTCAAACCATTCACCGAGATTGCTGCGGGCGAGAACGAAGCAGGCTTGAGACCAATTCGCCGAATTCGATTTTCAAAAGATGGCGATCAGCTATGGGTGGTAGGAGATCAAGGCTTGGCTCGTTTACAGCATTTGCGTGACTCAGCGAAGACGATTGTTGTGGAAGTACCAGCAGATCAGAGTTTGAACTGCGCTGCTATTTCTGACGATGGGGCGTACCTTGCAGCTGGAACCAACACCAAGAATGTGCTTGTTTGGCAGCTGCCGAAAACAGGACGCCAGTTGAAACTGGTGACTTTGAGCGGGCATGCAGGCCAGGTAACTGATGTGGGCTTGGTTGGCAGCGATGCTGATACCTTACGAGTGCTCTCAGCTTCGCAGGATGGCACAACTCGAGTTTGGGATCCGCGGTTTGCTGCTTCTGAAGAAGGGGAACAGTCTACGGGGGGACGGGAGATCATTTCCTTACGGCGTCATCAAGGTGATGTGACAGCTCTTGACACTACCGCAAATGGTGACTTGCTGATGACTGCTGGTAGTGATGGGAAAGTCATTTTGTGGCCTGCTGAGCGGCCAGCAGTGAACGGTAACAGGCAACCCTAGGCAGCAAAAACCGTTTGTCCTTTCTGATTACATTCCAAGCGACTTTCAAGCGTTCATCCGCACTGGGGGCCTATTGGTAGGCCTGGGGTTGGATTCAGCTACGCGATCAGAAGTTCGGGCATTCCCTGTTGAAGTTGCCCGTCCTGCATGCGATGGCAGCGATCAGCAGACTCGGCGATTGAATCATCGTGTGTGATCATCAGAATGGTCAAACCGTCATCCTGATTGAGTTCGGTCAACAGTTTCAGGATATCGAGGCCCGTTTCGGTATCAAGATTTCCAGTGGGTTCGTCGGCCAGCAGCAAAGTTGGATCGGTCATCAAAGCTCGTGCGATGGCGGCCCGCTGCATTTCTCCGCCACTCATCTCAGCAGGCTTGTGTGAAGCTCGATGCAACAAACCAACCCGATCAAGCATCGCCTCCGCACGCTTTTTGGCTTCTTTTCGATGCCTGAAAAAGTTCCATGCAGATCTGCCAATCATGGTGGGGGCAAGTACATTTTCGATAGCAGAGAGTTCAGGCAAAAGGTGGTAAAATTGAAAAATGATTCCAATGTCATGGTTCCGATAGCGATCCCGTCGAGAGCGTGGCGCATTGTCAATGCGTTCACCTTCGAATTGAATTTCGCCACGGTCGGGTTGGTCAAGTGTCGCCAGCAGATGCATGAGCGTACTCTTGCCACTTCCACTTCTGCCAACGAGCGCAGTTACAAGCCCGGTCGTGACCTCGAAGTCGACTCCCCGTAAAACAGGAACCTCAATCCGGTCCTTGTGATAACTCTTGTAAACGTTCTGTGCACGAAGCACTGTGTCTGAAGTCATGTTTTAGCTATGTTGTTTTTGAGATTTGGTAAGGAGATTCGGGTAAATCGCACGTACCAGCTTTACTCGAATCGCAGTGCTTTGACTGGGTGCATCCTTGCTGCTCTCAGTGCTGGCAGGACACTTGCAAAGATGGCGATTGCGACTGCTCCTGCCATGACCCATACCAAAGTGAAGGGGTGAATGATGGTGGGGATCTCGGTGAAGTAATAAACGGTGGGATCGAACACTTCCTGTCCGGTTATTCGTTCGATGAGCGTTGCAATCTCATTAATGTGGTCAACAAATAACAAGCCACCAATCAATCCGGCACCACTGCCGACAAATCCGAGCAACAAGCCGTAACTCAGAAAAATACTCATGACTCCGCCGCCTGACGCGCCCAATGCCTTTAGCGTTCCAATGTCGCGAGTTTTCTCCACGACAATCATGAAGAATGTGGCCAGAATTCCGAATCCTGCTACTGCAATGATGAGGAACAGCAGGATGTTGAGAATTGTCGTTTCTAATTTTACTGCAGCCAGAAGCGGGCCTTGCATGTCTCGCCATGTCTGAATGTTGTAAGCGTAAACGTTAGGTGGGAAGCGGCGACGCAAGGCATCACGGACCGCATTCAAATCAGCCCCCTCAGCGAGTTTTAATTGAATTGTGGTAACACTGCGGACCTGGCTGGAAGGATCAATCATCCCTCGGAATTCTTGCAGTTGGTCCAGTCTGCAGAAAGCAAAGGTGCTGTCGTATTCACTCATGCCGGACTCGTACATGTCCACAACCGTGAATTTCTGATTGACGACTTTGGCGTTGTCGGACGCGTTTGGAAACATCATCCGAACGTCATCGCCTGGGCGGCAGTAGTAATGGTCGCGGACATTGTTCTCTTCATCACGCATGCGGGCACTGCACGTGGAAATGCCCAAAATGATCCCCGGAAACTGCTCGACTGCAGGGTCAAATTCAGAAATTTCCTCTACATCACTCTCGTCAAAGATTTGCGGAGGACCAATCGCCAATGAGGGGCCTGCGTCTTCATCGGTGCTGCTGGCAGGGTTTCTCAGGGCATCGGTCCTGGCTTGCTCTTCCGCAAGTGCACGTTCGTAAGCAACGCGGGCACGACGGTAACCCCATCCTGAGCTAGGAAATTGTTCCCGATCTGGCGCAAATCCATCTTCGCGAAGATCGAAATCGACTTGAGACTGGTTTTTTGGATGCAGCAGGTAGCGTCCAAAGTGACTGACATCGTCATAAGTTGCTGGATCGAGACCAACAAAATTCACGTGTCGGGTAATGAGTTGTCCATTGAAATCAATCCCCAGCATTGCTGGGACATGGACGCTAGCAGAAGATCCAACGACCTCGTCGCCGCACACCTTCATGATCTCTTCAAGATGGCCCTCAGGGTCAGGCATACCGCCACTGGCATGACATTCAATCAAAATGTCGGATGCCAAACCGTGGAGACGCTCATGCATCTCGGCAGAGAAACCTGCCATGACGCTATTGACGACGATCAAAGTTGCAACGCCCAATGTCACACTGATGATCGATGCGAGTGCTATGTAGCGAGTTCGCAAATAGCGAAAACAAAGCAGCCAGCGATACATATACCGTTCCTTGGATTCAATCGATTGAGGCACATCCGTGTGCATCTTTCATGACTGGCTGCGAGTCTAGGAAAGTCAGTTACTGGGCGTAAACGGCAATCGGGCTTTCATTTCAGTCGATTTAAGCACTTGAGCAGCGTGCTCTGCTATTTAGAGAACACTGCTAGGCGAGATTCAGGCATCAATCGAACAACTCCGTCTAGGGTTCTCTACCCAAACGAGGCAGGCTTTTCCATTCTCCATTGGTATTTCAACCTTGGGAGTTGGCACCCTCAGGACGTAAAAGTGGAAATAAAATAACGTCTCGAATCGACTTTTTACCCGTTAATAGCATCACGAGTCGATCGATGCCCAGCCCCAGACCGCCTGCTGGCGGCATCGCGTAGCGTAAGGCTCGGACAAAATCGTGATCCATCTTGGCCATTGAGTCCTCTTCATCCTGCCCCTCAAGTTGGGTCTTGAAAAGCTCTTCCTGAAGATCGGGGTCGTTGAGTTCGGTGTATGCGTTTGCTAGTTCCATTCCCAGAATGAACAGCTCAAATCGTTCGGCGATCGCTGGATTCCCCTGTTTGCGTTTGGTTAGGGGGCAAATGCTAGCAGGGTAGTCGATCACAAAAATAGGGCCTTCCAAAGTATCCTCTACCTTTTCCTCAAAGATTTCATTCCGGATGACATCCGGGTGTTTGCCTTCGATGGCAAGATGCAATGTCTTCGCGTAATCGAGCACCGCTTCGTCATCAGACGGATCGACGCCGGTTGCTTTGGCGAAGAGGTCAGCGTAGGTAGCCCGTTGGAATGGCGGTGTGAAGTCGATCGTTTTCCCATCGAATTCACGAATGTAACCACCGCCAATCGCATCAATGGCGTCAAGGATCAGTTTTTCGGTGAGGTCCATCATCGACTGGTAGTCGCCATATGCTTGATAGCATTCCAGCATGGTGAACTCTGGATTGTGGCGTGGACTGATGCCTTCGTTGCGGTAGACGCGTCCTACTTCGTACACGCGTTCCATTCCACCGACCATGAGTCGCTTCAGGTGCAGTTCCAATGCGATCCGCATGGTGAGTGGCATGTCGAGTGCATTGTGATGCGTGGCAAAGGGGCGTGCTGCGGCACCACCAGCGACGGTGTGCAGCGTTGGGCCTTCGACTTCGCAGAAGCCATCTTCGTCTAGGGTATGGCGAATGGATTTCACGATTTTCGTGCGATCAAGGAACGTCTGCATGACACCATCGTTGAAGGCGAGATCGGCATACCGCATTCGTTGTCGCATATCGGTGTTGGTCAGTCCGGCATGCTTGTCGGGAGCAGGTTCCAACATCTTGGCATGAAAGAAGATCTTGGTCGCAAAAACCGTCAGTTCACCGGTGTTCGTTTTTCCGAGTCTTCCCTCGGCAGCGACCAGATCACCCAAGTCGAAAAGTTTGGCGACAGCAAACCCGTCGTCACCCACTTGGTTTTTACCGACAAAAATTTGGATATCGCCGGTCCAATCCCGTAACGTGAGAAAGATAAGCTTTCCCTTGTCTCGTGATAGCATGATCCGGCCAGCCACTCGGACAGTGGGGCCAGTTTGTTCACCCGGGCCATTTTCTGATTTCCATTGTCGGAAGTCGAATTCTTCAGCGGTCAGGTCAGGTAATGCAACCACTTCACCGTCTTCTCGAGTCCATTGGATCTCTGATTGGCGAGTTTGGCACTCGGAAATCAGAGACCGGTCGTCGAATCGACTGCCCCAAGGATCGAGGCCTAGTTCCTCGATCTGACGCATCTTTTCTCGCCGCGCGACACGTGGGTCCTTGGTGTCATTTTCGTTCGAATTCGGCTGATCATTCATTGCAGTTCAGGATCACGTTGGAAACCTCCAATGCGGGAGGTAACCGATGCTCAAGTCGCTCAAAACCCAGTGTTATTAACGTTTTTTTCGACTTGATGGGGCAAGGTGGAAGTGTTTCTTTGCAGGATTGTCGGCGTACCCTGCAGTTTTCGCAACCGTGAGACATTCAAGAGGCGATTTCGGCCTGGTTTGCCCTTCCCTTCCCTGCCCTTTATTCCATCCAAGCCTTAAAGGACACGTTTTGCATCAGTGGAAGAGGGTTTTCGCCGGCAGTAAAGAATTTTCGAAGCTAGCCCTGCCCTTTTTCGATCATCTGTGTTTTATCGGCGTTACATCCCGATGTCCTTCATGGTGTCATTGGTGCTGGATTGTGAGGAATTATCAAAGCAACTCTTGACCTAATGCGATTTTTTTTTGTACCTACCCAAAAAATCCAGTCCATCCACGAGGATCCTATCCCCATGTTCAAAAGATTGTTATTGGCTCTTTCTATCACCTTGCTTCCGACTTTTGCGTTTGCGGACGAGATTGTTCGCTACCAATTAACGGAGTGGAAAGCCAAGCATATTCAAGATGCCAAAAAGGCTGACACTATCATGCAAACGCTGAAAAAGCTTGGGTGCGAACTCAAGAAGAATCAGCACAATGGTCACATCGACGTGAAGTACCGTTGTGTAAAATGGCATGAGTTGAAGCTTAATAGCCATGCAGATGCTCACAAATGGGAAAAATGGCTCAAAGAGTTCAACTTCAAAACTGAGCACAAGCATTGAGTTTGCCAATTCCCAACCTGGCCCTCGTTCATGGTGCAACGCAACTTGCGACTCATGTGGCAGCACGCGTCGGTAAAGCGATGGGGTTTGATGAAGTGCTCCGTGGTGGTAACCCTGTGACGCCCGGAAACCCTGTGACGCCCAGATCAGTAGAGCAGGCAAGCCCTGCAAAGCAGGTGACAGGCTTCGAGAATACGAGCATAGGCCCGAATATTGATGATTTGCATACCCGAATCAGCAGCCGCATTCGCAGTCTGATCAGCGACGCGGGTCTGGCCTTCAGTGGTGCATTGCAAATTCGTCTTGATTCTCGCCAAAACTTGAATGTTGATACTCCACATCCAAGTGGAGCAGGAATCGAGGAATTATTGAATCGAGACCAAGCTCTGAAGCAGGATTTTGAAAGTCTGGCAAGCCTTACCGCAAGAAATGCTTTTTCAATCGACTTGACGAGTCACGGTCCGGTAGCCAACATGATTGTTCCCGGAGGGTATCCGAATTGGTGAGGAGGTTGATTCGAAATCAATTGCCCCGCAAGGGGTTGCGGGTTCGAGTCCCGTGCCCTCCGCTTATCTAAAACACTCCCGCAAACATTTTGTTTTCGGGGGTGTTTTTTTGTTCTTCGCCAGTCGACGACGGTGGTATGAACGCTGCACTTGGTCGATTTCCGCAAGACGCCTTTAAGTGGGGTGTCTTGACAGTCGTCCACTTGGTCTCAGTGGCAAACGACTTTGTTGTGTAGTTTTAGATGTCCTGTCTTCCTTCAATGTCGGCATTGCTGAGTGAGCTATCTACTGTTCGCGGGATAGCAACTGCTTATTCCGTCAGTGATGACTTTGTCTTGACAAATCCTCGCAACGAATGAACTGATCGGCTGGTAACTGGAAAGGAATCCGTTGGTATGAGCACGTTGTTAACTTTTGGGCGAGCGTTGGAGCAAAAAGTTCGTGAAGCCAGGATTTTTTATCGCTTTCCCAGAGCAAGTGAGGCAAGAGAAACATGGCGGCATGATGATCGGAAAAAAGGAAGCGGCAAGCATTTGGTGCTTCTCGACATTCGTTCTTCAATAGTCGATGGCGAGGGTGGGCGTCGCTTCCATGCTCTCATTTCCCTTTTGCTTGCGGCAGATTGCCGTATCTGGATCGTGCCGCATCTTCGATTCTTTCAGTCATTCCACAAGTGTTATAAGCGGCAGGCAATGCAAAAAGTTGAGGAAGATGGTGAGCGGTCGCCTAAACGCTACGATCTGTGTATCTCTGACCGTTACTCACATCACCCTAGAGCCAATAACGCATTGCGGATTACTACCGCAACTCTTCGCGAGATACTCGCGAAGGAGATGCCATTTCCGTATGGCATGCATCCCGATGTTTATCAGTCAGGGTAAGGCTTTGAGTTGGAGCCCTTTCGCCAACAGCAGCGGATTTGGAGATTGTTTTTTGGAGGCCATCGTGCGCAGGGTGAATATCGAGAATAACGGGTACTATGGTCATCTGCCCACGACGAATCGTTTCGCAATCATCGAGGAGGCCCTGGAGTTTTATGCAGACCAGATTCTTTCTGCAGATTCACATCAAGCATTCGTGAAAATCACCAAGTCCGAATTTCATGGCTTTACTTTTATTGATAGTGGCAGGGATCGCCTGCCGGGCAAAGAGTGGCTGAAGACCCTTAGTCTTGCCGATTTTTTTCTTGCCGCTCCCGGGACGACCTACCCCATGTCGCACAATTGTGTCGAATCACTAGCGGTGGGCACAATTCCGGTACTTGAGTATGCCAGTGTGTTCAAACCAGCCCTGACGGATGGAGTGAATTGCCTGTCGTATCAAGGTAAGAAGGGTTTGCGTCGTACGCTAACTCGTATGCAGGGTATGGATGCTTCGGAGATTGAGAGACTTCGAAAGGGGGCATCAGAGTACTACGACAAACACCTTGGCCCAAAACGTATTGTGCAACGACTGATGCAACCCAATGTGTCAAAATTGCATTTGCACGCGGATCTTGCAAAGCCCGCGGCTTAAGTTGATTTTGCATTGCATTGTTCGGATTCAATAAGTGATAACACTTCTTTGCAGGCTGCAGGTCTGTTAAAGACGCCCGGCGTTACCCGGGATTGGCGGGTATCCTAGACTTGGCTGTGGCGCGGAATTTGGATCACGATCCGTTCGCGGTTTGTGACTATTGAGAGGTTCTTTCTTATGTTTCCTCTTTTTTTGCTGATTTGATGCTGCGGTTTGCGGGTGAGCTACTGAACTTGACCCTAGCGTTTGTTGTGCCCTGTTTGGTTACAGGATAGGTGCGTTTTTTATGATGCTTTTGATCAAGTGAATGCTCCAATCACTTGTCATTCAGTCGTTGAATGACTGACTCACGTAAGCGAGTTGCCTCCGCTTGCGCAAATCCTTCATCATCGTGATCAATCAGCCAGTCCAAGTCCCGAATTGCCGCAGCATCTCGTCTCGTCATCATTCGAATCTGGGATCGCATCCTTCGCGCAATGATTGAATCTGGTTGAATAGCGACTGAAGCTTCACAGTAGCGGTTGATCGCTTCAGCATCCTGTTGATTGCCAGCGACACCAATCAGATTACCCAATACCCGATTCAGGATTTCGATTGGATCCTGTGCACGCAAGTCCGCAGCAGTGATTGAGCGATTGCTGCGATTTGCAACCATGTTGGCAGCCTCGACCATGGTTAGAACTTTACCGCGTTCAAAAACATCGATCAGTTTCTGATCTTTGGCATTAATGACCTGCCGCACGATGAAATGACCGGGAAGACCCACACCTTCAAATTCAAGCCCTATTCTGCGTCCCAACTCCATGTAAAGAATTGAAAGTGTGATGGGCAATCCTTCGCGATCATCGATTACACGGTTGAGGTGACTGTTTGCGGGATGATAATATTCACTGCTTCCACCATGAAAGCCATTTTCTTGAAACAGATAGGTGTGTAGAGCATCACGCTTAGTATCTGCGTCATCGGTCCCCTCAATTTTTTCGCTGATGTCCTTTCCCATTTCATCGACTCTGGTCACATACGCATCCACATCGATGTCTGGGTTATCAAGTTTGGCAATCAAAAGCGAGCCACGCAGTAGCGTTTGTTCAGATTTCGTGCGTGCCAATTCGGCGAGTTCGCGTGTGATGGGTGAATTGGTCACATCAGAGGCTAGACGCCGCAGGTCTTCTGCCTGCTTTTCGATCTGGGCGACCTTCTGTTTGATTTGAAGGTTGGCCGCTTCGCTGACTTCTCCGAGGTTCACGATATCTTCGGCTGTTAATCGTTCGAGTCTTGTCGGTTGAGAAAAAATATCGCTGATCAAGTTCTGTGTACGCTTGGTCAGCGACGGAACGCCAAGATTCATCCCAACTTCAAATCTCGTGAAGTCAGGCTCAGTGTCCCGGAATTTGACGAGCCCAAATTTCCCTGAGGTCAACTGTGTGTCGCTTGATTCGATCACCATGTGACCATTGACGTAGCACTGCAAATTGCCTGCTGCAACGCGGACTCGCAAACGGTTCCAATCGCCAGAGATATAATGCTTGGTACCGACTTCCTCGAGGACTTCCCATGAATAGACGGATGGACCTTTGAAACAGGTCAGCCTGAGTTGTCCATTGCTGGGATAAAAACCATAGTGACGATTCTCACCATCCGAGTGAAAAGCAATGCCCGCCGCGCCCGATTCTTTGTCCAATCGAACGCGTACTGCGATTTCGAATGGGAGATCCTGCGTTTCAGATTTGGCGAGACAGAGCGCGCGGCCACCAAATCCTGAGCCTTCGCCTCGAGCCATGATCATGCCGCCACGTTGGTTCCAGGTGGCATCGAAGACGGGCAGCCATTCGTTCTCATTGACTCGGCCCAGGTGTATCCATCTGTCATACACAACTGGGTTTGGTGCCTTACGAAGGGCTGCGAGTTGGTTGATCGGTATCGCAAACCCAAGGTTGTCATCAATCGCTGATTTCATATTGATGATTCCAGTCACTCTACCTTGGCTATCCACCAACGGACCACCACTATTGCCCGGTTGGATTGGCATCGCTAATTGAATCATTTCACGGCCGTCGATATCCTGAATTGCCGATACGATTCCTGTCACAACACTATCTCGCATCCCGAGCGGATTTCCGAAGGCAAGGACACGCGCCCCCTGAAAAGGTAAAGAGTTATCCGCAAGTTCCAGTGAAGGCAATCTTTTGTCGCCGACATCCACACGTAATAACGCAAGATCACTGGCTCGATCAGAAGATTCGACTGCTAGCACAGGTAGCATGCGGCCTGAAGGCATTTCAACGGTGAACGGTCGACCTTCCGTAATGACATGGAAATTGGTGGCAATCAATCCAGTGGCGTCGATGACGAATCCTGTCCCGATACCGATCTGCTGTCCATCACGCCCTTTGACACGGATGGTGGCCACTGCCGGACTCACTGATTCGATCAAAGTTTTTAGAACTTGCGGCTTCACCAAAGGGTTGGGTTCGTCAGCAAAACTTGGAATCGTGACGATGCTAAGCAGCAATGCAAGAAGGTACGCACGTTGCATCTTTTTCCTCAAGTTGAATGCCACAAAAAGGTGTTTTTTCTTATTCTGAATAACTTGATCGTAACTGCAATGCATCACCAGTTCCGACTCACTAAAGTATGCTTTGTGTCAGTGGGGGCATCGAATGAAAAATTCCACTGAACCCTGTGTGATGATTGCAAACGATTTTAGGTTTACTGCAGCTCGATTGCCCGATTTTTACGGCATAGTAGCCCATGCTCGCTCATTCTACTCTTTTTGTTTTTTATTTTGGCGATAGTCATGATCCGTTTATCCCTTGTTCCAGTCTGTTTGGTATGCGTGTTGTTCGCGGCGTGCGAGGTTGAAGCAGTGGAAATAGAACATCCCAATGTACTTTTTGTGCTAGTGGATGATTTAGGTTATATGGATATCGGAGCCAATAATCCCACGACGTTTTATGAGACGCCTAATATTGACAAATTGGCCAACTCTGGAATGCGATTTACTAATGGCTATGCAGCGAATCCAGTTTGTTCGCCAACGAGATACAGCATTCTGACCGGGAAGTACCCGAGTCGTGTTGATGCAACGAATTTCTTTGCAGGCAATCGCGCGGGACGTTTCTTACCGGCTGTTCTGAACGATCGCATGCCCCTCGAAGAATGGACAATGGCAGAGGCCGCGAAAGCATCGGGTTACTCTACATTCTTTGCGGGAAAATGGCACCTCGGTCCTACGGAAGAGTTTTGGCCTGAGCGTCAGGGATTCGATGTGAACGCCGGAGGCCATCGTGCTGGCGGGCCTTTTAAAGCCGGAAAGTACTTTTCGCCCTATGCGAACCCCAGATTGCAGGATGGCCCCAAAGGTGAGCACCTGACGGCACGACTTGCTGATGAAACAGTCCGTTTCATCCGACAACACAAAGAACAACCATTTCTGGCTTACCTCTCCTTCTATTCCGTACATACACCGCTAATGGCGCCGGGTGATCTGGTTGCCAAGTATCAGGAAAAAGCAAAACGTTTGGGCTTATCAGCTGCTGAAGTGTTTGGTGATGAGGAACAGGTGTGGCCTAACGCCAAAAAACGCAAAGTTCGCACCGTTCAAACGCATGCTACCTATGCCGCAATGGTTGAGTCCATGGACCTCGCTGTTGGTAAGGTATTGGCCACATTGGATGAATTGGGACTGGCCGAAAATACGATTGTGTGTCTCACCAGTGATAATGGGGGACTCTCCACATCCGAAGGATCTCCCACGAGTAACTTGCCTTTACGAGGTGGTAAAGGTTGGATTTACGAAGGTGGCATCAAAGAAGCTTTTTTGATTCGTGCTCCAGGTGTCACGAAAGCTGGGGCGATATGTGACGTGCCAGTGATGACCATTGATTTCTATCCAACGCTTCTTGAACTGTGCAGGATCCCTGTCAAAAAGCAGCAAAAAGTGGATGGAGAGAGCTTGGTGCCTCTGCTGGATGGTGTTCAGCAAATGCAACCAAGATCACTTTATTGGCATTATCCCCACTACAGTAATCAAGGTGGCTTTCCTGGGGGAGCAGTTCGATCTGGTGACTGGAAGTTGATTGAACGCTATGAAGACGGGAGAAAGCACCTGTACCACCTTGGAGATGATGTGGGTGAAATGAATGATGTTGCCCGCAAGCATCCCGAACGCGTCACACAGATGGCTTCTGATCTTCATGCCTGGTATCGGGAGGTGGACGCTAAGTTTCTTAGAGCGAAGCCTAGTGGGCCAAGTCCCTGGGCGCCAG
>DOPG01000220.1:0-10078 GCA_003513555.1 Rhodopirellula sp. | reverse complement strand
CAGACTCCAAGCAGCCAGACTCCAAACAACCAAGTCCCTAGGTGCCAAGTCCTCAGGTGCCAAGTCCTCAGGTTGCTAGGTTCCTAGCTGCAAGCAGCCAGGTTACCGAACATCTCAACGCTGAATCCGGATGGCCTGCACCCCTCTGAAGGCTCGTGTGGGCCTGTGGGTTGAACCGTTTCCTCGATGGCCACTGCATTTGTTACGAGTCGCTGTTGATGGCGGATTCAATTACCCCGTTTTTTGAAATCCAGAATGCTGCAGACTGAGAATACAGTGAAGTATCCAAGTCACTTTGGCTCGTTGCGTGCAGTGTTTCCGCTGGACTGGGAAGCCCTGTCGTGGCAGTGCAGAAACGCACAGGTTGTGTAATCGCTAAAGTCGGTAGCGACTCTGCGGGCTGTAACGTTTTCTCGGGATCTACCGTTCTGTTTCGTTATTCGGTTGTTCTAGTTGTGCCAAGTGAACGGCCGATAACGACCTTGGCGCACCGTTCGAACGGTCCGGTTATCCAGATTGTCTGGTATAGCGGAAAGCGTGGTAAATCAAGGTCTCATTCCATGCGATTCCGCATTCCCATAACGTTCCACAGGCAACCGTGCCATCGTAATCTCGCTGGCGACGGTGATGTTGCATTTGTATCTGGGATGTGTTCACCGGCACGCTTCGCGGTGAGAAGCTGTTTTGCTTTGCTAGTCGTTTCAACGATCGCGGGTTGTTCCATTGCGCGGCTTCTCCCAGGCGGAAAACATGACACAGAAAAGTCCTACCATGCAAATCACGGGCTCAGTATTCAGTATCCCGAGGTGACACAGTGTGAAACGCCAACTCTGTTGAAGGCACAACAGACGACGGTTCCATTGACGATGCAGGACCCCGCTGATTTGCCGACGCTGGAATTGTCATTGCAGGAGGCTGTCAATATGGCTGTGGCTGCGAGTCCGGTCCTGCGTACGGTGGGGGCGTCACAGGATGTACGTGTTGCTGTGCAAGGCACTGCCACCGTTTATGATCCAGCGATTACTGCTTCGTCACCGCAGTTTGGCTCGGAAGCAGCGTTATCTGCATTTGATGCACAATACGCACAACAGCTTTTTTGGTCTTCGGTTGACCGCCCCAACAATGTCGCGCCCGGCGGCGTTACTTCAGCGTTCACCCCTTCGGTATCATTGGGCAAGAACGCCGCCTTCAATGCCGAACTTTCCAAAACAACGGCAACAGGTGGAAGTTATGCGTTGCGGCACATAGTCAACTACTCGCGGAATAACCAGCCGTTTCGTGCTTTCCCGAGCGCTTTTGATGGTTGGGTGGAAGCTGAGTGGCGTCAACCTTTAGCTCAGGGGGCCGGCTCAACTTACAATCGTATTGCGGGGCCGGGGGCCGTGCCTGGGCAATACAACGGAGTCCTGATTGCTCGAGTCAACGAGGATATTTCACTGGTTGACTTTGAGGCTGCAGTCATTCAGGTGGTTACTGACGTTGAACAGAAATACTGGGATCTCGTCACTGCTTATCGAAGCCTTGATACTGCCGTACGCGGTCGCGAATTGGCACGTCGGACGTGGGAGTACAACAAAAAACGGCTTGAAGTCGGTGCTGGCCGTTTGGATGATGAAGCTCAGGCGAGATCACAATATTACAATTTCGAAGCTCAAGTACAGGTCGCATTAGCCGGTCCGAATGGGCTTTATGAAACTGAGCAGAATTTGCGATACATGGTGGGCATGGTTGCCACCGATGGGCGTCTGCTACGGCCGACTACCGAGCCGATTGATGTGCGAGTGATATTCGATTGGGAGAGTGCTCTTGCGCAGGCTTTGGAACGCCGGGCAGAAATTCGTAAGCAGAAATTTCTGGTGAAACGTCGAGATATGGAATTGGTGGCCGCAAGACTGAATTACAAACCAAGGTTTGATTTTGTCAGCCAGTATCGCTGGTACGGTCTGGGCAATCATTTGATCGGTAACAAGGACGCTACTCTCGATAATATGTACGGTGAGATTACGGGGGGTAACTATCAGGAATGGCAGGCAGGTGTGGACTTGCGGTTTCCGGTGGGACTCCGAACCGCTGGTCTCGCCATTGCGAATGCCAAACTCAACGTGAAGCGTGAGCGAGCTATCCTTGTCGAAACAGAATTCCTGATCAGTCACAATCTGTCAAATGCGGCGAGGCAGGTCTCGACGACCCATGAACTAATGGAAACCAATTACGATCGATTGATCGCTGACTTGAATCAGGTTGATGTGCTCGATGCTCGTTACCGAATCGGTTCGGACAACATACGTGACCTGCTTCTTGCACAGAGGCAGCTCGTTAACAGTGCGACAGAATTCTATGGATCGCTTTCACGGTACAACTTGGCGATCCGGGATTTTCATCGTGAAAAGGGTTCGCTTCTGGCCTACAACAATGTGCAACTTGCCGAGGGACCATGGGCCAAGGGTGCCGAGTATGATGCATACCGCACTGGACGGTTCCTGCGGCCAAACATTTTGCCGGGGATGAAAAAGAGTCCTGCTCCCTTGAGCAGCGGACCATTCAATCCATCTGCGATTCAAAGTTCGTCGGCTCCAACTGGTCCGGCGACTGAAGCAATTCTGGAAATACCTCTTTCGGCAGAAAAAGATCCTGAATCCGCTTCTGGGAAGTTACCAAAAGACGATCAAAATTCTGCGAAACCTGAGCCCGCTAAAGCAACGGTCGACGAGTAGTCTGGCAGTACTGCGCAAGCCGTCCTCCACGGATACCGTTCCACATGTTTCGCGTGTTAGTAGAGCAGATAGCTCTGCCATCGCATTACAGATGAGTCTGCCGGACTTGCCAGCACAAACAAAGTGAGTCACCGGAGGTGTGGTTTTGGCGATAGCATCATGATGGATGTTCGGGGTTCTTGCCATTTGGGGTTAGTGCCGCTCATACCGAACGCGGTAGACCGGGATTTGGTGTTGTCTGCTGCGGCGTTCAAAATGGGTTCGATAGTCAAGGTCGTGATCCGCTGCGGCTTCCTCCTCCGGAATTGGTACTCCAAATTCAGGTGTAAGTTCTGCAATCATCTCTACCGTGTTTTCGAAGTAGTCCAGTACGTCTGTCCAGAAGTGGAAGCGGCCACCTAGTCGCAGCACCTTGGAAATATTGCGGATGCTGGCCTCATTTATGACTCGCCGTTTTCGATGTCGCTTCTTCCACCATGGATCTGGGAAATAGACATGCACCGCTTCGATGCTGTTTTCCTTAATCCGATCTTTGAGTAAAGGCTCGGCATTTCCACTGACCATCATGGCATTGGGTGTTGACTCTGGTGCGTCCCTTCGTGATCTGAGCAGCCGACCAGCAGAGTGGGCAGCGTACTTTGCCATGATTTCAACACCAAGGAAATTGTGTTTCGGATTGTCTGCAGAAGCAGTCGTGATGAAGAGGCCTTTGCCAGAACCAATTTCAATTTCCAGTGGAGCATTGTTGCCAAACAGGCTTTCACTGCTGAGCTTTTCGGGCAGGTCATCGACATGACGCAGCACTTTGGAGAGGTCAAGGCTGGCAGGAGGACGTTTGATGGGGCTGCGTGGCATGGGATTGTGTCGAAGCGAGACTGTGATTTCGATCTTTGGATATCGGGTACCGCCGCATCTGGGTGACGGCGGAATGTCCAACCCAACACATCGTAACCGGCGGAAATTTCCCTACAATGACTCGTCTGGTTTGAATCAATTTCCAAAAAACGATGTTCACGGCGACAATGGCCAACGCAAAAGCCAATTTTAACGGATTGAAAATAGCTGCATTGGAGAGCAGGCGTGCCGATGATATGGCTCGTTTGATCACACGCGTCGGTGGTGTGGCTCATGTCAGCCCATCCATGAGAGAGGTGCCGATTGAGCCCAATCGTGGTGCGATTGATTTTGCCTATCGGCTGATGACTGGACAAGTGAGCGTTGTGATTCTGATGACAGGCGTGGGGTTCCGTTACCTCCTGCGGTCGGTAGAAAAACACGTCGATAGGCAGCGGTTTCTCGATTCACTTTCCGATGTGGTTACGATCTGCCGTGGGCCTAAGCCAGCAGCTGCCTTGAAGGAGGTCGGTATTAAGGCAACCCACCGTGTTCCTGAGCCCAATACGTGGCGAGAACTGTTGCAGACAATTGATTCCGACGTTGCGGTTGCGAATCAAGTAGTGGGTCTGCAGGAGTATGGCATTACTAATGCCTCGTTGATCGCAGGTCTGGAAGCACGCGGAGCCACGGTTGAACCGGTCCGGGTTTATGGTTGGGAATTCCCCGAAGATACGAATCTACTTGAAGAGAATGTCCTTGCGTTGGCTGCGGGGCAAAGAGATATGCTATTGCTGACCAGTGCCCACCAGGTCGTCAATATGCTGAGAATGGCAGAGCAACTGAACGTGGTAGAGTCGTTAAGGCAGGGACTGCATGGCACTGTAATCGCTTCGATCGGACCGACTACTACGCAAATGCTGGAGGAGTGCGAGATACATGTCGATATAGAACCCAGCCACGTTAAAATGGGGCATCTGGTGACCGAAGCAGCACAGCGAGGAGTAACTCTGGTGGAATCTAAACAACGTGGTTTTGCGGCATCACCGCCGATTGCAAATCTTGAGCATCCGTCCAATGAAAGCCTCTTCATGAAGGCGTGCCGTGGCGAACCGACAGAAAGAACTCCGGTTTGGTTGATGCGGCAAGCAGGTCGATACATGGCTGAATATCGTGAGGTGCGTGCCAAGCAGACATTTCTGGAACTGTGCGCCCAGCCCAAACTTTGTAGTGAGGTGATGTGCACTGCGGTCGATCGATTGGGTGTAGATGCAGCGATTATCTTTTCGGATCTGCTACCGATCCTGGTTCCGATGGGGTTCGACTTGGAGTTTGCGAAAGGCGACGGACCTGTCATTCATAACCCCGCACGCGACCTGAGTGCTGTCAAACGGGTGAAAGGACTGCATGCACCAGAGGAACTCGACTTTGTTTACGAAACTGTCCGGCAAACCAGAGCAGACATCCCAGAGTCGATTCCAGTGATCGGTTTTGCCGGTTCTCCATTCACGCTTGCCAGTTACGCAATTGAGGGTGGAGGGAGCAAACAGTACGTCAACACAAAAAAACTGATGCGAAGCAAGTGTGGTGGTTGGGATCTCCTGATGGAAAAATTGTCCGAGGCGATCACGGTTTATCTCAACCATCAGATCGCAGCAGGCGCACAATGCGTGCAACTGTTTGACAGCTGGGCTGGATGCCTTTCACCCCACGATTACACAACTTTTGTATTACCGTGGATGAAGCAGATTATCGCTGGCATCACTCCAGGGGTCCCAGTGATCAATTTCGCAACCGGAAATCCCGAGCTGTTGCCTCTGATGCGGGCTGATCGAAGGACCGTAGTAGGTGTCGATTGGCGAATTCCACTTGATGTTGCATGGGAAAGAATTGGACACGATTGCTCCGTGCAAGGAAATCTTGATCCCGCCGTTCTGCTCGCCGATCCAGATGTCATTCACAGTGCCGTAGATGAGCTATTGCGCTCGGTTGATGGTCGACCGGGACATATCTTCAACCTCGGGCATGGTGTTTTTAAGGAAACGCGCGTGGAGCATGCAATCGCGTTGGTAGAAGCTGTCAAAGAATTGTCGCAACGTCCGTCCCAAGACTAGTCTGAATCGAAACCGAATTATCTTGGGCTTCTCGACCATCTATTTGGCAGCAACGGCTGCCGGGGCCCAAGGCACAGGCTGTTACGGTCGTGTAGGAACAGCCCGAAAGTGACGGTGGTACCGCTTTTTGCGGTGCTGTGGCTGACCAGAAAGGGGGTCACGTAGTGGAAGCCCACGTGCCGAAACGTACCAATGGGCAGTTTTCTCTACCTCGTGGCAGTTACCAATGTGGCGTTCTATCTTCATTGCAGTCGGGATCATGGCGATCATCATTGGCTTGGAATGCCTCGTGATCGACAGTGCCAACTTCTATTCTGCCTCTGAAACCGATGCCGGCTCGTTCGTGAATCCGGTCACCGTTCCCGCCTCAAATCTGCAGCAATGGCGCCCCAAGGAGTGGTTTCCTTGGGTAATTCTGACCGCGGGTGGGATCACAGTGCTTTACGCTATCACGTTGCCAAAACGGTTTGGTAGTGCGAGCGCGGCGTGAACAAACTGTCGCGGGTTGACGAACATACTTGCTGCACCTACCCTGCATTAATCCCGCTGCGTGCTGAATGCCGCAGTATAAGTTTTTCTAATGCATGGAACTTGCCTTGCAGCTACGTACGCTGGAACTCTTTTGCACCATCGCCGAACACCGCAGCTTTTCAAAAGCAGCGGTGGTTCATCAGTTGACTCAGGGTGCCGTGAGTCAGGCGATGCAGCATTTGGAAGAATCCGTTGGTGCGGAATTGATTGATCGCTCCAAGAGACCGTTGATTCTGACCCCAGCCGGGAAAACCTATCTAAGCGGCCTGCGAGGAATTTTGCGGAGTTACGAGCGGCTTGAGCAGGAAGTCCGCAGTACCAGTCGTCAGTTGAGTGGGAAGGTATCTATCGGAACCATTGTTTCGGTCGGTCTCAGTTACATGCCTGATGCGAGCGAGGCGTTTGGGCGTTTGCATCGAGACGTGGAGGTGAGGACCGAATTTGGGTCCAACGATCGGGTCTTTGAAATGACCACCGAGGGTGAGGTTGATTTCGGGTTGGTCAGCTTTCCCCATAGCAATAAAGACATTCAGTTTGTGCTTTGGCAGCAGGAGCCGATGAGGCTTGTTTGTTCAGCAGAGCACAGGTTTGCAACCCAGAACGAGGTTTCCCTGTCGCAATTGTCTGGGGTCGAGATGATTTCTTTCGACCGTGGTTTGCAATTACGCCAAGAGATTGATCGGTGTTTGGCGAAAATGGGCATCAGCGTCAACGCATGCATGGAGTTCGATAACGCGGACTCAATGATTCGGGCGATCCAGGCCAGTCGTGGCATTGGTATCGTGCCTGAGGCGGCTGTACGCCGCGAAACAGCGACTGGCTCGTTACGGGTTGTCGCATGTCGAGAACTGCGCATGACGCGTCCTCTCGGCATTATCTTCCGCCGGTCTGGTCGACTCAGCCGGGCAGCGAGTGAGTTTGGTTCCTTACTTTTAGGGCGACCACTTGAGGCAGGAAAACGATTGAAATCCGGCAGCGGGAAGCTGACCGAGGAACCGGCCACGATTGAGCCAGAAACTGGTTCGTCAGTCGTCGCCTGACAGTTTTACGGCGAGGTCGAAAGGCGAACGCGTTGAATCGACGCCAAGCCTGCCACTGCAGCCAGTCAGGTGCCGAGCAATGACGAGTCGCATCAGGATAAGAAGAGTCACACATGACAAATAGCACTATGAAAAAACACTTTCACTTACCACCAGCTCAAGGCCTTTACGATCCAGAATTGGAAAAAGATGCCTGTGGTGTAGGGTTCATTGCCCACATTAAGGGTGTACCGAGCCATCAGAATGTTCTCGATGCCGATCAGATTTTGCAGGCGATGGACCATCGTGGTGCTTGTGGCTGCGAGCCTAACACCGGTGATGGTTCTGGCATCATGTGCGGCCTGCCACACAAATTCCTTGCCAAGGTTGCGAAGCAGGATTTGGGTGTTGAATTACCAAGTCCTGGACGATTCGCAGCAGGTTTAGTCTTTCTGCCAGAGGATGATGCGGAACGAGCTTTGTGTAAGGAAACGATCCAGAAGCTTGTGACGGACGCTGGGCAGCAGCTAATCGGCTGGCGGGATGTGCCTCAGATGGCAGACCTTGCTGACATTGGCCCGACAGCTCGGGCGAGTGAGCCACGAATTGAGCAGTTGTTTGTAGCGGCCGCGGAAGGCCTTGAGGGTGATGCGTTCGAACGCAAACTCTACATGATTCATAAGCAGGCGAGTCATTTGCTGCGAGGCAGCGAAGACCTGAAGCAGGCTTTAATGTTCTACATTTGTTCTCTCAGCACGAAAGTCATTATTTACAAGGGAATGCTCACGCCGGCGCAGGTGCTTCCCTATTTTCCGGACCTCAGGGATCAGGACTTTGAAACCCATCTGGCCATGGTGCACAGTCGCTTTTCGACCAATACGTTCCCGAGTTGGGATCGCGCACAACCACTCAGGTTCATGAGTCACAATGGGGAGATTAATACTCTGCGCGGCAATAAGAACTGGATGAGAGCCCGCGAGGGTTCCGCTGAAAGTGCGTTGTTTGGCGATGACCTCGAGAAACTCTTTCCCGTCGTTGAGCCTCATTGCAGTGATTCTGGAACCTTCGATAACGTGTTGGAGTTTCTGTTAATGAACGGACGCACGCTGCAGGAAGCCATCATGATGATGGTTCCCGAAGCTTGGCAGAAGCACGAAACGATGCCAGAAGAGAAGCGTGCTTTCTACGAGTACTTCTCTTGCATGATGGAACCGTGGGATGGGCCTGCATCCATTGCATTTACGGATGGGCAGTATATCGGTGCGACGCTTGATAGAAATGGTTTGCGTCCCAGCCGTTATTACATCACGCATGATGATCGTGTGATCATGGGAAGCGAAGTGGGCGTACTGCCAGTTGATCCGGCCATTGTCAAAGAAAAGGGACGCTTGCAGCCCGGGAAAATGTTCCTTGTTGATTTCAAGGCCGGGCGATTGATTCCTGATGAAGAATTGAAGAGTGATTTCGCTCGTGTTAAGCCGTACGCCGAATGGTTGAAAGACCAACGGATTCGCCTTGCTGATTTGCATCCTGAAACCGAGCCACATGGTTTTGATTGCGAGTCACTGCTGCCTCGTATGCAAGCTTTTGGTTACACCGCAGAAACCATGAAGTTCATGCTCCGACCGCTCGTCGAGCAGTTGCGTGATCCCGTTGGGTCCATGGGCAACGATAGCGCCATCGCTTGTCTGAGCGATAAGCCGCGTATGATTTACGATTACTTCAAGCAGCTATTTGCGCAGGTGACGAACCCTTCGATCGATTCCATTCGCGAAGAGGTCATCATGTCGCTGGAATGTTACATCGGACCAGAAAAAAATCTGCTGGAAGTTAGTCCGGAGCATTGTCATCGCTTGCTGGTTGATCACCCAATCTTGACCAATGAAGAGGTTGCTGCATTGAAGCACCTCAACAGCAAGGGCTGGAAAAGCCGTGTGATCGATATCACGTTCGACCGCAGTGAGGGTAAGGCCGGGCTGCAGCAAACACTTTCCCGAATTGCGACAGAGGCTGAGGCAGCGGCTGACGAGGGGATCGAAATGGTCGTCTTGAGTGATCGCGCGATGGGGCAGGATCGCGTTCCGGTGAGTGCCCTGATGGCAGTGGGAGCTGTTCACCATCATCTGGTCAAGCAGGCGAAGCGTACTCGGATTGGTCTTGCGATCGAAACGGGTGAGGCGAGAGAGGTGCATCATCATTGTTTGCTGATCGGTTACGGTGCAGATGCCATCAACCCTTATCTGGCATTCGAGGCATTGTGGCAAGCCAGACGCGATGGGCTGATGGATCCGTCGCTCGACGATGACAAGGTGGTCGCTGCCTACCGAAAAGGTGTCGGTAAGGGCATGTTGAAAGTGATGGCAAAAATGGGCATCAGTACGCTGCAAAGTTACAAAGGCGCACAAATATTCGAGGCGCTCGGCCTGAAAGACGAAGTGATTGATGTCTGTTTTGTCGGCACTGCGAGTCGTATTCAAGGTGTTTCATTTGATGTCATTGCGGAGGAAACTTTGCGAAGGCACAACCTGGGTTTCCCTGAAAATGTTGACAGCCGGTTGAAGCAACTTCCGAACTTGGGCGAATATCACTGGCGGGCCGAAGGCGAAAAGCATGCCTGGTCGCCTATGTCCATCTCCAGTCTGCAGATCGCTGCACGCAAGAATGACGAGAGTGAGTATTGGAAGTTTGCCAAGGCCATCAATGAAGACAGTCGGTCTCGCTGTACGCTTCGAGGGCTACTTGAATTCGATGCCTCCTCAGTCGAGTCAATTCCAATCGAGGATGTTGAGCCAGCAAGTGAAATTGTCAAGCGATTTTGCACGGGTGCAATGAGTTTTGGAAGTATTAGTGCCGAGTCACATGAAAC
>DOPG01000253.1 GCA_003513555.1 Rhodopirellula sp. | reverse complement strand
AATAAGGACAAGCGGGAGGACTAAGTCGTGAAGGCCGTTTCGTGGGGCGGCGTAGTTAGTGCTGGCGTTAGTGGTCAGGAGATCTTTGGTGAAAAGTGGTCGGCCGTCTATTGTGACCGTCAGCATTGTGCCCATCAGCATCGTGCTAGTGGCGGTATTGTTTATTCTGGGCACGCCCGCAAAGGTTTTAGCACAGGAGTCCAATGGTAAGGGCCGTGAGCGTCCGTTACGAAAGTTGCTGCTTGCTCATTACATGCCCTGGTACCAGGCGAAGCCTTTTTCACCAGCCTGGGGTTGGCATTGGACGATGAACAAGTTCAATCCCGCTGCAGATGGTGCTGGGGGATCACTCGACTCAGCGAAGTTGCAAATTGCTTCGCACTTTTATCCATTGATCGGGCCGTATGACACGGCCGACCCAGCCGTGCTGGAGTGTCAGTTGTTGCAGATGAAGTTGGCTGGAATTGATGGGGTTGTCGTCGACTGGTATGGCCTGACAGATCTCCACGATTACGCGGTTCTGCATCGGAGTACTGAGCAGTTGCTTGTTCAGGCTGAGAGGCTGGGAATGCGTTTTGCAATTTGTTACGAAGACAGCACGGTTCCTGCCTTGATCAAGGCAGGCAGGCTGACTGAAGGTCAGCGAGTCGAGCATGTTGCAAAGGAAGTGGCCTGGCTCGCGAAAAACTGGTTTAACAAAAAAGGTTATGTGCATTTGGGTAGCAAGCCGGTTTTGCTGTCCTTCGGTCAAAGTGGTTTAAGTGACACTGAGTGGACTGCTTGTTTGGGGAAAATCACACCGTCGGTCGCCTATTTCAGCGAGCATCAGAAACGTACCTCAGCGATGGGAGGATTCGACTGGCCCATTCCCAAGGAGGGCGTCGCGGGCGTTGCACGTTTTGAACAAAACGCAATGGGCTGGCCTGAGTCGATCGCCGTTGTCTTTCCGAGGTTTGTTGACATTTACGCCGAGGCGGGTGTCCACGAGAGTTGGGGGCGAATTGAAGACCAGAGAGGAGCGGTTTTTCGCCAAACGTTGCAAAGAGCTTTTGATGGGCCTGCCAAGATCATTCAGATTGCAACCTGGAACGATTGGGGAGAAGGAACACAGGTAGAGCCAAGTCGCGAATTTGGCTACCGGGACTTAGAGGCTATACAGCTTATTCGTAAAGCGAAAACGGGCGGTGCATTCATGATTCAGTCGGACGCCTTACGCTTGCCCAGTGAGTTGCTGAAGTTGAGGCGTCGCTACAAGGATGACGCTTCGGTGAAACAGTTGGATCAGGTTGCCATCTTGCTGTCCCGGGGCCAGGTCGAACCAGCGAGACGCGGTATGGAAAGGTTTTTTTCCAAGTGAGTAAATGCGATTTGGCGTGTCTGATACGGTCGGGAAATGTTGGGATTTGGCTATGAGTCAACTGTTCAAGCACTTGGGATTTTGCTGGTGGGGCAGGTTGGCTGTGCTGTGCGTGCTGGCAAGTGTTGGGGCACCCTGCGCGACCGGACAGAAGCCCGGTCGCGTGATTTTTCAAGATTCACTTTCAAGCATGGACGAGTCTGAATGGCGTCTGTGGGGCGGTGAGCTTCGTTCAGTCTCTGATTCAATGCGGCTCAGTGGGAAGCGTGGCCCCCGAGCGATGTTGACTGGTGTTCGCGTGAGTGATTTCGAATTGCAGGTGGAGATCAAGCCAGCAGATAGTACACAGGCAGGTATCGTATTTCGAGTCGCAGATTCACAACTCGGGGTTGATGCGTATCGTGGTTACTATGTGGGTTTGCATGCCGGGGCCCATCGCGTGATGTGGGGAGCCAGTCGACCGGGATGGCAGGCCTTGGCTGGTGGGAATCGCACCATTGAAGGATCACAGTGGTATCGTCTGCGAGTGCGTGTTCTTGGTGATAACGTGAAATGTTGTGTTGATGAAGTGGCAGTGCTACAGAAAACACTGCCAGTGCTGGATGGAGTCGATCGAAGCTTTCACAGAGGCGGGGTGGGGCTGCGCGTTTTGGGGTCGGCAGCCCAGTTCCGGAATTTGACGATCCGCGAACTTGTAGATACAAGCTCGGGAAAATCCTACAGCAATCCTGTGCAGGCAAACTGTGCTGATCCCGTCATCTTGCGGCACAGTGGAATTTACTATGCTTACTCCACATACACACCGGACTTTCCGGACATGGTTCATGGAATCCGCCTGCATACCTCAGAGGATCTCGTTCACTGGGAAGATCAGGGATACGTGTTGAAGAGCAAAGATAGTTGGGGCGAATCACGTTTTTGGGCACCCGACATTGTAGAGCGGGACGGTACGTTCTATCTCTATTACGCTGCTGATACACGGATCTGTGTTGCTACTTCTGACTCACCCGCTGGCCCGTTTCGTCAACGAATTCAGAGGCCAATGGAACCAGATAGCCTCCGGATCGATGCGCATGTGTTTCAGGACACCGACGGTCAGTATTACATCTACTACGTCGACTTCAATCGAGGAAATGAAATCTGGGGTGGCCGGTTGAATGAGGATATGATGTCAGTTGATACCAGTACATTGAAGCCGATGATTGCGTCTGATCAGTCATGGGAAACACACAAGGGGCGAATTGTCGAAGGCCCGGAAATTTTGAAGCACAAAGGGCTTTACTATCTGACCTACTCTGGCAGTCATTTTGAGAGTCCTCAGTACGCAGTCGGTTATGCGACTTCAAGCAGTCCATTGGGGCCATGGAAAAAGTATCAGCTCAATCCAATCATGCAGTCGACGTCCTATGCGCATGGAACCGCCCACCATTGTTTTACTCAGTCGCCTGATGGCAGTGAGTTATTTATCGTCTACCATCGACATCATTCGCTGACAAAAACCGAACCCCGCCAGTTGGCAATTGATCGGGCCATGTTTGTCAGACAGAAAGATGGGCCTGATGTGCTCCAGATTCATGGTCCCACCTGTTCGCCACAGCCGACACCATCGCACGCCGATGACTGATGGTTAGGCACGTGAGCATTAACCGCCGCTGCTTTGATTTGTTGTGAGGTGGCAGATGAATTTGGGTTGCTAGAGAGTGCTGCGAGGCGTTGATTTTGCCGTGTGAAGGGGCGGGGGAACACATAAGTGAAGAAATATATCAGGTAGGATTGATGCGGTGAGCCGTCGTTTTTTACGAGTTTTTATTCCGTTGATTGTTGTGCCGTGCCTTGTGGCTTTGCTTACTTGGTTCACGTTGCGGTGTCTGCAGGGTTGGTGGGTATTTGCCGGGATCAACGAAAGGCGTCCAGGGATTGTTTTTGTGGCGGCTATGATCGGGTTAGCCGCGGGCGGCCTCCGCGAATTTTTTGCCCCACGCCGCCCAAAAGCCGCACGCACGCGCTC
>DOPG01000075.1 GCA_003513555.1 Rhodopirellula sp. | reverse complement strand
TCAAGGAGCCGGGGACGCTAAGAAACCAAGTCAAAAGGATGCTTGCAGACCCGAAGGCTAGGCGTTTTGAGGAAAGTTTCGTGAGTCAGTGGTTGGGTTTGGACGGTCTGAACAATATCACTCACGTCAAGGACGCCGATCTCCTTTCCGGAATCAGACAGGAACCCATCTCGTTCTTTGCCGACGTGTTGACGCGGAATGGAAGTGTGCTCGATTTCCTGCATTCAGATTATGTAGTCGTGAATGAACGGCTGGCACAACACTACGGCATTCGAGACGTTTATGGACCTGATTTTCAGCGAGTTCGGATTGCCCCGGAACAGCATCGCGGGGGTCTGCTGACGGGCGCAGCCGTCATGGCCATGAACTCTGACGGGGACCATTCGAATCCACTGAAACGCGGGGTCTGGTTGCTCGAACGCATTTTGGACGCTCCACCACCACCGCCTCCAGCAGACGTTCCCGAGGTCGATTTGACCGATCCTCGCATCCTCGAAATGACCCTCAAGGAACGAATCGCAGACCATCGGAACAAGGCCGCGTGTGCTTCCTGCCATTCGCGGATCGATCCCTGGGGGATCGCTTTTGAAAACTTCGACGCCCAGGGTTCTTTCCGCACTCACGTCGGTAAGGTTCCCGTTGATGCAACCTCAACTTTGTTCAACCAACAGGAACTGAGGGGAATCGGTGGACTAAAAGAATACCTGTTAAGCGAACGCCAAGATCAGTTTATCCGTGCCCTCGTGCACAAGATGACTGCCTATGCATTGGGTCGTCCGCTTACTTTTGCAGACCGGGCTGACGTTGACACGCTTGCGGTACAATTCAGACAATCAGGTGATAGGCTGCAAGACCTGATTCACCTTATTACTAGCAGTGATTTATTTCATGCCACACAGAACACAGAATCGAAACATGAATGAGAATTCTCGAGCAGTCGATCGCCGAAACTTCCTGCGTGGATCAGGCATTGCGTTGGCGTTGCCTTGGCTGGAAGCAACATCCGCCACGGCTTCAGCTACCAGCCAGACACCGCGTCGTTTCGTCAGTGTTTACCATCCCGATGGTGTTGGGCTCCCACTTAAGACGGATCCGGCATGGCACGATTGGAGTTGGTTTCCGCGAGGCGGCGAGCGCGATTTTGAGTTAACCAAAGTGTTGGATGTATTGGAACCACTTCGCAGCGACATCACCATATACTCGGGCTTGTCTCACCCGGATGCCAGAAAGGTCCACGGACATTCCAATGCTGACCAATACCTGACGGGCGCAAATACAGGCGGCCACGGCCCCTACAAAAATAGTGTATCGGTCGACCAAGTGATTGCGCAACATACCAACGAAGCCACGCGGCATGCATCCCTTGTGATGTCAACAAATGGTGGCATCGGAGGTCCACGTGGCGCACAAACACAATCGTTTAATCAGTCTGGGCGCCCGATACCGGCGATGAACAAACCCAAGCAAATCTTTGACACGCTGTTTGTTGCGAAGGGTGACGATGCGGCAGAGAGGCTGGCCCGTTCAAAAAGCTCGTTGGACTTCCTGATCGAAAACACACGCGCACTTGACCGAAAAATCTCCCAGCGTGATCGCCGTAAACTGCAGCAATACCTGGACGCAGTTCGTGACACAGAAGTTAAGCTCGAAAGAGCGCAGAAATGGGTAGACACGCCTGTGCCGGACGTTGATATGCAGAATCTTTATCTTGACTCTGGACCTGAGGAAGCCCGGCTTTACTTCCAGACAATGTATGAGTTGATCTACCTTTCTTTCTTTAGTGATTCTACTCGGGTCGCGACGTTTCAGCTCGGTCGAGAAAATGGGGGAGGTCCACATAACCTGCTCTCGAAGGCGGTTGACTTGGGCAATGCGCACGCCTTGACCCATGACGTGAAAAAACCGGATGGATGGAAGAACCTGGGCACTTACAATCGCTATCAAGCGAGTGAATTTGGGCGTTTCCTTACCAGATTAAAAGACACTCCTGAGCCGAATGGTAACGGATCACTGTTAGACAACACATTCGCCATGCACGGCTCCGCCTCTAGCAGTTTCCACCTCTCCCGCAACTACCCCATCATCTCTGCTGGTGGGAAGAACTTGGGTTTCAACAACGGACGTTATCTGAAATTTGGAAAGGGCAATGAGGACAATCAGGCGGGGGCGGGTATCGCCAGTGACGCAGGTTGGCGTGGCAAAATCGTCGCAGAAGAAGAACCGTTGGCTTTACTTTTTACCACGGTCTTGCAACGGTTCGGTGTGGAAACGGATACGTTCGCCGGAATTGCGGGCACACTTCACCGTGTCTAGAGACGGAGGCCATTTCCCGAACCCACGGGTTGTCGAGTCGACCCGACTAAAGGCAGGGTTGGAGGTGTTCGGCGTCGGGCGAAGCGTGTTTTCAACGGCGTCCGCTCTGTTGGTGCATGCCGATGCAAACCAAAACATAAGAGACTAGGCACGCCAGAAGTGTGACATGCACCATTGGGCACGCACTCGAAGAACCGTTGTCAAACCGCTTTTCGAGAAATGTTCCTTCGCTGCCTCAAGATGGCGAGTAGAAGCACAACAGATACGGCCGCAACAACAGCAACAATTACGCCCCAAAGCGTGGCATTCGGTCCTTTGGCAATCATGGAGCCAACTTCTGGTTGAGCGTAATATTCCCGTTCAAAAGCTTCTTCAACGTTTGCGCCGGAAGCCAGCCACCCTTTTTCTTTCCTAACGATGGTTTCGTACCATGAGCGAGCGTCAAGCAATTCTTCCGCAAATTGCGACTCCAGTTCGGCAAGAGTCAATGTGGTGTTAGAGCCACCACCTATGGTTTGAAACCTAAGGCAATTCTTCGCCTTGTCCCGATAGCTTTTCTGGGCATCCAATTCCTCCGCCTCATAAGATGCCTTCAGATAGGCCCTGGCGGCAAGTTGTTTGCCATCGGATTCGTACCCACGGCTTACAAGCAGGTCCCCCAATGCCTCAAGAAGAACCGGTGAGTCGTGATTACCGAATTTCATCATCCCCAGCACACCGGCAATCGCCTTGTCGATCGTAAGGGCGGGGTCTTCCCTAGGTACGTCTTCGGGGTCGATAGCAACAAGAAAGCCACCAAACCCGACGGGGCCCATGCCACTGGGCGTTTCTCCTGAGAGGGGCAACTTTGGGTGGTCTCCATGGCCACGGCTGACCAAATATTCAACGAGCCGCTTTTGATAGAGCTCGCGGCCAAAATGGGCATTCGGGTTGATGGCGATTGCCGTAGTAATCTCGGCCAAGCCCAAATCTAGCTGTTTGGAATGAACGTAGAAGGTTCCGAGATTGGCATGCGTCGCGTAAAGGCCGGGATACAGCGAGGCTTTCGTTTCCATCACACGAATCGCCTGTTTCGTCTCACCAACCTTTTCTAGAGCCACGGCCAGATCATCGTAGAGCTCAGGACTTGGCTCGGCCTCGATTCGTTCACGGCGATCCTCAGCTCTCCAGCGATAAAAATCAGCTGAGTGACGCAGAAACTTTCCGGTGATCAATTCCAGTGTTGTTGGATTGCGTTGGCGTTCCATTGCTAGTGTGTCCCGGTCCCACAAGCACGCAAAACAAGTTGCACAAAGCGGCACGCTACCCACCAAGATCAACACGAGTGCGAATCTTCCCAGCATTTAATCACTCCCGCAGTAAGGAAATAGTGCGATCGAGGAGCAGTGCTGATCAAAATTGCATTTCTGGCACCGAAAGAACAGGCTAGCTTTCGCGTCTTGCCCAGTTCCTGTGTAGCAGTTTCTCTTGCCTTCTTCTGGAACACTCCCGGCACGAGTTTCTACACAGTGCAGATGTATTTCTTTGTTCATGCGATGTCGCGATCCTGAAAGGTATCTGTGCACGGCCAGTGCCATGCGAAAAAAACTGCAAAACCTACGGAGCTCCTTCGGCCCGTTTCCAGGCCAACGTCCAAAATTTACATTCGTGCTACTGAATTACCGTCAGAATACCGGGTTCCGCAAGCATTGTTTTGCCGTCCGAGAACGTTACGGTCAGCGGTTTTTCCCCGAAATTGTAGGCCACATAGGTAGTCGTGTCTTCTTTTAGAAAAACGTTCACAAATGGATAATCTGAAGTGATATCAGGACAATTCACTCCATAGTGGTCCAGTGTGTGTAGCCATTGAAGCATGAATGCATGAGTGTTTCCATCTTCGATGCTACATTGAGGATGCTTCTCCAAATGGCTCAAACCAATCGCAGGGTCTTGAAGTGCACCAAACATGACAACGAGATCCCCCCAACCGTTGTTGTAGTCCGTTCCTTGCTTGCGTTTTGCAGTGATCCGATCAAAGTTGCGTTTTACGTAGGTGGGATGGCGCCCCATGTAGAGCGAAGCTGGTGTGAATGGCAACCAATTGATGCCATGAATGCAGTCTATGTCAGCAGAGAACCACGTTGCAAACGCCCCTTTGCCACCCCACACCATCCCCAAAGCCACCTGCCGAAACCGTGCAGGGAAATTTGTGGATGACACATCAAACCAGTACTCCTCGACGGCAACACGCTCGGTGTTGAAAAGGTAGACGCCTCGATCACGTATTTGCGTGTTACCCGAGACTTGGCCCCACAGCATCATTCCGTACCAAGCGTTGATT
>DOPG01000100.1:4712-5131 GCA_003513555.1 Rhodopirellula sp. | reverse complement strand
CGGTTGCAATGTTGGCTGTGGTCGTGATGCATATCATTCCCAATGGAAAAGGGAAAACATTGTTGACATGGGAGAACGCTGTCAAAATTCCGTGGGGTGTTTTGCTCTTGTTCGCGGGTGGCATTGCCATTGCCAAAGCGTGCATCGAATCCGGATTGAGTCAGCAGTTGGGCGTGGCACTCAGCGGGATCTCCGCCTTGCCGTTGATTCTGATGATCGGGGTGGTTTGTTTGGCTGTTACCTTTCTGACGGAGGTCACCAGCAATACAGCAACCGCAACGTTATTGTTACCTATCCTTGCTGCTACGGCGATCGTGACAGCGATTGACCCCCGGCTAATCATGATACCCGCCACTATCAGTGCAAGTTTTGCATTCATGTTGCCTGTTGCTACCCCACCGAATGCGATTGTCTTCGGG
>DOPG01000100.1:0-4599 GCA_003513555.1 Rhodopirellula sp. | reverse complement strand
CGATCGTGACAGCGATTGACCCGCGGCTGATCATGATACCTGCCACTATCAGTGCGAGTTTTGCATTCATGTTGCCAGTCGCTACCCCGCCTAATGCGATTGTATTTGGAAATGGTGCATTGACGGTCAAGGACATGATGCGTCAGGGACTGGTGTTGAATCTGCTGGGAGTTGTTGTGGTAACTTTCGCTTGTTGGCTGTTTTTTGGTTGATTTAATAAAGAGAAATTCATTTTGATTTATCCCCTCGCAACAGTCGCCTGTTTTGACCCCACCCATGGACATCTGCCCCGACGTGAGTTGGACCATGAGCGTCTGCAGCAGTTTATGCAGAAGCTAAGTGTTGCAGGTGCCGAGTCCGTTTTGATCGCGGCTTCAACAGGTCAGGGACACTTGCGTACTGTCGATGAGTTGCGAGAGTTTTTCGATGTTGCAGCCAAGGTATCACCGCCAATACTGCAGCGAATGGGCTTGCTTCGTCCCGAGGACGGTGTCGATACCAACTTTGAGTTGTTGCAATTGCTCAAGCAGCTTGATTATGCGGTTGCGTTCCTGCGGCCAGGGTCAAATCTTGAATCTGCTTGTTCGGACCACGACATCGTGGAACAGCTTCAGCCACTCGTGAAACGTGCCAGTGAGTTGCAGTTGGCTGTTGGTCTGTATTCAATCTCGGACGTCAGTGGTGTGTCACTTACCGCGCAAGTTGTGCAGAGATTGGTCGATGGTCCCGGCGGTGATTCGATTGTAGCTGTTAAAGTGACAGAAGCATCATACGAGAAGAGCACTTTGACTTTTTTAGAGGCGGCAGGTTTGGAGCACCTGCGGATTGTGCAAGGTTGGGACCCTCACCTCGCGCGAGCTCTCCAGGATGGTGCTAAAACCGGCAGTCAGCGCTGCGGAATCACCAGCGGACCTATGTCTTTCGCCATTTACCAATACCAACATATCCTCGACGCTGCTGTTCAGCAGAATTGGAAAGAGGTTCAATTAGCGCAGCAGGCTGTCACTGAGGTGTTTCAAGCAATGCAGGACGATCCCCGCTACTTTGCCGATTTGCAGCGAGCCAAGTACATGATGGGGTTGGGGCATCCCATCTGTGGTCAAGTTTCGTCAGAGCAGGTTAGTCGTGTGTTGCAGACTTTGCGTCAATTGCCTCGCCGCAGCGATCGGGATCGTTTGTGTCAAAGCCTTGACCTGCTGGGCGATGGCCCGTGTCATGCAGCCTTGCAGGAGATGCTTCAGTCATGAGGGCCAACGTGTGTCCTCAAAGATCTACAAGACCTGCTGGTATGGTTCCCAACCTCGCTTTCTCCAAGAGCAGATCAGTTTTCCTCAAGATTCACGACGCGGAAACAGTCGTGGCTGTCCGTACCAATCGGGGAAATTTCCCTTCCGTATCGCAAGCAGCGATGCTTTGCCATGCATGTGTTCAGGGCCGTGAGTGTAATCCCATTCGAGTCGTTCTTCGTACCTAAGAATGCGAAGGTTGGCTGACGTTTCAGTAGCCCATTGGGCAAGCTGGTTTGGGGGGAAGTAGTTGACGACAGCACCCGCGGTTTCGCTTTTCGGAGCCGTGGAATCGCACCCGGGTGGCAAGTCAGAGCCCGGGTCCTCGGAACTGTGAACCTCAACAGCAAGCAGGCCGGTCTGCGTGAGGCTGCGGAGTATCTTCTTCCAGACGATCACAGCGTCTGCGGATGGGATGTGATCCAAGACAGTGGTCGCGATAATTGCATCGTATCTACCGGGTGCGAAAACGAACTCTCGAACGTCTGCTGTCTGTGTGGTGACCCATTCCCCGACCCCGGCAGCAACGGCCCGCTGATTGACGCGTTCCAAACCCATTTCACTGAGGTCGACAGCAGTCACGCAGAAGCCTGCCCTGGCCAAGGCGATCGAATCCCGGCCCGCGCCAGCACCTAAATCGAGGACGTGGAGTTGCCCTGGCTCGTCTGATGCACTCAGGTCGATGATCGACTGTACACCGGGCGCTGGGGTTTCACCGTAGGCAATGTCGTCTCGGTTGTATGCTTCAAAAAAGGGGTCGGCTGCGTCTGTCATGATTGGATTGTGCTGGGGTGTCGGACAGTGGACAGTAGTGTACTGGCAAGCCAGCATTCTAGCGTCACTGCCGCCGTTGGCGAGATGCGGTAATGCTCTCAAGCAGTGCGATTCCGCTAGACTGAAGGCAAATATTAGGTAGGTCAGCTGCACGCCGGGCACATATTTTTGGGTTGTGACTAGGGGGGTGCGGACCAGTTCAAATCTGGGCGAAGAACACGGTTGTATTGAGATATTGAAATGATGAACGCTTTTCGCAGTTGGTATTGGGTGCGTGCGATGGGGCCTACATTCCTTGGGTTGTTTTTGATGTTTCAGTTGCCTGCTATGGGAGCGAGTGTGGACCAGATTGGCGAGGGAACAAGACATCCACTGCAGGGCAAGGAGATCGATTGGATCGATGGTGATTACGTGCTTCGTAACGATCAAGTGGTCGCAGTGATTGCACGCCCCAGTGCCCAACGCCATGCCAACATGACGGTGCGAAGCGTGGGCGCTTGTATCATTGACTTCACGCGTTTGGATGTCGAGTCGGATCAACTGAGTTGTTACTATCCTCTTGCTGGACGGTATCAATTCTTTGACGACGGGTTGGTTGAGACAGGTGATTTGGATGGTGGTGGCGTGTTTTGGCGTTGTCGTTCGACAGCCGCAACTGCTCGTAATGGAACCTTAGCAACCATCGAGTACCAGCTTAGGGATGGTGATCCCTATCTGACAGTGATCAAAACCGTGACTGGTGACGATGTCAGCAAAGTGGCCGCTGCGGACAGTATCCGCGCTGACCAGACATTTGTTGTTGGAACGCTTGCGAAAACCACGACAGGTTACTGCGAGGACAGACATTTTCGTCAGACTTATGGTTTTGAGTCTGGCTTCGGTGCAGAGACGCCTCAGTGGTCTGCGAGTGGAAGAAGCCGTCAGATCAAGTATGGTGCGGATGCGGCTGACCGTAGTGATAACCGTGTTCAATGGTTAACCAGGATTTATGCTGCCAGTTCGCCACTGGATCTTTGGGGCCTGACATCGGGTGCAAAGGGGCAGGACTTCATTGTGTCTGGGGCAGTTGGTGAGCATCCACGGATCAAGTTGAGTGTGATTGCAGGTGATGTTGGCTCACTTGAATTGCCCTGCGAGTGGCGGTCCGCCGCGGATGGCAAGTCGGTTGTTCATTTGCCGCCCGGGCAGTATCGCGTGCGTGGCGAAGCTATCGGGCATCTGCCCGTTGAGGTAGATATCGAAGTCACCTCAGAAACAAAGAAATTTGCGATAAAACTTGGGGCAGCGACAACGGTTCAGGTGAACGTTGTGTCAGAGAATGGTTTGCCCATTCCGTGCAAGGCAAGTTTCTTTGGAAGCAAAGGGGAAGGTGGGAAAATGACGCCCGATCCAGTCTTCGGTATCGAGAGTCAGAGTGGTGCCGTGGGCAATTGCGTGTACAGCGCTGATGGTCAGTTTGTCAGGTCAATTCCACCTGGCACTTACGATTTGTTGCTAAGTCGTGGCCCAGAGTATGATGCTGTATTTGAAAGAATTCAGATCGCAGAGGGGCAGCAACGAGAGGTGCAGGCGACGCTGAAACGTGTCGTAGATACAACGGGATGGGTGAGTGCTGAGTTGCACAGTCACAGTTCTCCCTCAGGAGATAACACTTCGGATCAGCTTGGACGAGTTGAAAATCTGGTATGTGAACAAATTGATTTTGCGCCATGCACCGAACACCAACGAATCGAGTCGTATGATGATCAGTTGGAAAAGCTTGGAGCGAAAAGATTCATGGCGACTTGCACAGGGATGGAGTTGACAGGCTCCCCATTGCCGATCAATCACCAAAATGCCTTCCCTCTGAAGTGGAAACCGTACAGCCAGGACGGCGGAGGTCCGAAGACGAGCAGTAATCCTGTCACGCAAATCGCGCGGCTCGCCATGTGGGATGATGACTCAGATAAGTTGGTTCAAACCAATCACCCCAATGTAAATCAAATTGTCGGGGACCGTGACCTTGATGGAAAGCCAGATGGTGGTTTTTCGAAAATGCTCGACTTCATGGATGTGATGGAAGTTCATCCACCTGAGGGAATTTTCATGACGAGTGAAGAAGTCAAAGAGATGAAGCGACCAGGCACCAACCGTATTTTGCCATGGATGGATTTACTGAAGTCGGGACGGCGAATTCCGGGCGTCGTGAATACGGATGCTCATTACAACTGGAATGGCAGTGGATGGTTGCGAAATTGGATTCGCAGCAGTACCGATTCACCAGCGAAAATTCAGACAGCAGAAATGGTTGATCGGCTGGAAAAGGGACAGGTGATCATGTCCACTGGGCCATTCATGACGGTGCAACTTCACCATCCTGCCTTAGATGCACCCGCGTTAATCGGTGATAGCGTTACGGTTGAGGGTACAGATGTCGAGCTTGCGATCAAGGTTCAGTGTGCAAACTGGATGGATGTGAATCGCGTAGAAGTATTTGTGAATGGTGAGATGCAGCCTGAGTTATCACGAAACCGTAAAGATCAACCACAAGCTTTTGGTA
>DOPG01000270.1 GCA_003513555.1 Rhodopirellula sp. | reverse complement strand
CCCTGCCAATCACCCGGCACTCAGCGCGCATGACTAATCGCTCGTCCCGCCGCCAGCAAGCTTCTCACGCCATCGCCAGTCCCTTCCACGGACGTAGCAACGCGTGCTTCGAATCGTTCCTGCTAACCACCCAGAGGCAGATCCCGACTATCTTCGCGCACTCCCTGCGATGAATTGGTACATTGCTTTTCTCCATATATTCAAAACCAGTCTTCCATTCTCTCCTGAAGCCGGCATGCACAACTCACTGTCTTCATTGACACTCAAGCTCTTCAGCTTGCTTCTTGCGCTTTACGCAAGCACGGGCACACCGGTCTGGGCAAATGAACAGCGAACCTCGAAAGAAATCAAAAATGTGCTGTTTATCATCGCTGATGACCTGCGTGCCAGCGTCCTTGGGTGCTATGGGGACGCAATCTGCAAGACACCCAACATTGACAAATTGGCGCGGTCCGGAATGCTGTTTGAACGTGCCTACTGCCAGGGAACGTCGTGTGGTCCTTCACGCCGATCGTTGATGTTCAGTCGCTATCAGGGCACGGGCAAGGTCAACATGGGCCAATATTTCCGCGAAAATGGGTGGTACACAGCCCGCGTCGGCAAGATTTACCACATGCGAGTTCCAGGTGATATCATCGCCGGGACCAATGGCGAGGATATTGCATCGTCATGGACCGAACGGTTCAATTCACCCGGACTCGAGGCTCACACTCCCGGAGATTACGCTTGCCTGAATCTAAACATCTTTACGGACGATCTTGAAGCACGTGAGTCAACCAAGATGCCAAATCGGATGTTTGTCACAGTGCAGTACGATGGAGATGGATCCGATCAGCCTGACTACAAATCGGCCAACAAGGCAGTAGAGCTATTACGAAAGCATCAGGATGATTCATTCTTCCTAGCGGTTGGATTGGTCCGCCCCCATTACCCAATGGTTGCCCCGCGAGAGTACTTTGCGCCCTACCCATGGAAACAAATGCAACTCCCACCGCAGCACACCGATGACTTGGCAGATATCCCGAAGCTGGGAAAAGCAAAAACGATCTCCTCAACCAACCAGATCGGAAAGTATCCGAACAATCAAAAACGAATGTGGTCTGGTTATTATGCATCGGTGTCGTTCATGGACGAACAGGTGGGTAAAATAATCGACGAACTGGATGCCCTTGGTTTACGCGAATCCACTGCTATCGTTTTCACCAGCGACCACGGGTACCATCTTGGAGATCATCAGTTTTGGCAGAAATCCAACCTGCACGAGCAAGTGCTTCGCGTCCCATTAATTATCTCTGCACCCCACCTGGCACGCGGCACATCTGACGCCGTCGTAGAACTGGTTGACATTTACCCCACTGTTTGTGATTTGACGGGCCAAGAGATCCCAAACGAAGTCCAAGGCACGAGCCTCCGTCCGCTGCTCACCAAAAAGGCAAATAGAGTGAAGGAGGGTGCATTATCGTTTAACAATGGATTTTCACTGCGGACGCAAGATTGGCACTTTATGCGTTACAAGGATGACACCCGTGAGTTGTACGACATGAAAGCTGACCCCGGTGAATACACCAATCTTGCAGAGCAAAAAGAATTTTCCGAGCGTGTGCAAGAACTGGAAAACATTCTTAAAACCCGCCTACATCGCGTTGGCATACAACCGAAGCAGCCAGCTTCGAAACAACGCAAATCTGAGACTCCAAATCAGAAAACAGCCCCCAGCAGCAATTGAATCATGCCAACGAAACGTCCTTCCGGGAATGTAAGCTTCGATAATCGTGACCGTGTTGTCATCGTAACCGGTGGAAGCATGGGCATCGGAGAAGCAATTTCACAGGCCTTTGTCCGGTCGAGGGCCCATGTGTACATCGCAGACGTCAAACCACCATCAGATGAGCACTCGCCTGCCACGCACGGCGTTACTTACTTGAACTGCGACACAGCATCAGAAGCTAATTGCAAAGCGGTTGTCAAACGTGTGATTGATGAGCAGGGTGCCGTTGATGTCTTAGTGAACAATGCGGCAATCCAACCCCCTGAGTCTTATCATCCAATCGATCGCATTTCCTCAGCAGTTTGGCAGCGAATGATCGATGTAAATCTTTGCGGGTACATGCGAATGGCAGCAGCTGTATTGCCTTTCATGAAACAGCAACAGTCAGGCGTTATCATTAATCTTGCCAGTGGCCAGGCCCATCGCACTGCCCGTGCAGTGGGCGTCTACGGCCCCATCAAAAGTGCGAACGTCATGCAAGCACGCCAGTGGGGCATCGAGTATGCCCGTGAAGGCATTCGTGTTATGTCTGTTTCCCCCGGCGCAATCAACACGCCCATGATCCAAGCAAGTTTGGCGGAACAAGGGGGCGGTGAGGCGTTAGGAAATCGGCATCCCATTGGCCGTATTGGCGAGCCGCATGAAGTCGCCAATGCAGTCCTTTGGCTGAGTAGCAATGCAGCATCTTTCATTACTGCCACTGACCTTGAAGTGGACGGCGGCCTCGGTGCCCTCGGCTCATTCGCGGACCCCTATCCAATGCCCGAATAAAGCATCACGCGGGCTACGGTTGGAGGTTGCTGTTTAGCTGTGGAGAACGAAGCAGCGGTTTGACGCTGCATATTTCCGCAAGCCGTTGAAAACCGCCTCCGCGTTACCCATCTTGGTAAAACTTGGAGATGTGACTCATGGCCGCCGCATCAGCGATAATGGTACTGACACTCACGACCGGTACTTTCAGCTTGCGTTCTGGAGGTGAAGCCTCGGTAAGCCGATACACAGAGCGTCCCTTGGGGTCGAATCATTGGCATAACTGCACCAACAGTCCTTACACTCACGGCAACCGGTACAAAACCAATCACCTGTCGAGACCGTACAATGTCACGTGGGCGGCAGCTCATGAGATATGATGAAGGGAGCTGTCTCCCGTTACCCATTACTACAACCACCCGACGTCAGCATGTCGACCTGCAACTGTTATTCAAAATTTTTCTTCGTCGTCATCTTTTTGATGTCCTGCGTTTCCACCAGTGTCACTCAGGCACAGAACAACCTGGCAGCGGGCCCAGCAACCACAAAAGACAAAACTAAAATAGAAGCGCAACCTGTCGAAAAATCGCCACTGACAGACCTTTGGATGGGATACTCATCTCAGGGTAACGTTGAGCTAGCAGAATCGATCGCGGCACTTGCTCGTCTGAAGCAGTGGCCCGAGGTCAACGCGTTACTGACCCGTGTCGTCGGCAGCGGCGTATCGGATGCAGTCCTTGCTGAAATGGCAGAAAAG
>DOPG01000157.1 GCA_003513555.1 Rhodopirellula sp. | reverse complement strand
TCAGTGCGTCTTTCCGACTCATCACCGTCGATCATCGGTGTTGCATCTTTCGGTGTCTCACGGGTGGCGTTTTCGACGTCCCGAGGTTCAGTATCACTCATTCGTAGGTCTCCCGATACTTCTTCCGAATGTGATTACCGACAATCGTGAGGCTTAGCGTGATTGCAAACAGAGTGAAGGCCACGGCGTACATTGAGTAGTACTCGATCCCAAAATTAGAGACGTCACCACCAGCGATCTGAACCATATACCCAGTCATGGTTTGGGCTTCTTCGGTTGGATTCAGCGTGACCTGAGCGCGGCTCCCCGCAGCAAGAGCGACGATCATCGTCTCGCCAATTGCGCGTGCAATCGCTAGCAGGAATGCGCTGATGATACCACTCAACGCGGCTGGAACAATGACTTTGACCGTAGCGTCAAAGCGAGTACCGCCGAGTCCAAAAGCGCCTTCTCTGAGTGGCTTGGGGACAGCTTGGAGAGCGTCCTCTGCTAGCGAGCAGACCGTTGGGAAGCAAAGTATGCCAACGGCGATGCCAGCGCTCATTGTGTTGTAAACGTTGAAGCCCGAATAACACCATTGTAGGAATGGCGTGATCGTCATTAACGCAAAGAAACCGTAGACCACGGTGGGAATACCAGCCAGGATCTCCAAGATAGGTTTCAGTGTATTACGAACTTGGCGGGGGGCGTACTCACTTAGGTACACTGCAGTGATCAGTCCCAGGGGAAGCGCGAATAGCATCGCAATCCCGGTAACAAGCAACGTGCCACTGATCAAAGCCCAGATTCCGAAGCTTTTCGTATCGCCAAGCAACGGGCTCCATTCAGCAGACAGGAAAAAGTTGCTCAGTGTTACATCGGGGAACCGGAAGAATTTAAAGGTTTCCGAGGCCAGGACAAAAATGATGGAACCAGTGATCAGCAGTGAAAACAAGCCGCAACCAATCAAGCCCAAAAAGATGCCCTTCTCTCGCAAGCGTACAATGGTCAGATTGCGACGATCACGTGATAGTAGTGCTTGAACTTGCTGTTCAAGATTCGGCATACCCTGTTTTCCATTAGACGCGGATTTCACCTGCTACTCCTCGTGTTTCCGCGTAGTGTAGCAATGTTTCGAAGCAGAGGACAACCTGCCGTTGTCTCTGCTTTTACCCCGGATTACGAAATAGCATGACTACTTCAGCAGATTATCTGCCGTGTAGATTTCAGTGACCGGGCCGGAGCGTTTCTCCAGATCGCGGGTCAAGTAATGGGTGCCGGGCTTACTCATGCGGCAACGCATCATTGCTTCTTTGTAAACGGATGCTGGAAGCGGGACGTAGCCAGTGCTGCTGGCGAGACGTGGAGCGTTCTGGATATAGTAACCAACGAATTTGCGTACTTCCGGGCGTTTGAAAGAGGCGGCATTGACATAGATGAATAACGGCCTGCTGAACGGAGCGTAAGTGCCATTCTCAATTGTTTTTGGGGTGGGGCTGACAGAGTCCCCCGTTTTTGGATTGACAATGGCGATCGATTTTAGCTTATCCTTATTTTCCTCATAATAAGCCACGCCGAAGAAACCAATTGAGTTTGGCGTGCCCGAGACACCGGTGACCAGGACGTTATCGTCTTCGCTTGTACTCATGTCCGAGCGTAGTGAGGATCCACTCTTGCCGACGACAACTTCCTTGAAGTAATCAAATGTGCCGGAATCGGTTCCTGGAGCGAAGATTTTAATCTCCTCGGCAGGCCACCCTGCTCTGACATCCGACCATTTCTTTGCAGCGGAATCTGCAAGGAAAATCTTCTTGATTTCATCAACAGTGAGCTCGTTCAGCCAAGTGTTGCTCTTGCGTGCTACCAGTGTTAAGCCATCGTAAGCGACTGGTAGCTCGTAGAATTCAATTCCCGCCTCTCGTGCAGCTTTGTATTCACTGTCTTTAATGGGGCGGGAGGCATCCGAAATATCCGTGTCGCCAATAGTGAATCGCTTGAATCCGCCGCCCGTTCCAGAAACACCTACGCTGACTTTAACGTTTGGGTATTGCTTCTGAAAACCTGCTGCTGCTGCTTCGCTAATCGGGTAAACGGTGCTGCTTCCGTCGATGGCAACCTTTCCAAGTAGCCCCGTATTTTGAGCAATTGTAGAATGACCAGTGGCGTATAAGAAGAAAACGGCAAGCGACACGGGCAATATGCGATTCATAGTTGGTTTCACTCGGTTGTCTATTGGTTTCAAGGCTTGTGGAGCTTTCTAGCTCACAGGCGGTAAAGCTATCAGTGAGGCCCCTTGGGTGCGAGGATCGAAATCATGCTTTTGATATTAAGTTTGCGTTAATCCCTATGCGGTGCTGAGGTTCTTCCCGAAATTGGGGTGTTTAACGTGCGCTGAGGTGATAGGCAACTGCAGTTGAAGGATTGACGCAGCCTGATTCAAGGTTTCCGAGCTCTCGTCGCTTGTGGGAATAGCCTTGACTCCGCGTTCCAGTACGGGTGTCGAGGTGAGGCTTGCCGGCAGATCAAGCGGAGTTTCAGGTGGGGGATCGTCCGTCAAGCGACGGAGAAAGCAGCATGCCGAGCCTCAGGGCTTGGCAATTTCAAGAATTCCCACATGGCCAGTCAGCATCGGCTTTAACCGGGGCATTTGGAGCCAAGACAAATTTCTGGCGATTGTCTCTTGCATGGATGAGACGAGATTAGGAGCCTTCGGTGGCTAACTTGCGAAAGTACGCCTCAATCGCTTCCCTGTAGTGAGTTGGTAGGTCACGGCTGATCTGCTGAAGCGCTTCTTTTCGTTCCGCGGGTGGCAGTTTTCCCCAGCCATCGCGTTCTTCGATGCGTTTACGATCGACATCACCGGTTCCACTGCCTCCGGCGGCTTGGCTTTCGTTCATCGGAGCAGCCTGCCCACCCTGACTATTTCCCTGGCCTTGGCCCGATTGCTGTTGTTGCTGCTGCTGTTGCTGCTGTTGCTGTTGCTCTTCGATTTGTTCGATCAATTTGGAAAGCTTATCGATAATTTTCTGTTCACGGTCCTGGACGTTTTCATCTGCACGTCCCAGTTCAAGTCTACGTGTCACATCTGTCATCAATCGGGAAATTTCATCAAGCGAGTCTTCCTTAAGCGGGCTGATGTCGGCAACCATCAGTTGGGCTGTGCGTGTAAAACGCATCGGACAATCTTTCTCGTTTTCAAGTAGACGTTGTAAGTCTACGATCGCTTCTTTCTTTTGCAGTAGTGCGTGATAGCAAGCTCCACGAAAGAAGAGTGTCGCAGCCGGATCTGCTGAGTCGATGGGGTCGACTTCCCTAAAGGCCACAAGCGCTTCATCGTACAGGCGGGCGCGGACCAGTTCTCTTCCCAGCCACGTGCGCACAGAAGCCTGCAGCGATTTGGGTAATGTATTCACATTGATGTGGGCCGCGTTGTCAGCATCCACCCTGCTACCTGCATCCTGCAAATTATCTGCGGCCAGCGCGACTAGCTGTTCTACAAGTGGCGAATAAGCCCGGGAAGTATCAATGAAAATATTGAGAGGGTCCGCATCATTTGCTTCCAAGGCGGTTAAGACCTTGGCTGCCGCTACTTCGACATCCGTCGCGGAGGTCCCCACTGCGCTCAGCGATTCTCGCATCATCTGTGACAATGTCGTCACGTTGGGTTGTTGCCAACTTGCATCACTCTCGAATGCATCGTCTGCGGCCTGTACCACAGGCCCATGGTTGGCTTGAGCCACCATGAAACAGAAAACAACGCCCAATGCAAAAGACTGCGGCGATCGGTTGAGCAAGGTTGAGACGGGTTGGTTTGCCACTTTAGCCTCGGATGTTACTGATTTCTCTTCAGAACCAAATCACGAGTGATTCGGTACAAACGGTTTTGACGATCTGACAGGTTCTGCAGCAAGGGTAGGATTTCGCCACCGGTGGATGAGCCCGAGTCTAGTAAAGTCGAGTATCGATCGGTGGTGGATTTGATCCGAGTTTCCATTGTTCGGATCAGCTTGAGTTCCGCAAGCGCCTCAACCAACGGTTGTTCGCCTTGATTTGATTGTCCTTGCTGCTGCTGTTGTTGTTGTTGCTGCTGTTTCTGCTCGAGATCGCGCTGGGCTTTCTGAAGTGCTGTGATCATTTCGTCCAGTGCCGCCAGGATATCTTGCTGAATGCCTTGGGTGACAGCGTCGATCTTTGTCTGTCCCAGTCGTTCGGATACGGTTGCTGTATCATCACGGATTTGTGAAACCACTTCAGGGAAAGCAACGCTTGAGCCCTCTTCGCGAAGCAGGAGCATGGCGCGATCGGCCTCCAATGTGATGCTCTTTTCGGCAAAGGCCAGATCACCTGCTTTGAGGTCGGTTTGCCGGTTGCGCTGCTCAAGAGGTGTTGCGGCTAAGGTGATCGTATCGTCGAGTACCTTGGTCTGCATTGACGCCATCTTGCGCAATCGTGCCTCTAGTTTCGCAAGTTCACGCAGCAATTCCTCTTCACGTAGTTGGCGGAGTATTTGCTCAAGTTGATCGATTGCCGCTCTCAGATTCTCTTCGGCTTCCCGTTGTTTGTCAGTCGCTTGGTCACGCTGCGCCTCTTCGAGTTCCTTCTCGGCCTGTTTCATGTTTTCGATGGCCTTTTTCAGTTGCTGCTCAACTTGTTGTTCTGGTGTTTGCGGTTGTTGCGCTTGCTGGCTCTGCTGTCCTTGCTGGCTCTGCTGTCCTTGCTGTGATTCCTGTCCTTGTTGTGCTTCCTGTCCTTGTTGTGAAGCGTCTTTTGATTCCCCGTCTTTTGA
>DOPG01000008.1 GCA_003513555.1 Rhodopirellula sp. | reverse complement strand
AACGACTATCACAAGATGAAGCCCTTCACCGCAGCAGGATAAACCTGGACCCCCAGTTTGCGGCTGACTTGAATTTGATGCATCGGGCAATCGACAACGTCACTGAGAATGGATTCACTGCCTACCGCGAAGAAAACCCCACACCGATTCACCAGAAACTGGGTTACGCATTTCAGACTCTCGAAGCTTATCACACGGCGAAGGGCTATCTAATCGAACTTCGTAAATTGATGCTTGCCGAGAGACAACTGGAAATCAACGGCACTTCCAAGATTGATCACCCTCACAGGCTTGATCGTGTAGGTATTGGGATGGAGTGGCCCGTCCACACCATGATCAATGCGAGGCTCGAACCTGATGCGGAGCTAAGAAAACTGGACCGTCTGCGATATGGCAAAGAATTCAACGCAGCCCGGGGACGCGTGTCATCTCGGCGTTGGCGAGATGATCAAATGCTTGCAGCGGATGCCGATCTTTCAAATATGGAACGTGAATATGATTCAGCAATCACTGCGTTGATCCCTGGAGTTGAAAAGGCTCGTGACATCATTCGACAATATGTCCTCACCTTGTCTGAGCAAGCTCGTGAAGCCGCAGAGAAAGTCAAGCAGGCAGAAGAACGCGTCGAGACCAGAAAAGACTCCTCATCGGAAACGACTGAGGAATTAGCAGCCAAGCAACAGGAATCCGCTGAGGCGACCCAGGAGACGATGGAGGCTCTTGCTGACTTTGCCAACACGGCTTCCATCACTGACGAAGCCGAACGAGAACTGGCCCGAGATGCGGATGCCGCTGCCGCACAGATCCAAGATGCGGCCCAGCGGGCCGAAGAATCGATGCAGGAGGCTCAGAAAGCGTCTGATGCCCAAGAGCGGCAACAAGCCCTTGACCAGACCGCCGAAGCGTTGGACCAGCTTGCCGAGGCACTGGAGGAAACCGCAGCTCATTTTGAGGCGGCCGAGAATGGCGAAGAACTTGAACAGTCACGCGATGACCTACGTCAGGCGGAAGCCGCACTGGAAAGGCAAAACGAAATCGACCAACGCTTTGATGATGCGGAACGCATGGCTGAGTCAGCCCAAAGCACACCAGAAGAGTTGATGGAACAGCTAGAGCGAGAACTGCAAACTAACGAGCCAATGCGGCAAGAACTCTCGGAAATAGCCCAGCAAGCTGCCGAGTCTGCACAACGGGAATTAGAGAACGCAGCTTCACAGGAACAAAAACTGAACCGGGATCTCGAGAAAGCTGATCCAACCATCAGCGAACAAAAGCAGCGAACTGCGGAACAACTTCAAAACCTGGCAGCTCGCACCGATACCTTGGAACGCGCTTTGGTCGAAAAAGCCGAATCCGCACTCTCAAAAGAACAGGGCAACGTGCCAAAAGCACAAGAGAACCTGCAGGAAGCTCGAGAAGCTTTGCGTGATGCTGTCGAAGAAGCGGCCAAACTCAATGGTGAAAACTCACTGCTAAGCGAGATGCAGGAAACAGCAAATGCAATGAGCGACGCTATCAAGAATGCTCAAGAAGCAATCGCGGAAGCGACCCCCCCAACAGAAAATGCAGTTCAAGAACAAGTCCACAAGGATGAATCCAGTCGAAAACGCAGCCAACAGCAACTGGAAGCTGCCGCCCGAGATGCGAGGTCCCAACAGGTACGCAATGCAACTGCCGAACGCCAACAGTGGTCTGCTGCGAAACGCGAAGCCGACCGTCGCGCGAACGACGCACGGAACCAGAAACGCAATGCGGAAAACCAAAAACGTCAATTGGAGCAGCAACGCAGTCGCGAAAAAGGTAATACAGATCGATTGGACGAGGACATCGAGGCACTCCAGCAAAAAATTGAGAACGCGGAAGCGGCTGAACAAGCAGCCCGCGAAACAAAATCGTTAGCTGAAGAACGTGAGAAGTCTGCGGGCAAGCGTGAGCAAGACGTGAGGAACCAGAGCCTACCACCTTTGAATGAGCCAAACCCCGCCGCCGAACTGGCATCACGACTTGCAGAACAGACCAAAAATGAACTTGGCGCAATCGAAGAAGCTTTGCGAGAACTCAGCGAAGGTATGGCCCGCGAAGAACAACTGAGAGTGCCTCAGGAGACCGCTGCACAATTGGCCCGCCAACAGGACAAAATTCAGGAACAAGTCGATAGTGCCACAGAGCAACTGCGCCGAGCAGCACGCCATGAGGAAAGGCTCGGCCAAGATGAGTTGGCTGAACAACTTGCTAAAGCAGCAGATGCCATTGAACAATCAGCATCGCAGGCTGCAGAAAATGCTTCGGACAGCCTGCAACAGGCTGCTGAATCATCTGAAAAAAGCCCTCAGGCCAATCGCGATGTCGCCAACGCGTCCGAACAAATCAACGAAGCCGCCGAGCAGCTCGCTGAAATGCTCGCCAATTCAGATCCTTCCAGTTCAGAACAAAACAGTCAGCAGATCAGCCAGCAAGGCACCCAACAAGGTGACCCACAACGTGGGCAGGAGAGTGCCCAAGAGGATGGCGATCCCAATGACCCGCAGCAAAGTCAGTCTCCGCCACAGGGGCACCCCACTGGCGAGCAGCCACAGGGACAGCAAAGCGGCGAGCAGCCGGGACAGCCAACTGCTGAGCAACAGCGGGGCCAGGAGATGGCTCGCACACTTGATGAACTTGATCGGGCCATGGCCCAACAAGCCCGCGAAGCCCAGCAAGCTCAACAACAGGCTGGCCAAGACCAGGCTGCCAATCAACCCGGGCAGCAAGCTAGCGACCCGCAGCAAGGACAACAGGCATCAGGTGAACAGCCAACAGGTCAACAAGAGGGGCAATCACCTGGCCAACAACAGACCGCCGGTGAAGCATCCCCCACTTTAGCCAACGCCATACAGTCTCAAGCTCAAGAATCTGCTCGCGAACGGCAAGCCCAACTGAATCCAGCGCAGCCAAGTCCATCAGAAGGAACCACGCCATCGACGGAGTCAGGCAACGGCACGCAGATGCCAGCTGGCGGGCAACTGGACATCACTCAAACAGAAAGAATGGGGGCAGAATGGGGAAAATTGAGGGAACGCCGCACAGAAGATGCATCTGAAAGTCGTGCAGAGAGTGTGGCTCCTCAATATCGACGCGAGATCGAAGCCTACTTCCGGGCGATTGCTAACCGCGCTGCGGAAAAGTCTGAGTAAAATGATGAACCAAATAACATACCGAAGCGACCAGCTTCACCGCAGGCATTGGCTATTGGGGTTTGCTGCTGCCACGGCAGGACATACCTGCTTTGGCCAAGACAAAAGTAACGACAAAAATAACCCAGCCAGTCTGTATGCACCTGACGAGATCGACCGCGCCGTTAAGTCAGGGGTCGAATATCTGGTCAATGCACAACGTGAAAATGGCTCCATTGCTGATCGCGGACACGAGGTAGCGATGACCGCGTTGGCGATCATGGCAATGGCTTCGATCGGTGTCGAACCGCAGACCTTCTCAACAGCAGGGCGTTCAATGGCCAAGGCCCTTGATTTCGTTCTGCAGCGAAAACATCAGGATGCACAAGGATATCTCGGTGGCCGTGATGGATCCCGAATGTACGGGCATGGAATAACCACGCTGATGCTCACAGAAATGCTTGGTATGGGTGCGACGGTCGAGCAGAACAAGCAAATCCACGAAATGTTGGTCAATGCAATCAAGCTGATTCTCAGTGCACAAAAAGTCTCGAAGTCGGAAAAACTGAAAGGTGGATGGCGTTACACACCAACCAGTCGCGACTCGGATCTATCCGTGTCAGTTTGGCAACTCATGGCACTGCGGTCCGCCAAGAACGATGGCCTGAATGTTCCCGGAGAATCAATTGAAGAAGCGCTCAAATACTTACGCTATTCATACGCCTCGCCACTGAATCGTGACGGAACACCACGCAACAAAGTCACAGGTTTTAGCTACACGCCGGGAACACACCATCCGTCTTTCACCATGTCAGCCGCAGGCTTGCTTGCCATGCAAGTCTGTGGACAATACGATTCGCCGATGGTGGAGGGTGCTTCTGAGTGGCTGATGCAACATCCGCCCAAAGCCAATGAGCGATTCTTTTTCTACGGCGTCTACTACTTTGCACAAGGTATGCATCAAGCAGGTGGCAAGTACGCAAAGAAAGCCGACGAAATGGTAGCCGATCTGCTCGTCGATTCCCAACGCAGCGACGGCGCTTGGCTCGCTCGCGGAGGAGAAGAACGCAACGTTGGGGCAGTCTACTCCACTGCCTTGGCAATCCTCAGCCTAAGTGTTCGCTATCATTACCTGCCTATCTATCAACGGTAGACGGTTCGCGGAGCCTCACTTAGCCGGCCTCGGGATCAGTCTTAGCAGGCCTTCATTTCCCCCGGTTACGTGAAGTCGCTGCTTCCATAGCAAGCAGTCAGGACAATCAAGCGTCTGACTGTAGGCGAGACATCAGGGCATAGCGGAAGCGGTTTCTACTTGGTGATAGACGGACTCGCACCAGTGTTACCAAAACCTGAACATAGCGACACGTGACTCAGCGATCGGTCGCCAGAAGCAGTATGCAGTACCGCACTCAGACGCACCAAACCGAACGACAGTCAGTGATCGGTGCTTAACGCTGGTCATGTACCTAGCGTTTCTGACGCGACTGCATCCAGCTCGCATATTCCTGAACGGTGATCTTTCCATTTCGATCACCGTCTGCAGCGGCAGGGCTCATCAGCATTTTCCCCCACTCGGATGCGGTCAGCTGACCGTCTTTATTCTTGTCATAACGATCAATGATGCGTTGACCAAGCTTGACGTACTTGTCGTCCGCTTTTCCGCCGCTGTTGGCGGCAGGAGCAGACGAAGTAGTGGTCGATGCCACAGAAGAACTTGGTTTCCCTGAATAGGCTGCGGCCAATTGCGAGACGCTACCTTGCTCTACTTTCTTCAAAGCTTCATCGGCAGTAATCACGCCATCACCGTTAAAGTCTGAGTCAAAGAATTCAGCAACGACATCGTCGTTCCATTCCTTCGCGAACTCGGCCATGGTGACCTGTCCATCGCCGTTCCCATCTTTGTCTGTAAACTCACCTGGCAGACCTTCAGGAAGTGATCTTCCGGCAGTCGCCCGATACGACTTTCTACCATCGAACACGTCCGGTGCCTCGACTTTCTTTTCACGACCACGACTTTTCGATGCTGTGCTGTTTGAGCGTTTCGCTTCTTCCTCACCTTCTCGTCTGCGGGCATAGCGGACAGCCAATTCGCTAACGGACAGTTTGCCGTCCCGATTGCGGTCAAAGTCCATTGGATTACCCGCGAACCGACTGGACAATTCGTCCTTGGTCAAGAAGCCATCACGGTTTCGGTCATAGCGTCTCATTCGCTCTTCGGACTCTCGCTGGTCGGCCGGCGTGACTTCAACAGCCAGCATCTCAGCCGCCGCGCCAAACCCCATCAGCAACGACGGTTCAGCTTCGTTACCAAAACCTGGCACCAACAGATCAGGTGTCAGGGCATCATCAGCCGAGGACGATGAGGAGGAGCCTGTCTGCGGAGTACTACCACCGCCCTCACGCTGCTCGCGCATCTTCTGGAAACCATCGGTGATTTTCTTGAGTGGAATCGGTTGGCCAGCCTTGATGCTTGGATCCGACTGTGCCATACGCCCGATTAGAAACTGTGCAGGTCCCTGCTGCTCGCTGGGGTCAAGTACACCATTTCCATTTGCATCGAGTCGGCTAAGGAAGGAACTGGGGTCAAACCCTCCACGACTGCCAAAGGAGCTTCGGCCCCCGGAATCACCGCCCCGACTGCTGAAGCCGCCGCGAGATCCGCTATCTCCGCCGCGTCCACTGAAACCACCGCGAGATCCACCATCTCCACCTCGGCCGCCGAAACCACCTCGTCCACCTGAATCACCGCCAGAGCCGGGCCGCTGTGCAGCCAAGTGCGAGGTCAAGGACAGTGAAAGGGCCACCACCGCAAATGCTTTTAGTTTGTTCATGTGGATAAAACACATTTCAGGGAAAAGAGTTCCGCCATCTTTCAAAAGCTGGCACAAAACTAGGGCATCGGTAGTGTACTTGCTGTATCCCAGCCGGCAAAACCGGATTTTACTCGTCGAGGGGGCCAATCCTGACGGTATTCCGTGGAAATAGAGCCGTAAGACGGTATTGTTGCATCAATCCCGCACAAAAACGCAAAATGAACGATGCCACCCAAAATTCCCACACATTGCGGTTTTGACCTCAAATCACTTGCCAACTGCCAGCCTCAACCCACCGAACACGTACAAAGAAATCAACCGCGTAACGCGGCCCAAACCTAAACTGCAACCATAAGGGCAGCTAGCTGCGGACAGGGAATTCGCCGTGATACGCGTTTCCCCAAAAAACGGATGCCCCAAAATAGTGAATCAAGAACATCAGAATTGCCGTTTATTTCTCGAACTTTTATGCCGGCTGCTCAAACACAACCACGAAGTTAAGATTTCACCAGTGATGCCCCTCGCAGCCGGCTCATGCTTTGCGGTTGATGTCAGCCGCTGAGAGAGCCAAAACAAACAGCATGGTCCGTCCTGGATTGCAGTCCGTAAAAGCTCCCCATCCACAAACCGCAGGAACATCAGCAGCATGGGCACAGACACAGAGACCACCCTTCACGAGATCAAGCAGACGATCAGCGGTTTTGTTGAAGAACGTGACTGGCTCCAGTATCACGATCCCAAAAACCTAGTGATGGCCCTGATGTCAGAAGTTGGTGAACTTGCTGATCAGTTCCGCTGGGTCAACAACTCGGAATCACATGCGTTGGCGGCTTCACCGGACCATGCCGAAGAAGTTGCTGATGAACTTGCTGACATCATGATGTTTGCGATCGAATTCGCATCAGTCTGCAACATTGACATTTCCACGGCAATCGCCTCCAAGTTGAAAAAAAATGCCGTGCGATATCCGATTGATAAAGCGAAAGGCTCCTGCAAAAAATACGACCGACTCTAGACGCGTCTCGACCAACTCAGCACAACAAGCGACCAAGATCGGCAAGAACCGTCCAAAGATGGCTTACGTGTCATCAACGAACACGTTGATCAGTAAAACACGGTGACCAGTAAATTGGCAAGCAGAATTTTTTCTTCCTAAGTGGCTGCTTGCTCCCGGGACGCAACGCTCTTATCCACCCCTCATTTACTCTCCACAGCATTTACCCTGCGCAAAGGCATTTACCCTGCACAAAGATCGATACAGAGGACTCCAACAGGCAAACTCTGACGCTCACATCCGATAGATATATTTCAAAAACGAATACTTCGCGTGAATCCATGCTAACCGCAGGCCAGTCGCACCATGCAGGAATCCAAGCCTAAGGAAATATTTATAAAAAAAGGTGTAAAAGAAATTAAAAACAGCGCGAGGGGGATTCAAAAATCGATTTTTCTTCTTCGTTGATAGTTTGGCAAACTTAACGAACGTTGCATCCATCTGCTCCAAAGAATCGTAGGAGAAGTGATTTAACGGCTCCTTGAGATCAAGTACTTTTGCATTTGCGGGCAACTGGACGCTCTCATGGACAGCCACTTCATTGAAATCACCAAGTGAATTCCGAAAGAGCCGTAGCTGATAGTCTGGATAGTATCCCCCCCAGCGAATGAACCGCTCGCCCACAAGTAGCTTTCTGGCGACGCGATACCCAACCACATCCGAATCGAAAACCAGTCCCCTGATTTCTTCGATCAACTCGTCGGTCAGAACTTCGTCAGCATCAAGGCTTAGCACCCATTCGTTACTGCACTGCGTGAGAGCAAAGTTTTTTTGTTTCCCATAGCCCAGCCAATCTTGATGAAAAATTTTTGCACCATGGTTTTCAGCGATTTGAAGTGTCCTGTCGGTGCTGCCTGAATCCACAATGACAATCTCATCCGCGACACGCGCGGCTTGCTGCAGACAATCGTCAATGATAGCTGCTTCATTCAAGCAGATGATCGAGACGGATATTTTGGTTTCCATGGGCTAACTCACCAGCGATGCATTACCAACCCAACAACATACCGAACCAACTCTTGGCAGCAGTGATGTCAATGTTTCGGCTTTCGTTCGGCGAAAACACGTGAAGCTATCAAGATTCATTTCGCCGATTCAACGTTTTCTTCAGCAGCTTATCGCGTGTTTTAGCACGGGCAGGGCAAGTCCTACCACCTCGTATTGTGAAAATGACTGTTCTGGCGGACTGCCAAGTTGATTCAAACGCGTGGCAAACTCTCCACCGCAATTGTCGCTCACCCTCTTTCGCGATGAAATCACCACAGAATTGACCGTCCCATTAGCAAAAAGCAGGGTCCACCGGATGGCGATGCGGCAAGAGAACGGGCTAAACTGCGTTAAAAACATTGCCCCGAACCCCGAGATACAGCATGCTGCTAGGCTCCCACGTTTCCTGCCAAGGTGGACTATCAAAAGCCGTTGGCCGCGCCGAAGACGTCGGCTGCGAATGTATCCAGATATTCGTGAGCAACCCACCTCGCCAATGGCCCGTGTTTGTAGACGAAAAACCGGGCTCCATCCCCGTTCAGGAACTACAATCAGGAAAGGGAGCGCCGCGTCACACATCACGGTCAGTGGAGCAAGAATGGAGAGCGAAACCTCTTGCTGCATCAGCCATCGAAGCATGGGATGCAGCGATCTCGGCATCACCTGTCAGTCACCCGATCGCACACGCCTCATACCTGATCAACATGGCGTCTCCCAAGGATGAGTTATTTCGCAAATCAATCGACGCACTCGTGATTGAACTGGAACGCGCCAACGCGCTTGCACTGAACGGTCTTGTCGTCCATCCGGGTTCCTTCACCGAAAGCTCGGAGTCAGAAGGACTGGCAAGAATCGTTGACGCAGCAGCGGAGGCATTGGATCGAGTCGTACCCGGTACCTGCAGGCTGCTTCTGGAAAACACCGCTGGTCAAGGCTCTTGCCTCGGACACACGCTTGAACAACTCGCCTTCATGATCGATGGAATCGGGCAACCCGACCGCGTCGGGATCTGTCTGGACACTTGCCACGCCTATGCGGCTGGTTACGAGATCAACACGAGAGACGGCTTTGATGAAATGCGACAAAAGGTCGACGATCTTCTACCCCGACAAACGATCGCTGCCTTGCACCTCAACGATAGCAAAAAACCCCTTGGAAGTCGCGTTGATCGGCACGAGCACATCGGACTGGGAGAGATAGGGTTAGATGCATTCCGGTTTGTCATGGAAGATTCGGTACTCGGAAAGCTGCCGGGATATCTTGAAACAGAGAAAGGTATGAATGACGAAGTTGGTGAGGAATGGGATGTCATTAATCTGCGCGTGCTGCGAGATCTCGGATGAACCATGATTCGTACGAAACTGAAAAGCATTGCCGGATTCGCCAGTCGCTGCGGAGAAACACCCTCGCATTTAGCGTTTGCCTTTTTTGGCTTACTTCTGGGCCTTTTGTCCCAGAGAAGCTTGTCTCTTGGGTTCTCTCCACGGCATCTGGCCAAACGACTGGCGACGAGCCGTCGACCGACTGGATATGGGTGCATCCGAATTCAGACACTCAGAAGAAAATCCTGTTCAAGAAACAGTTTCAAGTCGACAAAGACCAGACAAATGGCAAGCTGAGGTTCTCGCCCTGCTATGCGAGCTTGCGAGTCAAGATCGATGGTGTGCTGGTTGATACAGCGTCTCCCTATCAGGGAATCAACGAAACCGAACTGGCTCAACCGCTGTCTTCAGGGAGTCATTCATTGACCGTTGAAGCCGTGGGTGTTGACGGCCCCTCGGCATTCTTCATTGAACTGATACTGGCAAATCGCGCGCATGCGATCAAGATCATCCGAAGCAACACGAACTGGAAAGCAAGCAGCAGCTCGATTTCAACGCAAACTGGCTCAACGGTTGAGACCATTGTGAATCTGGGCCCCATTGAAAGTGCCTTCGCACACTCATCCGAACAGCGAGTTGGCATTAACGCTCTGGACAACTACGAGCAATGGAAACTGGCATTACAGGGAGAAGAGGCAACTGCGGCAAGGTTCTCAATTGCTGAAGACTTCCAAATTCAGGAAGTTCCTTTTTCCAGCACGCCAGAAACTGAACCAGGGTCTTGGGTCAGCATGACAATTGATCCTGAAGGGCGTCTAATCATCGCCAGAGAATCCAGTGGCTTGATTCGCCTGACCCTATCCGCCGAGGGAGACTCCATCCAAGCAACCGAATGGATCAACCGTGATTTGAAGGAATGTCGCGGGCTGGCATTTCGAGGCGAGGAATTATTTGCCAACGCCAACAACTCAAAAGGTCTCTACCGCCTGCGTCCTGATGGAAATGGATTCGGTGAACCCGAACTGATTTACGCATCGAGCGGAGGAGTCGGACATGGTCGAAACGACCTTGCCGTCGGTCCGGACAAGATGCTGTATTCCATTCATGGCGATGCCGTAGACCTGCCACGTAATGCGCTCGACCACACCTCACCTTACCGAGACGCAGCCAAGGGTTCCAAAACACGCGAAGGGCATTTGCTTCGGATCAATCCGGACAATGGTAGCGTGGAAATCATCGCTGCAGGTTTGCGTAACCCATACGGCATCGATTTCAATGAACATGGAGATTGCTTTACTTACGATGCCGACGCAGAACACGATATGGGAGCGCCCTGGTATCGCCCAACTCGCATGATCCACCTGACAACGGGCGGCGATTTTGGCTGGCGTGGTGTCACCGGTGCGTGGCCGGCTTACTATCCCGATCATCCCGACAATGCGGTCCCCGGCCTGGATATAGGAAAAGGATCCCCAACCACGGTCAAGTTCGGCTCAAACAGCAGCTTTCCCGCGAAGTACCGCAAGAGCCTTTTTGTCCTGGACTGGGCATATGGGAGAATCTTGCAGGTACATTTGCTGCCCAGAGGTAGCAGTTACTCAATGACCAGTGAAACATTCTTGAAGGGTCGGCCACTCAACGTGACCGACCTCGAATTTGGTGCCAATGGCAGCATGTACCTGATCACTGGTGGTCGGAAGACACAGTCCAAGCTTTATCGCGTGACATACACTGGCGACCAGAATTCAGTAGAGCCTGCAATTACGAAAGAGCTCACTGCTCATCGTGAAAACTGCCACAGTTTCTCCGCCCGGTCACGACGTCTACGTCACGAGCTGGAAGCTTCGCTGAACGGAGAAATTACAGACAAACAATTTAGCCAAGCATGGCAACAACTTGGCAATACCGACCCGTGGATCAGCCATGCTGCAGCGCGAGTGATTGAACGGATGCCGATCGCAAAGTGGGAAAAGAAAGCCCTGCATGAGATGAACCCGGCGATCGCAGTCACCGCAATCACTTGCCTGATTCGATCTCAGCAATGCCAACAACCCGGTCGCGCCATCAAACGGCTGGTAGAGCTCGCTCGACAAACAAGCGATCAGGTCTTCCAAGACTGTTCCCATGCCTCGGTTCATGAATACGCGTTTTACGGAGTCCAGCTGGCAATTTCACAAAACAATGGCAACCCAGCCAAAATCGCTCCGGATCTAATCGAAATCCTGACCAAGATGTACCCCGCTGCAAAAGCGAAGACTGCGCCAAACCCTGATGATGCTCAATTCAATTATCCGGCCAACCGATTTCTCAGCGAGATTTTGGCAACATTCGGAGGCGAACAATTCGTTAAAAAAACCCTCGAACTTGTTTTTCAAACCACGGCCCCAGAACAAAGACTTCACTTTTTATACGTTTTGCGCAACGTGGACAAAGGCTGGACACCGAAGCTCCGCCAAACTTACTTCAAGTACCTTGCGATGGCAGCAGAAGAACTGGGTGGGGCCGGACTACCAGAGTTTCTGCAACAGATTCGTGAAGACGCCATGAAACACGTTCCCGCTGAAGAGCGTCCTAACTTGGCAGCGATCGTGAATGCAACGTCAACCTCGAACCAACCTACCACCCCGCTCCTCACGCCACCCCGATCCATCGTTCAGCCCTGGACGGGGGATAAGAT
>DOPG01000160.1 GCA_003513555.1 Rhodopirellula sp. | reverse complement strand
GTCAACAGCGTGCGTCGAGCGATCGAAGGCCGTAAGTACCCACACCAACTCGCGTGGGCAGTCGCATTGGGGCTATTGCTAGGTGTCGTACCCCACGGGAATTTGCTTGCATTTGTACTTGTGATTCTTGTCCTGTCACTGAAGATAAATCATGCAATGGCAGGTTTGACCGCTGCATGTGTAACTTTCCTTGCGGTCAAACTCGATCCTTATTCGCATGAAATCGGTAACTTCGTACTGACCCATCCGCAACTTCAGCAAACCACTCAAACAGCATGGGCTCTCCCGCTCATTCCGTGGACGGATCTCAACAACACGATCGTGATAGGCAGCTTCTTGATTGGCTTGACTGCGGTCGTTCCAGTTTTCCTGATCACCTATCCAATTTTCTGTCTCGTCGCGCCGACCAGGACCGGGAATGAAAACCGCAATAAAACGCCACCTGTGTCGCCCAGATCCAAGCATCAAACGAGCCCGCACCAAGTGGTTCTTATCAACCATGGGCACACTGTGTCAAATCCACTGAATCACTCTTCACCACCCCAAACTGCCTCCCAAGCAAACGTCTCACGGCTAACGCCAAAACAAAGTTCCAGTGATGTTTCAAAGAACCCGGTCAATGAACCGGTTGACTTCGTTGAAATTGACTCAGAGCCAGTCGAAGAGCCGCAGGTCGCAATTGAAACACGCATCGATGTCATTCGCATGACAGACCACCGTGGTGCAGAAAAAGACAAAGCAACGACAGAGGCAAAGCCAACTGACTCGGAACCCATGGATGAAGCATTGAATTACTTGCTTCGCCAACTGCGTGACTCTCAGCAAAGGAAAGCAGCATGATCCGCTGGCGATTTGTATTGACACGGCTTTTGATTGTCATTGCGGTTCTGGCTCTTTTACGCTGGGGCATGGGACCAGTTGCCCAGTACGTCACCGTACGTGGTCTGGAAACTGCAACAGGTTCCAAAGTTGACATCAAGAATACGCAGGTCGGGTTGTTCCCACCAAGCATCCATTTTTCTGACGTACGCGTGACCGACCCAAGAGATGGCAAGGATATGCGAGATGCATTTCGAGCCAAGTCCATTAAGTTTGTCATGGACGGTGATGCCTTGCTTCGTCGCCGCTGGGTCGCGAAACAAGGAATCATCTCGGGAATCGAAATTGGCGCCCAACGAAAAACAAGTGGACGGCTCAGCCGACTTGAGGCAGTTGAGTCTGACGACAACAACACCGGCCCAACACTTGATCAGTTGATTGGGGCAAGTAAGCAACGGCTTACAGACGAAGCTAAAACAGTATTGTTAGACCTCGAAACGGTTAAATGTAGTCAACAAATACGATCAAAATGGGAAGCCGAGTACAAAGCCCTTGTGATCCGAGCCAAGAATCTTGAGGACCAGATTCGGGGCGTGCGAGATCAGGCAAGAGTGGTTGAAAACCCACTACGTGATCTTCCTGAATTGCAACGAACGTTGGCGCGTGCTCGAAATGCACGATCAGAATTGAGTAGCGTGCACCGTGCGATTGACTCGCTTCCAAGTCGACTGCAAGCTGACCTTGTACGTCTCGATCAGGCCAAACAAATCGACTTGTCCAAAGTAGATCAATATGTACCAGGAGATCTCGCGTCATCTGGCGATCTGGGTATCGAAATGCTGGGTGATGCCGTACGCGAGCAGATCCAACAGGTACGTTCTTATATGGATGGTGGCCGCACCCTGGCGAACTACACGGTTGTGGCTCCGGAAAGCGTACGCATCCGAGGTGTCGACCACGAACTCACGGCGCAACCTTCACCTGGATTGCTGGTGCGTCACTGCGAAGTAAGCGGAGTGCTGCGGGCAGGTGGGGAACGCTACCAGATGAGAGGCTTCTTGAAGAACCTGACGCCAAATCCAGAGAAGCTTGATGAACCAACTCGTGTAAGCCTACGCCTAGAAGGTGCTGAAGTCATCCGTGCCGAATACGTTCGAGATCGCAGACACGACACCAAGGTAGATCTATTGACCCTGCATTGGCCGGAAATCAAAGCCCAACCAGTCCGCATCGGTAAAGAGGGGGAAACTTCGATTCAAATCACCGGCGGACAACGTGAACTATGGGTCCAAATCAAGACCGAGGGCGACCAACTGGCAGGACGTCTCGTCAGCAAACAAACCGGAGTTTCATTGGCTCTAAGTGCACCTGCAAAATTTGCCAACTTGGCCGCTGCGGAGTCCTTACGCGAGAGCCTGTCGTTTGTAGATCGAATTGAGATGGATGCCAGATTCTCTGGAACTTGGCGAGACCTCGACCTCAAGCTGACTTCGAATCTTGGGCAAGTATTGCGGCGTGCAGGTGAAGACGCGATTGCCAAACAGGTCGCTGACGCCAAGCGTGAGCTGGCCACAACCATTCGTCAAGAACACGCCAACCAGTCTCTTGCCTTGCAGCAATGGTTAGGATCCCGACAAAATGAGGCTCAGTCGCTTCTCGCAAATGCTGAAAAATTCACCGACGAGATGGGACGCAAGTTGCAAAACGAAGTGGGGGATGCAGACGCTTACCTTGGGAAACTGCGTGGAGCTATTCGCGGCAAACTACGGTAGGCAGACTGCTCGCTGACACGACCAGCTTAAGTCAAAACGGGAATAGATGTTCGCCGTCAGGGCCCAGAGGCAGCAATTCTGCGTCGAGGACTGCGGCCATGGGGATCACCCCGTAGACATGCGGAAAAAGTGCCCCAGCACGTGATTCTTCCCAGCGTAGAGAGTCTTTCAAACAGCTGCTATCGATGATGATCAACATCAGATCTTCGCGTCCTGAGAAGTAAAGTCGGGCAGTTTCTTTTACCTGCTCTGCAGACGACAGGTGAATAAATCCATCTGCCAGATCGATACCAAAGCCAACCAATGCCTGTGCCTCAAGCACCTGCAACCATTCTCGCTGCGAGAGAATCTTGTAAAGCGGTTGCGACATACCAAATCTCTCTTTTTTTCTTCGGGCAAATGAAGTGATTCGTCGATTGCAAACTGCGGGCCGCAACGGCTAGCGGGCAGCTTTTATCACCATGAGCCATACGAGCACACATTTCTGGGACATGAGAAAGCTCCGCAATTTATTTCACTCGGAACGCGGTTCGCGTCCCCACAGCTTCCTCACAAAAAAGTCAGCTTGACGTCGACGTGCATATGGATGACCAGCAGCACCATGCCCCGCCCCAGGCACAACCAGCTGAACGAAATCTTTATTCGCCTTAATAAGCGCATCTACCACCTGCATCGTGCTTGCTGGGTCAACGTTACGATCCAACTCACCCCAAATCAACATCAGATCACCTTTTAAGCGATGAGCCTGTGTGACGTTGGACTGTTCTTCGTAATGTGGGCCAATGGGCCATCCCATCCATTGCTCATTCCACCAGATTTTGTCCACCCGATTGTCGTGGCAACCGCAGTCCGCCACAGCAGCATGATAGAAATCACCATGGGCAAGCAACGCTCGCATAGCACTCTGACCGCCTGCGGACCCACCCCAAACACCAACTCGCTGCAGATTCATTTCCGGTCGACTCTTCGCGGCGGCCCGGATCCATTCAATTCGATCAGGAAAGCCACTATCGCCCAGGTTCTTCCAGCATACGTCATGAAACGCCTTGCTACGGTTGCTGGTTCCCATACCATCCATTTTGACAACAATGAATCCCAACTCGGCCATGGCATACAACCCTGTATGCAATCCAAATGATTTGGGAACGAAGGAGGAATGCGGCCCCGCATAAATCTGTTCCAGCACGGGATATTTCTTCTTGGGGTCAAAATTAGTGGGCCGGACAATGATGCCATAAATGTCCGTTTCACCATCCCTCCCTTTGGCCACAAATCGCTCTGGTGGTTGCCAACCCGTCCGGACCAACTGACTCATATCCCCCTGTTCCAGAGCACAAATTTCGCGCCCAGTCATGGCATCCCGCAACACCGTGACCGCTGGCATATCGACTCGGGAATAGCGATCCAGTAAATATCTTCGGTCAGGTGAATACTCCCACGTGTGATCTCCATCTCCCTCCGTCAATCTGACCGTTTCACCGGTATCCAAATCGACACGAATCAGATGGCGGTAATAGGGATCCTGGCCGGCATCCAAGCCAGCGACTTCCAATTCAATCGCGCGACTTTGCGGATCGAAACGATGAACTTTCCTCACGACCCAATTGCCTTGGGTCAACGGGCGTTTGACGCTTCCGGTCGCAGCATCGAGTAGGTACAGGTGGTTCCAGCCACTACGTTCACTCATCCAAATCAATTCATTGGTTTCGTTCAAACGACGAAAATAGGACTTACCTGAATAGCAAATGAACGTGTCAGTTCGTTCATCAATCGTCAGAGTTGGTTTGGCCGTCGCTGCATCGACTGTGACCAAAGACAGACGCTGGTGCCCACGCTGATTATGCAAAAAGGAAAAGGTGCGACTATCCGGATTCCACGCAAAGTCACGGGTGCTGTACGGATTTGGAAAATTTGCGTTGTCAACTAACCGTGGTTTCCAATTTTCCGCTAACGAAAACAAAACGGGGCGCCGTTGATCGATCCGATCACCAGGTTTGGCATAGGACATCGTCAACAGTTTCGCATGAATCGAATCACGCGGAGCCGACTCAATCAGGTGAATCGTGCGTTTCAATCCTGGGGACAAACGCATCACAGCAAAATGTTTTGAATCAGGCGACCACCAGACTTGTCCCTGGTAAACATTCTCTGCGTCACCGTCATTTGTAAGTTTTCGATCATTGCCAGTGTCAAGATCACGCAGCCACAAATTCGCGTCGCGAAACTCCACCGACCACTTTTGATCAGGCGAGCGATTGGGTCCGCTGTATCGTCGCTTGCCGCGTGAAGACGTGCCTTCAACTTTAGGCTTGGCTTTAGTCGGAGTGTTCTTCATGGTCTGAGGTGGCTTTGTTGATGGATCGACAACCGCCAGATCCTCATCATGAGCCGCAACGAATACGGCCACATCACGACCACCGAGATCTCTCAATAACCATGAATCTCCAACAAATGTCGAGATCTTGTATTCACTGCCCGGATTAACCGAGCCGTAACGACTCAACTCACCATTCGACCTGACCCAGAAAACCTCTAGCGTTGTAGGTAAACGGTTCGCAAATCGAATGGGCGTTCGCTCTCCCTGACTGTTGCTCCGAACCAGACGCGATTCTGATGGCAACCCCTCTGTTCCGCCGGTATCCTGCGATTTTATTGCGGAGATCACTTCGGCTCCCGGTAAAGTCAAACTCCAACTCCGCCCCCCGTATTGAAACGAGCAACTCTTGGCATCTGCCGCAATCGTGAATCCAGCGAGCCTTACCTTCGTCACGTCAACTTTTCGTTCCAACTGGCTTGAAAGAACTTCACTCACCTGCTCATGATCGAAAACCAATTTTCGCTTTCCGGCATCAGCGTCGACCAACACATACTCGAACGAATCCGTACCGGTTTGAACGCGGTACCAGAATTTACGGCCAGCGTCGAACCAATTTGGCTTGACTGCATCACGAAAAACGAGATTACGTACCCGCGATGAGTAGGTCTTTGCCCGTTCGTAATCACTCTTCCGCCCCTGACCCGAAACCGAAGGACCTAGAGCCAGCAATACAATCCCACTCAGCAACCCAATACGAATGAGGCGATTAGATTTCACGCTCAAAGCGAACACAGGCATTCTCATGACTCCTCGAAGGACAAATAAACGATGGACCCTAGAAAGCACGGAGCAATACGCCCTCGCATGGAACACGCGAACCACCACGAACTGTATGGGAAATCATCTCCGCGCGACATGATCCGCACCGACTACAGTCTAGTGGGTATCGATGATCACACCATCCTCGAACAGAAATCGAGTCACCCCACGGGCGCCAGTGGGTAGCTGACCGGTCAGCGTCACCGCTTCAACTGGGTACTTAATCGGGTTGAATCGATGATTGCTGCGTTTGTCGGTAAATACGCGTTGAGGCAACTCCAATCGCTCCTTTGCTGCCAGAGGCGCGTCGCGGATCAGTAAATACTGGTCATTAATTTCAATGGAAAATCGCGGAATTGGATGATCAGTGAGATTTGTCAAAACAATGACTTCCGTCAACAACTTCCCAGCACCATCAGCTGTCGGCATTACCCCCTTTCCAAGCTCCACCGCAACGGGCAAGGGTGGACCCCCGACCCGTTCCGGAAACATGGCGTATACAGACAAGCCAGCAGCAACCATCAATACCAAGCAGATACATAAACCCCTCCGAGATAGGTGCAACCTAGGAGCCACGGCAGAAGCATTCACAAGTTGCACAGGAGATTCGCTGGGAACGGACATTGAGCTCTTTCGTGCTAAGTGACAGGATCTGAAACTACCTTTCCACCGGCTTTTCCAGATAAGGTTACCATTCGAAGCCCATCGAGACACGTGGTCGCCAACCGACAACAGGCTGGCCCCACTTGGCCCTGTCCCGCTAGCGTCTCCATGCTACAGCAGACTTTGAGAAGCCAACCTTCGATCTCACTGATCTATGGCAAGGAAACTCTCTCAACGACTCTCCCATGCACGCACAGCGACGGCCTCAGTAGAAGTATGTTGTTGCGACAAGTGGACATTACCCACAACAGAGCTCTAACCACGAAACAGGCAGATTCCTGATGGTCCCCCCCCGACCACAACATCGCGGAACGCCGCCGGAATCACCTACTCCAGCCATCGGTAAACTGTTGTCATCGCGATAGAAGGGCAAACGCACTCAAGAGACGTTTTTCGGGAAAAACTGCACAATCTGACATGCGTTTTTTTTGCTCACGTCAGCCGGACACGTACTTCGACCATGGTGTCGCAGGGCTTCCATTCAAATTCGAAAAGCGGCATGATTCAGCTCGAATAGCATGCGTAATTATTTCATTCACCTATAACATCGACCTCATGAAGGCAGCATCAGCCTCACGACGACTTCCTCACAACGACTTATTTAATAGTAGCGCCCGCACCTCGGAATCCGAAGATGATAAAGTTGCCAGCACTGACGCGAGACCAAGTTAGATCAGTCGACAAAACTGCGATCGAGGAATACGGAATCCCAGGTGTTGTGCTGATGGAGAATGCCGGCTCAAACGCTGCTGAGATCATTCACCAGGTAGTTCCGAAAGGACCGATTGAGATATTATGCGGTGGCGGGAATAACGCGGGAGACGGCTATGTGATTGCCAGACACCTGCAACTCATGGGCCGAAAAGTTCGCATGATCTGCGCGGCGCCAGTCGCCCAACTCCATGGCGACGCGCACATCAACGCCGTGATTGCTGTGCGATCAAAAATCCCAATGAAGATTATCGATCCAGAGGTAACTCCAGCCAACATCCCAGATCTCGATGAAAACGCCGCTGCAGTTGTGGATGCCTTACTAGGGACAGGCGCCAGTGGACCTCTACGAGGCTGCTATCGTGAATTAGTCGAAATGGCAAATATGCACCCGGGTATGCGAATCTCAATCGACATCCCCACCGGCTTGGACTGCGATACAGGTGAAGCTTCCCTGCCCACAATCGTCGCCGATCACACCATCACGTTTGTTGCGGAAAAGACTGGGTTCAAAAAAAACAACGCCGACAATTATGTCGGCGTTGTTCATGTGGTAGGAATTGGAGTACCCGAAAAGTTGCTCACTGCACTTCAATCGGAAACAGACTCATAACCGGGTGTATGTCAGGGCAGTCGTCCCTGATTCACAACTGGAAAATCACCAGTCAAACCCTCCACCATGTATGCCACGAGATCTGCTTTCTCCTGAGCGGTTAGATTCAAGACCTTCATTTTGTCGCTGAGGCCCGCATTCTTGTGACCGCCTTTGTCGTACCAGTCAACGACTTCTTCCAAAGTATTCTGACTACCATCGTGCATATAAGGCGGGGACATGGCAACGTTACGAAGCGTCGGTGTTTTGAAAGCCCCCCAATCTTTCTTATCTTTCGTAACTGCGAAACGACCGAGATCCGGCTTATCGGCAGCCATACCAACGCCCAGGTTGTGGTACTGCTCATCAGTGAAATTCGCACCTGCATGACAGGCCGTGCAGTTTGCTTTCCCTGAAAATAAAATCATGCCCCTTTGGGCTGACTCACTCATCGGCGACTCTGCCGCGGCCTTCTTGAGCTTGGTGTACTTTGCTTTCAGTTCAGGCTCTTCATCGAGGTACTCGAGGTCGTCTGCGAATACTTTTTCGAACTTCTGCACTGCCTCGTATGCATCAGACGGTGCGGGGCCCGTCACGATGGCTCTTTCAAACGTTGCGATCGCCCGCCCCACGTTGTCGATCGTCACGCCGTCATCGAAGATCGTGTCAAACTGCTTCTTGTAACCGGGGATTTTCTTCAACGTATCAACACAAGCCGCGTGCGTGTTCCCCATCTCAATGGGGTTCGCCACAGGCCCAACCGCTTGCTCTTCAAGTGACCCAGCCCTTCCATCCCAGAACTGCCCTTTGCTGAGAATACGGTTGTACGAGATCGGTGAATTCCTTCCACCCTGCTGGCCGCGTACGCCAATTCCGAACGCTGTCTCTGCACCGTATCCCTGCAGCGGATCGTGACATGAAGCACACGAGATGGTGTTGTCCGACGACAGTCGCTCATCGAAGTACAGTTGCCGCCCCAACTCGATCTTCGCGCGAGTCATCGGGTTGTTCTCCGGGATGTAGATGTTCGCCGCGGCCGCATCCAGCCCCGCAGGCAGTTGAACTTTCAATGTCCGGTGGTTGGCTGGATCCTGCAGCCAAGCGTCAAGTGCTTGCGGTGTCAGCAGGCCCACGCCGGGAACACCGGCAGTCAGTGCGGGGTCACCCAGCACAACTTGATCAGACTCGCTACGAGGCGACACAGCGACGGCGGTCACGCTAAGAAGGGCAGTCGCTAACAAAGAAGAAAACGCAATTAATCTCATTCTTGAACTCTTTTTCAAAGCGTACTCAAACTGAGCTCGGGTTGATGAACGAAGTTGTTCGGCAGGCCCCGCGAGCAGGCCATGTGAAGAACTCACGGAAGTATAGTCGAACGCAGGCAGAGTTGGACTAGGACATCGGCAGTTGTAGCTGGGAATCCTCACTCAAAATTTTCACGATTTTTCGCCCCGTCACACTCATTGGCATTTCCGCCAATTCAGCCAAAGACACGTATTTCCAAGGTTTTCCCGGCTTGTCACCAGTCTCGGACAGATCGGCCTGATAAACCTGCAGGGAGATACGATATTTGGTTACCGCGTGCCTTATTGTGGTTAACCGAATCCCCGGCACGAGATTCACACCCACCTCTGCAGACAACTGCGTGGCAGCTTCTGAAATGCTGCCAAGAGAAGCCTGAGTCGTTCTTGGGAAATCCCATAATCCTGCCCAACGGCCCCCCTCCGGCAATGGACGAACCAAAAACTGTTGCTGAATACTTGCTTTGGCTCTACTTCTGCTACCCGGCCGCGAGCCGCGATCCGCCTTTTCACCTGGCTTCTGAACCACCATGACGTACTCAGTTCGGTCTTCATAAGTGACCCGAGTCACCTTTCCTGGTATTTCCTGTTCCAATCCCGCCTGATGTGCGCGACAAGCAGATGCCACCGGACACTCGTGGCAGGCTGGCCCTTTAGGAGTACACACCAATGCCCCTAACTCCATCGCTGCCTGATTAAAGGTTCCGGCGTCTTTGCGAGGCAACATTTTTTCGGCGACCTGCCACAACAATCGATTGTTAGTGGTGTCCGCTGGATTCCCCCGCAGTGCGATCCAGCGACTGAAAACCCTCTGTGTGTTTCCTTCCAGAATTGGCTGCTTCTGTCCGTCGGAAATCGAGAGAATTGCACCTGCGGTGTAACGCCCGATACCCGGCAAAGCAAGCACCTGATCGAATTGCAGGGGAAACTCCCCTCCATGATCAGCAACGATGAGTTTCGCAGCAGCATGAAGCGACCGGGCTCGCCGGTAATACCCCAAGCCCTCCCAATGAGATAGTAGAACTTGCTCGTCGGCGGTCGCTAAATCCTGCACAGTCGGGAAGGAATCCATGAATCGTGCATAGAAAGGCAGAACTGTAGCCACCTGCGTCTGCTGCAACATGATTTCACTAACCCAAACGCGATAGGGTGTGGAATCACGACGCCACGGCAAGTCTCGTGAATACTTGGCAAACCAAGCTAACAGACTTCGCCGGACACGCGATCGCCACCTCGTTTGTTGCCAAACGTCATCATGCTGAGGGACTCGATCACTTTTTTTCGACGCATCAGAACTACTCAATTTTATTTTCTTCCAACCGCTTCAACTTCACATTGGCCTTCATTAGCTTTCCGCCACGGAGAAATCTGATTTCGATCTCGTCCCCCGCCTGATGTTTATTGATGGCTTCCTGCAGCGTATCGAAATTTGAGATTTCATCTTCACCGGCACCCACGATGGTATCCTGAAACAACAGCCCCGCTTCGGCTGCAGCGGTGTTGGGATAAACCCTACTGACTCGACATTCCTGTTCTTGGCGGTAACAAGAGACACCAAGAAATCCACCCTGTCGAATCTGAATCAATAACCCGGTAAGCCGACGTTTCATTTTATCAACCGCAGCCGAGCTGATCTTGGTCCCCATTAATGTCAAAGACGTCCGCAGCGGCAGGCGGGAAATGATATCGCCCTGTTGCTCGGTGATATTTACGTATCGAACATCGAGGGATTCGATGCGTTCCATCTTATTGAGCGACGAGAAGACTTCATCCTCAACTGCGGCATCGGCATTAACAATTGCGATAGCTATTAAATCTGGCATGCGTACCACGTTGCGTATTACACTACCGCGAACCGCCTTACCTGAGACACGCACGTGCTGAATGCCGTCCACCCACTCCAACCAACGCAGTACTTTGACGTCTCCATTCCACTCCTCTCCAACTTCAACAAGTAACTCCGCCTGCTGAAGCGCAATCACGGAAAAATCTCTAGTCCCGACAAACACGCCCGCATCAACCAGTAAATCGACAGCCTGCTGTGAGCGCGATGTTGCAACCTCATCCATGGCAGCCTTAGCAGCCAACGCGCGGCGACCGACAGAATTCTTAGCCAAAGCCTGGAGGGTCCCCCACGCATTGCCATCATCTGCCGGCTCAAGAGATATTGCGAAGTCCGAAATCACCGCAACGGCACGTTCAATCACCTCCAAGTCACCTTGATTCATCGCAGTAACCAAATCAGGAATGACCACAGGCCCGAGTTCTTTGATTTTTTGGCTAGCCTTCTCACGTCGCAGATAATGCTCATGCGAAAGTTGAGTAATCCAGTAAGCCGCCGTCTTATTAGCCCCCGATCCGGGTATCCCCTCGCCAGACGGGACTTGGGCGGTGGCCTCGCCTGCAATGCCCCCCACAACCAGCGGCACCGAAAATCCCAGCAAGAGCAAGGCAGCAAATTTCGACTTTGGAATGGATAAATTCATTGAAAATCCGCTAGTGGTGAACACGTCAGCAGCATAGGTGGCCCGCCATTCTTTCCATGCTGAATAAGCGCTGGCAGGCAATCCAATCTCACGGGTTAATACAACACTTTTCCAAAAGTTGGTTAACAAGTCCTCTCCTGACCTCCAGCTCTCCTGCCATGACTGGCAAACTCGACTCGTCCCCAGACGTGCTCCCCCCGCAGACCCGACCCGATAAGTATAGCGTAAGCAGCAAATCAACTCATATCGCAACTGGCACCTGCAGAATGCTTGACGTGACCCACCCTGGATTGGCTGTACTTGACCGCAGAACTGCCCACTGCCCCACCTGCAGGCACGAAGCGAAGAAGCCACCCCAATCCAGAATAAAAGGACATGCCCCATCGATCACGTTCTTGTCAACCTCGTTCTTGCACGCAACAGCCAACACACTGGGGCACCATTTCTCACGGGGCCAGTCAATTGTATTACCTGCAAAACGCAGCAACTGCGTGGGAGAAAATAAAATTCTCCATCGAGCTCAAACGGTTATTTTTGCCAACGTTTGTCCAGTCGCGACTTGGTCACCTACTCCGACAGAGATTTCGGAAACCTGACCATCCACTGGCGAGGCAACTTCCATTTCCATTTTCATTGCCTCGAGGATCAAAATCGCTTCCCCAGCGCGGACGCGATCACCTTTCTTAACCAACTGCTTGAAAACGGCACCCGGCATTTGCGATTTAACTTCAGTTACTTCTGCAGCAGATGCGTCCGACTTGGCTGCGGCTCCACCACCTGCCTGAGGTTTGATGCCAACGCGATAGACCTTACCGTCGACGGTAACCATATTGCCTTCAAAGGCCATGAAGACATCTTCGCCATTGACCGAGACCACGTATTCGGCAGGACCTTGCTGAGGTGCTGCGGTAGCGGGCTGGCTAGCCTGAGTCTTATCGACTTTGCGGACCCCAGTCTCAGCCTCTCCCTTGAGAAAGCGAATCCCCTTCTCTTTGCAGGCAGCGGCAATGAAGACATTCTCATCGGTCGTCTCGAGCCCTTCGTCCTCCAGCATTTTCTTTGCGGCAGGAATCCCCTTGTTTGGGTCCTCATCATTCAACTCCAACACGGGTCGGGTTGTCGGCTCAAGTTCCAATTGCTCGCGGGCTAATTCAACAACCCCCGCATCGGGCGGCACTGGCGTCTTACCAAAGTAGCCAAGGACCATCTTGCCATAAGGCTCTGCGATCTTCTTCCAAGGACCAAACATGACGTTGTTAAACGCCTGTTGAAAATAAAATTGTGACACGGGAGTCACCGAGGTTCCGAATCCACCTTTGCGAACCACATCGCTCATCGCCATGATGATCTCGGGATATTTCTCCATGATGTTGTTGTCACGCAGCATTTGCGTATTCGCCGTCAGAGCACCACCGGGCATAGGACTCCACGGAATGAGTGGTTCAACTGCGGTTGCCTCTGGCGGCAAAAAGTAGTCACTCATGCAATCTTTGAAAACTTCTTCAGCCTCGCGAACTTTCTCAACATCAACATCGAGCTCAAAGTCACTGCCACGCAGCGCGTGCCACATGACCAGAATATCTGGCTGGCAGGTACCTCCAGAACAGGGCGCCATCGATAAATCAATTGCGTCGGCCCCCGCATCCAAGGCGGCCTTGTTGGCCAGCACACTCACACCGGCTGTCTCATGCGTGTGAAAATGAATGAAGGTATCGGCGGGCAAAATCTTTCGCGCCTGTCGAATCGTATCGTAGACCTTCGAAGGAACCGCCGTTCCGGAAGCATCTTTAAAGCAGATCGCATCAAACGGAATATTTGCTTTGAGAATCTGCTGCAATGTCGCAGTATAGAAGTCTGCGTCGTGAGCTCCGGAGCATCCTGGCGGCAGCTCCATCAAAGTGACACAGACCTGATGCTTCAACCCTGCCTCAACAATGCACTTACCACTATAAATTAGATTGTTGACGTCATTCAGCGCGTCGAAGTTACGAATCGTTGTCATACCATGCTTTTTAAATAGCTCAGCATGGAGCTTGACAATATCGCTAGATTGCGAATCCAGCCCTACCACGTTGACGCCTCTGGCCAACGTCTGCAAATTCGCATCCGGGCCAGCCGTTTCCCTGAACGCATCCATCATGTCGAACGCGTCCTCGTTGCAATAAAAATACAACGATTGGAATCTGGCTCCGCCCCCCGCCTCGAACCAACGAATGCCTGCATCACGAGCAGCAGCAACCGCTGGAAGGAAATCGGGTGTGAAGACACGCGCTCCAAAGACGGATTGGAAACCGTCCCTGAACGCGGTGCACATGAACTGGACTTTCTTTTTCGCCACGGTTCGAAATCTTCCGAAGGTATCTGGAAAAAAGCTGGACTAAAAACGGATTGTTAGGTCAATACAGACCACAGCACCCCAGCGGCAATCGCTGAGCCAACCACCCCCGCTACGTTGGGTGCCATTGCGTGCATCAGTAGGAAATTATGAGGGTCTTCCTGCTGACCCACCATCTGAACAACGCGTGCCGAATCTGGTACCGCGGAAACACCAGCGGCCCCGACCAGCGGATTGATCTTCTCAGTGAGAAACAGATTCATGAACTTGGCGAATAAAACTCCGCCTGCAGTAGCGATCGCGAAAGACAGCGCCCCTAAACCAAATATCTGGAGCGAATTCTGAGTCAGGAACGTATCTGCCTGAGTGCTGGCACCGACGGCAAAGCCGAGCAGGATGGTGACGACGTCAATCATCGCAGTGCGAGCTGTCTGAGCCAAACGCTCCGTCACAAGACTCTCCTTGAGCAAATTTCCGAAGAACAACATCCCCAACAGCACCACTGCACCAGGAGCGATCATCGTAGAAATCAAGAAGGCAGCAACCGGAAAGATCATTTTCTCTCGCTTGGATACTTTCCTCGGAGGCTTCATCCGGATCAGCCGTTCCTCACGACTGGTGAGTAACTTCATGATTGGGGGCTGAATAACCGGCACCAAAGCCATGTAAGAGTAGGCGGCAATCGCGATCGCGCCGAGAAGATCAGGAGCCAATTTTGAAGCCAAGAAAATGGCAGTGGGACCATCTGCGCCACCGATGATACCAATCGCACCCGCTTGAGTTGGCTGGAACCCCAGCCAGAGGGCACCGAAAAAGGTCAGGAAGACACCTATCTGTGCCGCCGCTCCCAACAACACCAACTTGGGGTTGGATAGCATGGTCGAAAAGTCCGTCATCGCACCAATACCGAGGAAGATCAACGGAGGATAAACCCCGGCAGATACACCAAAGTACAAGTAGGACAGGACACTGCCCTCGTCGTAAACACTCAGGCTCATGCCGGCAGCCATCGGGATGTTCCCCACAATGGCCCCCATACCAATTGGCACCAGTAGCAGCGGTTCATAATCCTTGGTGATCGCGAGAAAAATGAACACGATCCCAATCAGGATCATGATCGTATTCCCCAACGTCAAAGTCGCGAAACCAGTCGTGTAAAAAAAATCTTTGAGGATTTCCATCAGCTTAGTTGTGGCCCGTACGCCAAATTCTCCTGCGATTCCAGTTCAGCCAGTCCGCCCAGCCGGATCCGGTGATTCCAACTGACGCTGGAATTCCGTGTGCAGCACAAAACCGATAGCAGCCAACACAGCCCCGTCATCAGCAACGAGACTGTCAGGATGCCCAGTATTACTCGCCGGCTCATCAACCTCCGGCCAGACCGAAGACAATTTCTCGAGGATACGTGGCAGCGCTGCAATGAAAAGGCTGATCACAATCAACACACAGAAGACGATCATCAGCCCCACGAGAGCGACAACCGCACCGTCAACGAGATTGTTCGCTTCAGGCCCAACGGGTTCCGGCAGAGGAAAGGCACCTTGCCCCTGACCTAGAAGCTTAAGGCCAATCTGTTTCAGAAGCATTTGCATCGCGTGACTAAATACAGGACTGGGTTTTGAGGGAAGACAATTCGAGGCGGCAGCCTGAGTGAATCACAATTCCTGTGAATCAGAAGCCCAGAGACTCAAAATCCCGGCGTCACAAAACAACCTTCGGATCTACGTCCTGCATTTCCCGAACGAAACAAAACGTTTCTCGGGGAGCAGACAAGATGCAACATGGTTTTGCATTCACTGGACCACCAGATGCCGGTGCAACTTTAGACACAGTCTGAAACGACTACGTCCAGCAATCCACCGGATTCACAACATTTCTGCCGTGACAGCCGACCTTGCCGTCTGGGGACCCCATGAACGGCATCGGCATGGCAGAGAGGATATCGCATCGAGAGGTTTTCTTCACCCCCCCGAAGCGTAGTTTATCGTCTCAAAAACCGTTAAGACTGATCACGACCTGCGGTCACGCCGGTCAAACGCTATCGAGCGTAGGGACCTCAAACCCCTTGTTATTCGGGTCTTTCAATAAGGCATTGGCGGCTTCAGCGTGATCGCCGGTGTGAAGTTCGGTCTTGGGGTCGAATGTCAGCGAAGGGCCAACAGTGTACTCGGCCTTATCTTCGGGAATTCCAACGCCGTCCCGCATCACTTCATGCAACTTCATGAAATGCTCGGATACGTCTGAGTTATCCCCAAATTTACCGGCTTTCGCGTTGAACGGCGCCTTCTCACCCAATCGGTAGGAATTATTCATGAGATGCCCCATGACGCATCCGTAGTGAGCGTCCTCCACATTTCCATTGGCCATACTGGGGTCATTCGCACGAATCGCGGCGATGAAGGCTCCCCAGTTGCCTCCTGGCGTCACTTTTCCGGGTGGCAACTTGAGCGGTTCCGCTTTCGATGCACCTGGCCGCAAGATTTTGTAGCTACCCTCACCGGTAATTTTGCTGCCGTCCTCCAGATAATACTCATTAAACACCTGTCGCTGGTATTTGGGATAATTCACATTGCGGACATTGAAAATCACCATTTGCCCATTGGGATACTCAGCAACTCCAAACATGGTATTCGGCGTCTCTCCCTGATCGTCCCACTGAAAACGCCCCCCCAATGCCGACACACGGACCGGATGAGTCTGGTCTTTATCCAAAGCCCAGCGGGCCACATCAAGCTGATGCGTTCCTTGATTGTTGAGATCACCGTTGCCGGTCTTCCAGAACCAGTGCCAATCATAGGGATGGTAATTGGCGTGATAGTCGCTAATCACCGCTGGCCCCTTCCACAGATCCCAATCAAGGTTGGCCGGTGGCGGCCCCACGGGCTCGTGTCCAATCCCGCCGCGTGGCTTGCAGCAGTAGCCATATGAAATTTTCAGCCGGGGCAAGTCACCATTTTGCAATGCTTCGTGTAGCCCTGCAATCCCGGCGTTGCTGCGGCGTTGCGTGCCATGCTGAATCACGACACCGTACTTCTTCTGGGCAGCAACCGCGATCCTCCCCTCCCGAACATCGTGGCTCATTGGTTTTTCAACATAAACGTGCTTGCCTGCTTGAGCACCCCAGATGGTCATCAAGGAGTGCCAATGATTCGGTGTTGCTATCGAGATGGCATCAACCGATTTATCATCCAAAGCCTCACGAACATCGCTGATACCCTTGGTTTGGAATTTGCCCTCCGTTCGCTTCTCCAGACTCTGCATTCGCTTGGCAAGCACATCAGCGTCGGGGTCGATGACGTAAGCGACCTCAACATTATCCTGTCCCAGCCATCCACCCAAATGACTTTGCCCGCGACCATTCAGACCAGCAACGGCGATTCTGACACGATTGCTGGCACCATCAACGGCGCCCGAAGCTCGCGTGCCAGTAAGGAGCAAGGACCCACTCGCAGCTGCAGAAGTCGCCAAAAAGTCACGTCGGCTGGGTTTAGACATGGAAGATCTCATTCAAAGACGGGAAAGTGGTCAGAAATGCCAGAATACAGATTCTAACGAAACTAATACGTCTTGGGGGCAATCAAACTGCCCCTAGAATTCCTCTTGGGCCAAGCCGAGCTTCGCCCACCAGCGGCGAGAACTGCTGGCATCTACCGCGGTGGTCTGCCGATGCTCTCGCTGTAGCTGCTCGAGCTGTAATTCAAGCTCTTGCTTCTTTGCGAGAACCTCTTGCCGCTCGCGCGATAACTTGGCACGCTCCAACGAGGCTTCGATCTCGCCTGCGCGAAACTTTTCTTCCCACTCGACCTGCAACTGCTGCAATTTCCCGCGTTCTTGGGCGATTAACTCATTCGTGTCGAACATGTCTGCGATTGCAGAAGCCCCGATCGCAGTACCGTCAGAGCGTGTCTCAGTCTGTTGATCCAACAGATGCCGTAACTCAGCAATTTCTTCATCCCGATGCTCAATCTCGAGTCTGAGACGATCAATGAACGCTTCGGGGGTCTCTTTTCCCAATTCAATTTCGTTGCCCAATGAAGCAGCAAATTGATTTGCATCGAAGGAATCTTCTTCCATTTGCAACAAAATCAGCCGTTTGCGTTCCTCCCAAGAAAACATTTCCCCCGACTCCAACGAATTTTCTGGCGTTGTTTCCTGAATCTTGGATGTCGCAATTTTGGTAGCCAATTCCTGATTTTGAGAATGGAGTTCTGCATTCTCTGATTCCAACCGCTGAATCTTCTGCCGCAGTCTTGCGTCCTGCATTTTCCATTCGGAATCACCTGCTCGTAGACCGGGAGCATCTGAAGCTTCAAGGCCGGTTTCCTGGTCGCCGCAGGCCGATGCGCCAATAAGCAGTTGCACCTCTGCGAGTTGTTCTAGAACAGCGTGTAACAAATCCGCACTTGAACGCACTGCGTTCATGACCATCGGATCATGCGTGATATGCTCGTCTCGGGCTTGCGTTGAATCGCTCACTGATTTGCCTGCTGCCGCTAAACTTTCGTTCCGCTCGTCAAAAAAGGCTCGTGCTGCCCTAACCAATACGGTGACACCCCTGTCTGACACGAGGAAACCCCGATCTTCGAAATGCAACTGGCAGGCCACGTACCAATGCCCCGAAACGCCAGCACACCGAACCGAGTGTTTCAATTGCAAATAATCGCCGTAAAACGATCCCACCGAACCACGGACATGGCTTGGATTGGTTCAACATGGCACAATGCCTGTTCCGCTGGACCGATCCAACCACGAACGAGCGCCACTCGCATTACGTTACGTCATGTAATGCATAGGTCGAAATAACCATCGAGTCAAAACAGAAACATGGCGAAAAAGAAACCAAAGACCTCCTCAACAGCCAAAAGCATCGATTTCGAGGAATCACTAGGCGAAGTCGAGGGAATCGTCAGTCAACTGGAAAGTGGTGAACTCGGGCTGACAGCTTCACTGCAAAAATACGAACAGGGGATTCGCGAACTGAAACAATGCCAAACCCTGCTGGATGCAGCTGAACAAAAGATCAGTCAACTTTCTGGTTTCGATGCTGATGGGAACCCTGTTATCGCTCCGCAGCCAACGACTTCGTCTGTAGGCCAAGGCATTAAAAAACCTAAGAAGCCTGCGACCGCCGGTGCACCGCGACCGGTCAGCACCGATGAAAATGGCACTAGCGTGGACGATTCGCCCGGCCTCTTCTAGACTCTGTGTGGTCTTTTCATTTCAGTAACCGCAATGAATCGCAGTCTTGCAGATGTCTTCTACACGCCCGAATTTTTTTGAGATTTTCTGAGATTTTCTGAGATTTTCTGAG
>DOPG01000470.1:21727-41289 GCA_003513555.1 Rhodopirellula sp. | reverse complement strand
TTCACCAGTGTTGTGAGCAAAGTTGCCCTGCTTGGCACCGGCACTCAACGCAAGAATCGCATTCTTACTGAGAGCTCCGTAACTCATTGCTGAAATATTCAGCAGGCTAGCCGAATAGGGCTGCGTGCAGTCCGGGCCCCCGATGGTCACTCGCATATCCTCGGGAGCATTGTGAACTGGAGCCATGGAGTGGTTGACCCATTCATATCCGACCTCATAGACGTTTTCTTTGGTTCCAAACGGTACCGTGTCACGTACGTCTTTTGCCCGTTGATAGACCAGCGAGCGTGTGTCACGGTCAAACGGAACGCCATCGGTGTCGCTTTCGACAAAGTACTGGTAGATCTCGGGACGTATGAGTTCAAACAGAAAGCGAAAATGTCCTAGCACTGGGAAATTGCGGAGAATGGTGTGATTCTTCTGCAACATGTCGTACCAACCCAAAATCAGGATGGGGGCGACAAACAGCCAAGCCCAAGCGGTGGGTGGATACAGATATTGCCCCACAACGACGCCGGTGATCGCTAACACGTTGAAGTAGATGAAGAGATGACGCATCAACGTTCTCCGGTATCCAAATAGTGCTTGGTCTTTTGCGCTGACAAAATGCTGCCGTCTAGCGTAGCAGGATCGAGGGCGCCATGGTGCAACGACCGTTTTAAATATCTGACCTCATGCTCGTTCATTCAGTACTTCCGCATGAAGATTTTGTGGTCTTCGTACGGCAGGCAAATGTTGAATAGCCACGTAAGCACTTCTACAAATTTTCTGATTTGTGTTGGTCAACGCAGTGGTTTTGATGCTGACGGGACAGCCGATGCTTAAGTCCTCTCGGTCGGTGGATGTGCTATTGGCGAGGCAGTGCATAGCGTAATCGTTCGTGCAGAGTGGATTTCAATCAGTCGAAATCCAGGTTAGTGGTTTGCCGCAAGCTGATTGTGGTAGACCTATTACATATTGTTGTGCAATCAGCGCTGGTGGAATCACCTAAGACAATTCTGAGGATCTTCATTCTTTTTGTGTTTGCGCATGGAAAGGCATAAGCCAACGAGTCTCTGGCTGCATACGGTACCGGTATGCAGCTGAGGGTGGACAGCAGCGAACACAACTGGACGCCTATTGGACGCTGTGTCTATCGCGCGTCGACAAGTTTGAGGCTGGAGTTGTTCTTGAACTTTTCTTGCTCCAAACTTGTTTCCCTAATGCTGATACTGTGGGTAGATGCAACCACAATGTGATCCAACACAGCGATCCCAAGGATGGTTCCAGCTTTTGTTAATTGTTGTGTGACCATGATGTCTTCTTGACTGGGCGATGGGTCACCACTTGGGTGGTTATGAACCAGGATAACGGCCGAGGCTGCATCGCGAATCGCAGCGCGGAACACCTCGCGTGGGTGCACTAAACTGGCATCGAGCGTACCCACGGTGATCTGGTGCCGGTTGATTGGTTTGTGCTTGGTATCCAAAGTAACAAGGTGAAACTCTTCTTGGACAGCCTCATAGGCAAGGCGGGAAAATTGTTCACTGCAATAGGCAATTGCCGCTCGTGTACTGTTGATTGAACGCTGCCGCGCTTTAGGTATGCGTTCAACGCGTGCAACACGCCTTCCCAATTCAATTCCAGCCATGATCTTCGCGTAATTGTTTGCTGTTGCCGCCGGACTGATGGCTTTGAGTTCCGGAAGGCTGCAGTGGCTGAGTTCCGGAAGACGCGACGTGAAACGGTTCGCGATTCGCTGGCCACCAGTCACTGCAGACTCGCCCACAACGCCGGCGTGAATCAAGATCGCAAGCAAATCGGCATTCGATAAGTCGCACGGCCCGTTACGTAGCAGTTTCTCCCGAGGTCGTTCCTCGAGCGGACTCCGTTTGACTTGCAGACCATCAACTTTTCGATCAATCCATCGAAGCACCAGCGAGTCTCTTTGTGCTACGTTTGCCCACCTGTAAAGCACGCGTTTTTGCTTCAAAACTCGACGCAAAAGGCCGTCATCGGCGAGTTGATGAATTGTTCGGGTGATGTAGCCCGGTGAAGTCTCTGAGCATCGAGTCTTGGCATCCGATGTCGAAAAATCGTTCAAAACGATGAGTGACTTGATGACGGATTCAAGTCGTTTGCGTCGATCACGCTTCATAATCACTGCCCCAGCTTTGTTGCCTGAATGGAAAGATGAGTTCACCAACTTGTGGCGACTCGTTCGTTCCCGCTGCCGGTCAACGCAAAGCGTGCAAGCGATGCTTGGCCAATCACGGGAACCCAACTTCAAGGGCTGTGGTGCGAGTATAGCGGATCAGAGGACGGAAGCTGTTTGGTTAAACCGGATTTTTTCACCGAGGCAAAACCGCCTGTTTGAAAGCAAATGGTGTTGGCTGGAACAGGAGAAATGGCCAGCTGTTCCGATTCGCTTGGTGAACCGGTTCACTTGAACTGCAGTGCGAGGTGCAGTGCGAGGTGTTTCGGTTTATCTACAAGGCAGTTTCACTGGGGCTGGGAAGTGGCACTAAGCTGGCGAGTGCATCCTTGATAGCGATTTCCTGCCGCTTGCGATTTAAGAAAAAATTGACATGGGTGTAACCACACTGCTGCAATAACTTCATCGCCATTTCATAGCCATCCGAAACGCGTTCGGCGACATGGGCGTCGGCGCCCAGAGTAATCGGAATGCTGCGCAGTTTCATCTCAGCCAGCATCGCTGGGAATGGGTTCATTTCAGAAATGGTTTTGTTGACCCCAGATGTATTGAGTTCCATGGCAACGCCAGTCGCCGCTATCCGGTCCAGTGCTGGCCGAATATCATCCAGCATTTGATCAGCATCCCAAGCTTCCGAGGTAAAGTTCTTGATCAAGTCGGGGTGGGCGAGGGAGTCGAAGAGTCCGGTCTCTGCTGATTTAGCAAGCAGACGAAAGTAGGTCTGCTGTACTTCTCGTAAATCGTTGCTCCAGTACTTCTCGCGAAATTCCGAGATCTGCGGGTGGACCGAACCTAGCACAAAGTGGAAGTCCGCTGATGCTAGCTGCTGCTCGAGGTAGGTCTCGTAGCCCTCGAAGTAATCAGCTTCGATACCTAGCCTGACATCTACTCGTCCCTGCCATTGGTCACGGGTTTTGGCTACCAGATCGACGTACTGATCGAACTCGTTTTCTGCCATTCTTACGGCAGCAGAGAAGCCATCAGGCATGGGGTTATGGCAAGTCACCATCAGGCCCCGCAAGCCTCGCTTTTCTGCGATTGCCGCATATTCAGTCGGTTCACCGTACGCGTGCTTGCACAGTGGTGTGTGTGAGTGCGATTCAAATAGAATGGGGGAAGTCACGCCGAAGTGCTCCATCGTGAGTCGGGGACGGGCTCGTAGCAGTTACCTTACAGTAGCAAGTCGAAGAATTTTGACGAGGGTAGCCAGCAGTTTTTCCAGATGGGTCTTCAAATAACGGAAAGCAACAGTGATGAATTCAAGAAAAAAACCTGCCGACTCGGTGGTGAATTTTCGGACGGCAGACTCCAAACGGCTCGCGAGAGCGGATGTTTCGCGACGTCGTTTCTTGAGGACCGGCGGAGCGACAGCTGCCGCGATGATTGTTCAACCTCATGTTTTGGGGGGGCCGGCACATACAGCCCCCAGTGATCGAGTGAATGTCGCGCTGGTTGGTGCAGGAGGGCGTGGGCGTCAGAATGTTCGCGAACTATTGAAGTTGAAAGATGTTCGAGTTTCGGCTGTCGCTGATCCTGCCGAACGCTGGGATCTTACCAACTTCTATTATCGAGGCGATGCAGGACGTTTGCCGGTTTGTGAGGAAATTGAAAAACACTATCAACAGATGGAGCCAGCATTTAAATGTCATCAGCACGTTGATTACCGGGAACTATTGGCCACACAGGCATCCGAATTCGATGCCGTGCTGTGTGCCACGCCTGATCACATGCACGCGCATGTGTCGCTCGCTGCGATGCGAGTTGGAAAGCACGTCTATTGCGAAAAACCGTTGACCCATAATATTGCCGAGGCGAGATTGGTCAGTCGTGTCGCTGCCGAAACAGGAGTCGCTACCCAATTAGGCAATCAGGGACATTCCAAAGATACAATCCGCGAGACGGTTGAGTTGGTTCGTGCAGGAGCGATCGGAGAAGTGTCGGAAGTGCACGCCTGGGTGCCTGCCACTCGCTGGAACAAATCATTGACGAAGCCTCCCGTGACTGCCCAGCCGCATCCCCACGGGTTGAATTGGGATCTGTGGTGTGGCGTCCGGAATCCTCCCGATTTTCATGAGGCTTACGCACCGGTTGCGTGGCGAGATTTTTGGAGTTTTGGCTGCGGCGCGATGGGAGATTTTGGCTGCCATGACTTGGACTCTGCTGTTTGGGCTCTCGACTTGGGGCGACCACATCGCGTTGAGATGCGAGCAGCGGGAGCGAGCGATCCGAATCTCGCGCCATTTGGTGAAATTGGCTATTTTGATTTTCCTGCGAGCGGTTCCCGTGGTCCGGTTCGATTGAAGTGGTATAGCGGTGGGCTGTTACCCCCAACGCCGGAGGTATTGCCAGCTTCTGTTAGCCTGCCCCGCCGTGGCGTGTTGTTTGTCGGTTCCAAAGGTGTGATGCTTTGTGGCGGAGCCGGCGGTCAAGCGGTCGTCTACCCCGAAACACTCGCCAAGACAGTGCAAAAGCCCGAAGAGACTCTCAGGCGTTCGGCTGGGCATCATCGTGATTGGGTGGACGCCATTAAAGGTGGCCCGCCGGCGAGCAGCGAATTCAGTTACGGGGCGAAGCTGACTGAGATCACTTTGTTAGGATTGCTTGCCATGCGAACAGGCGAAATCATTCACTGGGATTCGAAGAACATGCAAGCACGGAACTGCCCGGAGGCCGAGCAGATTGTGAAGGGTGAGTACCGAGAGGGTTGGAGATTAGACCAATGACATTAAGACAAAAATTTTGTGTGGTAGTGATTTTCGGCTTTCTCGCCGAACTCACTGCGAACGCTCATGTCATGGCGACTGAAGATGGGTTGGCGGGATTGGGGCAACCTGCAAGTTCGACTCGCCCTTGCTCATCAACGGAAGCAGAGATGCGACCACAGGTGAGGGGACAAACGCCAGCAGCGAGTGGGCAAGTCAGACAACATCTGGCGGCGACAAAAACTCGTCCTAACGTTTTGTTCATTGCGGTAGATGACCTTGCCTGCTCGCTGGGATGTTATGGTGATTTGATTGCCAAGACTCCCAACATTGATCGTCTTGCAGCCAGCGGCGTTTGTTTCCAACGAGCGTACAACCAATTGCCGCTGTGCAATCCTACGCGTGCCTCGCTTATGACTGGCTTGCGCCCCGATCAAATCAAAGTATACGATTTGGATCGCCATTTTCGCGATGAGCTCCCAGAGGTGGTCACTCTGCCGCAGGCGTTTCAGCAAGCGGGGTATTATGCGGGGCGTGTGGGGAAGATTTATCACTACAACGTGCCTGCTTCTATTGGGACTGATGGCTTTGATGACCCACCTTCGTGGATGCAGACCGTCAATCCGATCGGAAGAGATAAAGAAGAAGAAAGGCTGGTTTTCAATGCGGAGCCACACCGAAAAATCAGTGGCGCTCTGAGTTGGCTCGCTGCCGATGGAAAAGACGAGGAGCAAACGGACGGGATGATTGCGACAGAGGCGATTCGTCTGATGGAATCAAAACGCCACGAACCGTTCTTTTTGGCTGTCGGGTTCTTTAGGCCTCATACGCCTTATGTTGCACCACGCAAATACTTTGACCTGTATCCGGTGGAGAATCTCAGGCTGCCGTTTGCGCCGATCGACGACCGGGCGGATATCCCCACGGCAGCGTTTGCACATAATTGTCCTGTGCCAAACTACAGCCTGCCGAAGAGTACTCTGCTGCAGGCCACGCAGGCTTATTACGCTTGCGTTTCCTTCGTCGACGCGCAGGTTGGACGATTGCTTGACGCATTGGATCGGCTCGATTTGAAAGAAAATACGATCGTGGTGTTATGGAGTGATCACGGCTATCACCTTGGGGAGCACAATGGGATTTGGCAGAAGCGAACCTTGTTTGAGCAAGGTGCCAGGGCGCCGCTGATCATCCGAGCCCCTGGGCAATCCGGGAATGGCACTGCGAGCCCGAGAGTGGTTGAGTTCGTCGACCTTTATCCCACGCTAACAGGCTTGGCAGGGATTCCTGCTCCCAAGGGCTTGGCCGGACGAAGTCTGGAGAAGCTGCTGCAAGATCCAATCGGGATGTGGGACGGGCTCGCGATTACGCAAATTCTCCGCCCTGCCGACAAACGCTTGCCCCTGCCTGTGATGGGATGCAGTATCCGAACCGAAAGGTGGCGATACACGGAATGGGCTAATGGTGAGGCAGGAAAAGAACTCTACGATCATCATGCTGACCCGATGGAATTCAATAACCTCGCAGTCGACCCAGACGAGCAAGCTGTGCGAGTGATGCAACGTCTGCGGCCGCTACTTCGTAAGCATGCTTCTGGCAACGTCCCGGCGACGCCATTCAATCCGGCCCGCCTTTGAGGCTTTTCTCACTCGGTTGAGCACGAAGTGGCTGGATGCGAGCGAATTCGACATCAGGCCGCCCGATGCGGGGTAAACGACCAAAGGACATCCCCGATGCGTCTCGGTGCTGCCAAGTGTCTCGGCTAACACCCTGATGTGGCCGGGGGAGGTGCTTTTTCTGCCGGGCTTCGCGTTCAGGAAACGTTTGCCGCGGCGTTGCGATTCAGACGCCGGCGATCGCTTTCCTTGAGAACAATTTTTCTCAGACGAATGTTGTCCGGCGTGACTTCTACCAACTCATCTTCCTCGATGTACTCCAGGGCAGCTTCGAGTGACAAATCGCGGGGTGGTTTCAGGATGACATTTTCATCGCTTCCCGCGGCGCGAATGTTGGTGAGTTTCTTTTCGCGACAGGGGTTCACCGTCATGTCGTTGTCGCGGGCGTTTTCTCCGACCAGCATTCCCTCGTAGACTTCAATTCCGGGAGGAACGAGAAGTTCGCTACGGTCTTGAAGACCGAACATTGCGAACGGCATGGTTTTGCCACTCACCATGGAAATCAGCACACCGTTGGCTCGTCGCGGAACGTCTCCCTCAACTGGACGATAACTTTCAAAGCGATGGTGGATGATTGCCGTGCCACGTGTTGCGTTAAGTAATTTGGTTCGCAATCCGATCAAGCCACGTGAGGGAACCAGGAATTTCAACAGGCTGTATTCGCCACGTTGGGTCATCTCTTCGAGTTGTCCACGTCTTAGGCCAACCAGTTCCATCACGGGGCCCATCGTGTCGGTGGGCACCTCGATACGCAACGTTTCAAAAGGTTCGTGTTTTTTGCCATCAATGGTTTTGAAGATGACGCGGGGTTTCCCGACGCTTAGCTCAAAGCCTTCGCGTCGCATGGTCTCGATAAGAATCGCCAAGTGGAGGACACCTCGCCCTTTGACGGCGTAGGCCTCGGCGCCTTCTACCATCTCGACTCGTAACGCCACGTTACGTTCGAGTTCTTTTTCGAGTCGTGCTTTCAGTTGTCGGGTGGTAACGTACTTGCCTTCTCTACCCACCATGGGCGACGAATTGACGCTGAAGACCATTTCCAGTGTCGGCTCGTCGACTGTTAAACGGGGAAGAGCGTTGTTTGCGTCGACGGCGCCAATCGTGTCTCCAATCTCGACATCAGCGATCCCTTCGATCGCGATGATGTCACCCGCCGTGGCCGATTCGGCTGCCGCTCGTCCCAAATTGTCAAAAACAAACAGGCCTCCGACTTTCTGCTTCTTGACTCCATCTTTGTGATGAAGATCGATTGTTTGCCCCAGTTTAACCGTGCCAGATTCAATCCTTCCCACCGCGATGCGACCGACGTATTCGCTCCAGTCGAGCGTGGTCACCATCATCTGCAGCGGCGCTTTCTCGTCGACTTCCGGGCCCGGCAGGGCATCAACCAACAGGTCAAGCAGCGGACGCATGTCATTGCTTGGCGTGGCAGGGTCCAAGGTGGCATACCCATCCTTGGCACTGGTGTACACGTAGGCAGCATTGTCCAGTTGTTCGTCACCGCCTAGCTCAGCTAGCAGTTCGAGTCCTTCATCAAGGGCTTCAGTCGGACGTCCATCGGGCCGGTCAACTTTATTGACCACGACGATCGGTCGGACGCCCGCCTGCAAAGCTTTCTCAAGGACAAACCGGGTCTGCGGCATCGGACCTTCTGCGGCATCAACCAACAGCAAGCACCCGTCGGCCATTTTGACCACCCGTTCCACCTCGCCGCCGAAATCAGCGTGACCCGGGGTGTCGATCAAGTTGATTTTTACCCCCCGGTATGGGATGGCGATATTCTTCGAAAGGATGGTGATGCCACGCTCGCGTTCAAGATCATTGGAATCAAGAATTCGCTCGCCTTTCAACTCAGCATCGCGGAACTGCCCGCTCTGACGAAGGAGGCAGTCAACGAGAGTAGTCTTTCCGTGGTCCACATGTGCGATGATGACGACGTTTCGTATGTCTTGGCGACGCAAAGGAATCGATTCCAGTAAGTTGGTTGAACGCGTAATAATAGTCGGGGTGGCAGACGTGCCGATACTTGTTGCTGTGACTGTATGCCGCAATGGATGAAACGTGAAGGTGCTAAATCGCCAATCGCAGATTCATACGAATCTGTGATCGGACGGATGAGGATGGTGTCTGCAATTCGTCCCACGGCAATCTGGAATTGCCGGTTGTAACCACTGGCATGGCAGTTCGCTCAGGCTGACGCCGAGTTGTTTTTTTGCCGCTGAGGCAGATCGCTAAGCAGTTCCCCGGATTGCTGGACTCTCTGTGGTCGATTTGCCACCTACGGATGCAACACCACTCCCTCGCAGCAAGGCCACTCCCTCGCAGCAAGGCCATCAGCACAGCAGCGTTTAAAGCAGGCTGCTCAATGAGCGTGATGTTTGTAGACGCCGGTGATATCCCCGTCTGTCGTTGTGATTGTGAGAGTTGTATTCACAACGTCTCCCATTTTTACGGCTTGTGCAAGTCCAGAACTGGTGATTTCGTACACCACGCCCTCGTCGGTTTCTGCTTTCTCAAGAGAGTAGTCGGTGAGTTTTCCATCGATGTTAGTACTCATCAACACTTTGGTCACCGTCCCAGGCCGGGCAGCATCGGCAACGTGGATGACAAATTTGTCCGCCTCGTCGGTGAACTGCACTTCGACCTCTTTGTCTCCGCTAAGGTTGATCAGGTGGCCACCGCGAATCCCGTGTGCCGGGTGGTCGTGATCGCCGTGGTCGTGATCGCCGTGGTCGCCATCCGCATGGTCGTGGCCTGCGAGGTCGCCCGTGGTGGTTGCCGAATTGTTGGTGGGCTCTTGCCTGCTGCATCCCACCTGAGTGAAAACGTGGACGCAAGCGAAGGAAAGGCACAGCAAAATGGCCAGACGGTTTGTTTTCATGACATCCAATAATCGGAGGGAAGGAAGTCGATCGCCAGGTGGAACATGCAAAGGGATCGAATTTCGGCATTTGGCTCGTAGGTTCGAACCTTGCGCGTTAGCTCTGTGACTGACCATTAGCCATCATTGGAAACGGAAAGACAGGTTTTCTACACCCCAAATTTATTACCCTTCACAGCTCCTAATGGAAAACTTGCCTGCGTTAGCCTTCCTGTGCGACCATTTTTAGGGTGTCAATCTGAGTGCCGTTGCCAATTCTCTAGGCTTGTGGCATATTTGCGACCGCAAAACTTCGCGCTCGGTGTTGCTCTTTCTGCCCCCCCTCCGGTTTTTACCGGTGGAGTGGTGTGGTTCAGACCGAGGCATACTTCCCAAGCTCGGGCAGGTCGGAACCTCCACTTGCTCGTCAGTCTCAGATCGCCACTTCCCGGTCTGTGTACTGAAATGACTTTGTGAAAAAAATCACAATGTCGAGAGTTGGTGCAGTAGCGGCTGAGTTTTCAGCAAATTCAACCATTCTGTCCTCCACAGTCATTTTGAGCACCTACACAGCGATGACCAAGATTAGACAGGGTTTAGATCTGCCCATCCTCGGCAGCCCCGAACAGCATATCGATAAGGCGCCGGCGGTTAGCCGCGTCGCCCTCCTCGGCGATGACTATGTTGGCATGAAGCCAACGATGCTTGTTGCCGTAGGGGATAAAGTGTTGACCGGACAGCCTCTGTTTGAGGACAAGAAAAACCCCGGCGTTCTCTACACTTCACCAGCGGCCGGTACAGTCGCGGCAGTCACACGCGGTGCGAAGCGTAAATTCGAGTCGGTCGAAATCGACGTCGAAGGCAGCAGTTGTGTCGAGTTTCAAGGGGCACGAGGGCGTGACCCCATCGATCTCGGACGCGAGGGCTTGACTGAGCAGTTGCGACTGTCGGGATTGTGGACAGCTTTGCGAACACGGCCCTATGGAAAGGTTCCCGTTCCCGGGTCGCAGCCGAGTTCGATTTTCGTTCAGGCGGTTGATACCAATCCGCTGGCTGCGGATCCAGCGATCGCAATCGCGGATCGTAAGGAACAATTTGCGTTGGGTTTGCAGGCGCTGACCCAACTCGTCGATGGCAAAGTGTTCGTCTGCAAGGGCGAGGGTGCGGAGATTCCGGGCGAGGGCATCAACGGTGTTCAGCTCGAGACATTCGCCGGGCCGCACCCCGCTGGCCTTGTTGGAACGCACATTCACTTTCTTGATCCAGTCGGCCCACAGAAAACCGTTTGGTACATCGGCTATCAGGATGTTTGCGCAATCGGGACTTTCTTGCAGACCGGCACGGTCGACACACGTCGAGTGATTTCCTTGGGTGGCCCAGTGGTGAGTCAGCCGCGTTTGCTGGAGACTTGTCTCGGCGCATGTGTAGACGAGTTGATCGCTGGGCAGTACGACGAAAGTGTCAAGATCCGGCCTGTATCGGGTTCGGTTCTATGCGGCCACACGGCCCTAACGCCCCATCAGTACCTCGGACGATATCACACTCAGGTATCGGTCCTTGAGGAAGGGGACGAGCGGGAGTTCCTCGGGTGGCAGAAGCCTGGTTTGGACAAGTACTCAACAACACGCGTATTTGCCTCCGCGGGATTGCCGAACAAGAAGTTTGCTTTCACTACCAGCACTCATGGTAGCGAACGAGCGATGGTACCTCTTGGCACTTACGAGAAAGTGATGCCATTGGACATTTTGCCGACCCAGTTATTGCGGTCACTGATTTATCGTGACACCGACGAAGCACAGCAGTTGGGTGTTTTGGAATTAGAAGAAGAAGACTTGGCTCTGTGCACATTTGTGTGCCCGGGTAAATACGAATACGGATCCTTGTTGCGTGCCAGTTTGGAAACGATTGAGCGAGAAGGCTGATCCTGAACCTTTGGTTGGATTGACAGGAAAATAGAGATGAAAGCACTGCGTGACGTCCTCGATAAAGTCCATCCCTTGTTTGCCAAGGGCGGGCTTTTAGAAGCGGCGTATCCGATGTACGAAGCGTTGGACACGTTTTTGTACACCCCCGGCGAGGTAGCCTCGGGAAAGACCCACGTGCGCGATGGGATTGACCTGAAGCGGATGATGATCACCGTTGTGATGGCGTTGGTCCCCGTTACCCTGTTCGGAATGTGGAACGTCGGATACCAGGCAAACTCCGCCATTCAAAAGATGGAGGCGGCCGGCATCGATCACGTGGGTGATTGGCACTACACGATTTATAACGCGATTGGGTTCGCGAATGATCCGAGTAATATTGCCGGGAACCTCATCCTCGGAGCAATTTTCTTTATACCCATCTATGCGGTATGCATGTTTGTTGGGGGGCACATTGAGTTGGTGTTCAGTGTGTTGCGGGGGCATGAGATCAATGAGGGTTTCCTCGTTACCGGTCTTTTGTTTCCATTGACTTTGCCGGCTTCGATTCCGCTTTGGCAGGTGGCACTCGGGATCGCCTTTGGCGTGATTGTTGCCAAAGAGGTCTTCGGCGGTACCGGGCGAAACTTTTTGAACGTGGCCCTGACGAGTCGAGCCTTCCTGTACTTCGCTTACGCGGGCCAAATCAGTGGTGATAAGGTTTGGACGGCCGTTGACGGGTTTAGCGGGGCAACAGCACTTGGGCAGATGGCGAACGCTCAGGCTCAGGAAGGAGTGACGAACCCAGCTGTCCAGTCACTTGGCAATGTGATGTATGAGTGGGGCCCCGGGTCGATCACGTGGATGAGTACCTTCCTCGGGACGATTCAAGGCTGCGTTGGAGAGACGAGCGCCCTGCTTTGTATTGTGGGTGCAGGGATCTTGATTGCGACAGGGATCGGGTCTTGGAAGATCATGGCTGCCGTGATTGGCGGTGTTATCGGTACTACTTTATTGATGAACGGCGTCGCGAGCATCTCACCGGAAACCGCTGCTGCCAACCCCATGTTGGGCGTCCCATTTTATTGGCAGTTGACAATCGGGGGACTCGCCTTTGGCCTCGTGTTCATGGCTACCGACCCAGTCAGTGCGTCAATGACCGACAAAGGCAAGTGGTTCTACGGGGCCTTGATCGGCTTCATGACAGTCTTGATTCGCGTGGTCAATCCCGCGTTTCCGGAAGGAATCATGTTGGCGATTCTGTTCGGGAATGTATTCGCTCCACTGATCGACTACTACGTAGTACAGTTCAACGTATCAAGCAGGAAGAAACGCTATGCAACAACGTGATTCATTGGGATATACCCTAGGCGTCGCAGCAGTGCTGTGCGTGGTTTGCTCTCTTGCTGTGAGCACCGCGGCGGTTTCCCTGCGTGGCAAACAGGAAGCCAACGTCAAGCTGGACCAGCAAAAGAATATCCTTGATGCTACCGGGTTAGCGATTGGTGAGTATGGCGTCCAGGCAAACGAGTTGACCACAAATCAGATCGATAAGCTCAACGGCTACGTGAGTGCAAAGTTGGTCAATCTGGAGACTGGGGAGTACGTGGGCGATGAAGCTGAACTTGACAAGTACAACCTTGTCGAAGAAGCAGCCAATCCGGCGACGAGCATCCCGATTGAGAGTCCGCAGTTCAACCCAGGCGAGCCTCGACGGCCGAAGGTGATGAAGGTTTACTTCGTCAAAAAGCCCGGAACCGACAATATTTTGCAGGTGGTTCTGCCAGTTTATGGCAAAGGCTTGTGGGGCACTCTCTACGGTTACTTGGCCCTCCGAAGCGATTTGGAGACGATTCAAGGTCTGACCTTCTACCAGCACAAAGAAACCCCGGGACTTGGGGGTGAGGTTGATAACCCGCGTTGGAAAGCGATGTGGGACGGAAAAAAACTTTACGACGCCGATCATGAACCGGCGGCTCAAGTTGCTAAGGGACCTGGCGATAGCGAGTACGAGGTCGATGGGTTATCTGGAGCCACGATTACCAGTCGCGGTGTCACGAATTTGATTCGTTACTGGGCCAGTGATGACGGCTATGGAACTTACTTGGGCAAGCTCAAGGAAGAGATTAACGACGATAAAGCCTCAGGAACTGAGGGAGACAAGTAATGGCAACGAAAAAGACCGATGTGCTGGTCGATCCGCTCATCAACAACAATCCAATTGCTTTGCAGATTCTTGGAATCTGTTCCGCCTTGGCGGTGACCACAAAGATGGAAACATCTTTGGTGATGAGCTTGGCAGTGATAGCAGTGACCGCGTTCAGCAATCTTGCAGTTAGCGCGATCCGAAGCTTCATTCCAAGTAGTATCCGCATCATTGTTCAGATGACGGTGATCGCCTCGCTGGTGATTGTGGTTGACCAGATTCTGAAAGCTTACATGTATGACATCAGTAAACAGTTGTCCGTTTTTGTTGGATTGATCATCACAAACTGCATTGTGATGGGGCGGGCTGAGGGCTTCGCGATGAAGAATGGCCCTTGGGTCAGTTTTCTCGACGGGATTGGCAATGGCATGGGATACGGCTTGGTGCTGATGTTTGTCGCCTTCTTCCGCGAGCTGTTCGGCAGCGGTTCATTGTTCGGGCTTGAGCTATTCCCGCTGGATAGAAACGGCGGTTGGTACAACCCTAACAACTTGATGCTATTACCACCCAGTGCCTTCTTCCTGATCGGGTTGCTGATCTGGGCAATCAGAGCGTACAAGCCAGATCAGATTGAGGAGGCGTGAGAGAACCATGCATTATTTTAATATCTTCATCACAGCTGTTTTCATTGAAAACCTCGCGCTTGCCTTCTTCTTGGGAATGTGCACGTTTTTGGCGATCAGCAAAAATGTGAAAACGGCTGTCGGTCTAGGCTTTGCCGTCATCGTGATTGAGGCGATTACGATCCCTGTTAATCAACTGATTTATGCAAACCTTCTGAAGAAGGGAGCTCTCTCCTGGGCGAATGGCTTTATCTCGACTGAAACAGTGGACTTTGCGACCGTCGACTTGTCATTCCTCGGGTTCATCAGTTTCATTGGTGTGATTGCCGCAATGGTCCAGATTCTGGAAATGACTTTGGACAAGTTTTTTCCACCGCTCTACAACGCGTTGGGGATTTTCCTGCCGTTGATCACAGTGAATTGCGCAATTCTCGGAGGCTCTCTCTTCATGCAAGAGAAGAGTTACAACTTTGCCGAGTCGGTTGTATACGGGATTGGTTGTGGAGTCGGTTGGGCTTTGGCGATTGCCGCACTCGCCGGAATTAGAGAAAAGTTGAAATACAGTGACGTACCACCACCGCTACGCGGTTTGGGTATTACGTTCATCACGGTCGGCTTGATGGCACTGGCCTTCATGTCCTTTGGCGGCATCCAACTGTAAGCCATTACCGAACATTGATTTTAGAGAAGCAAACTCTCGCAAGAGTCTTTTGAGATGGAAATTTTTAATATCGTTCTAGGGATCGGGATGTTTACCGCGGTAGTGGTGGCATTGGTGCTTGTCATTCTGGCTGCCAAAAGTCAGCTTGTAGCGTCGGGTCCGGTTAAAATCGTGATCAACGAGCAGAAGACTGTCGAAGTTCCGGCGGGTGGAAAACTACTGGGTGCTCTCGCGGATGCGGGTGTGTTCGTCAGTAGTGCCTGTGGCGGCGGTGGAACATGCGCCCAATGCAAGGTCAAGGTTAGCGATGGTGGCGGTGAAATTCTTGCCACTGAGAAGGACCACATCAACAAGAAAGAGGCGGCTGAGGGAGAACGGTTGAGCTGTCAGGTGGCTGTCAAAACCGACATGACGGTCGAAGTGCCAGCGGAAGCGTTTGATACCAAAAAATGGACGTGCAAGGTTCGCAGTAACCACAACGTTGCAACTTTCATCAAAGAGTTTGTGTTGGAACTGCCCGAAGGTGAAGACGTCGACTTCCGTGCAGGGGGTTACATCCAGATCGAGTGTCCTCCTCACGAGATCGCGTACAAGGATTTCGATATCGAGGAGGAGTACCGCGAGGACTGGGACAAGTTTGATATTTGGCGATTTGTATCCAAAGTTGACGAACCGGTAGTGCGAGCCTACTCAATGGCAAACTATCCTGGGGAGAAAGGCATCATCATGCTGAATATCCGCGTCGCAAGCCCCCCACCGCGCCTGCCAGACGTGCCGCCAGGGAAAATGAGCAGCTGGATCTTCAGCTTGAAGCCTGGCGACGAAGCCGTGATTAGCGGTCCGTACGGTGAGTTCTTTATTAAGGACACCGAGGCCGAAATGGTCTACATCGGTGGTGGTGCCGGAATGGCGCCTCTCCGTAGTCACATTTTCGAGTTGTTCAAGCGAGGGAAGACAAGCCGGAAGGTTTCCTACTGGTATGGCGGACGAAGCCTTCGGGAATTGTTCTACATTGATCACTTCAGAGAAATCGAAAAGGATTTCCCGAACTTCAAGTTCAATATCGCGCTGTCGGAACCGCAGCCCGAAGATAATTGGGATGGCTATGTCGGATTTATCCATCAAGTGCTGCTTGATAATTATCTCTCGAAGCATCCTGCTCCGGAAGACAACGAGTACTACATCTGTGGTCCTCCAATGATGAACGCGGCTGTGTTCAAAATGCTGGATGATCTTGGTGTCGAGCCCGAGAACATCGCCTATGACGATTTCGGCGGTTGATTGGGCAGCTAGTCCCGGGCTTTTGGGATCGCGGTGGGTACCGGGTCGGTGTGAAGTTCCGTGATGTTTTGTCCATGGATTGGCGATGGTGGTTGAGCCACGAAGGTTGGGTTTGGCGGTAGGTTTGAACATTCCACAAGGCGGTGGTGTGTGACGTTTGAGCGTTGGACTGTTCCGTCCTGGCTGGCACTGCGGCCTGGTTTTTTGGCTGTCAACATCTGCTCGTGTTGATCTGATTGCGGTCGAGCGGGTCGGTCCTATACTGACTGTTTCACATTCTGATGCTGCGTCCAAAGTCCTTCTCTGGGGTGTTTGATGAATAGCCGACTTGTTGGGTATTTGATCGCAATTGCGTGTCTCATACTCGGATGTCCCAGTCTGACGCGTCGTGGCTTCGCGCAGGGAACGCCTCAGGTGCTTGAGTTGAGCGGTCCGACCATGGGCACGAGCTTCAATATCAAAATCTTTGACGCTCCCGATTTGAAAGAGGATGTAGCTTTTCTGGTTGATCAACTGTTGAGAAACGTGAACGACCAGATGTCAACTTACCTCGAGGGATCGGAGATCAGTCGCTTCAATCGATCTGAGTCAACCGATTGGTTTCCCGTGAGCGAAGAGCTTGCGACTGTGGTCGCGTTCTCGCAGGAGGTTGCTGGGAAGACTGCGGGTGCGTTTGATGTCACGGTGGGGCCACTCGTGAATGAATGGAACTTCGGCCCCGATCGCTCGAAACGGGCAGTGCCCGCAGTTGAGGTAATCACAAGCCTGCAGGAGTCGGTTGGATACGGCAAATTAGCGGTGCGGATGGATCCGCCGTCCCTAAAAAAATCAGTGCCGGCACTTGGGATTGATTTGTCCGCAGTGGCGAAGGGTTATGCGGTTGACCTGGTGGTTGAATTACTGAATGAGCAAGGGGCAGAAAATGTTTTTGTAGAGATAGGTGGCGAAGTCTCTGTGAGTGGCAATAAGGCTGGCCAATGGTGGAAAGTAGGCATACAAATGCCTGATGCTGCGACTGACTCACTGTTGATTGCGCATTCGTTAAATGTGGGAGGCGGGAATGATCGTTCGATGGCAACTTCTGGCGACTACCGCAATTACTTCGAGATTGATGGAACGCGATATTCTCATACCATTGATCCACGTACTGGCATGCCCATAGAACATCCGCTTGCATCGGTGACTGTTGTCAGCGAGTCTTGTATGGCTGCTGACGCATGGGCAACGGCGTTGAATGTGCTTGGCCCGGAAGAGGCGCTTCGAGTAGCGAAGGCGGAAGGCTTGGATGTGCTTCTTGTCGCTCGTGACGCGGCTGAGCCTTCTGGTTATCAACTGACAGGCAATGGTGCCTTGGCCCAGTACATTGCTGTTGGGAACAGTGCCGAGGATTTGGTGGCTCCGGAGGTAGAGGGGAATGGGCGGTTCACCATGTTTTTGGTGACTGCCGTGGCATTTGCTCTGTTGCTGTTTGCAATGTCCGTTGGGGTTTTGTTCGGTCAGCGATCGATCAGTGGGTCGTGTGGTGGAGTTAACGGAACCAAGAATGAGGATGGTAGCGTGAGCTGTTCCTTATGCAGCAGTCCCAGTGACGCCTGCCGTGATCTCCGCAAACGTATGAAGAAAACCCCCGATAACGAAATGGTGGATGTTTGATGGCAGCATCAGGTTCATCAGATTCGAGCACGGACGAGACTCAGGTCGAAGCCGGCAGACTTGTTCAGGATTTCGGGGCTGGCGAATCAGTAGATCAGGAATCACAAGCAGGTCACCTAGTTGCTGGTAACCAGCGAACTGGATTGCATGAAGAGGAACACGCTGCATCGCGAGGGAAGATCAAGCGACCACGTAATCGTGTGCGGCGAGCGATCGTTGCTACCGTGCTAGCACTGCTCGGGGCGGGGTATTTACAGTGGAACGCTACGAAAACGGATCACCAGTTTTCCAATATGGGCACTGTGGCGTTGTGTTTTGTGCTGGGGGGTTACATCCTGTTTCAGTTGCACTGCCTTGCTCGCATGAGGTGGAATGGTTTGGTAGTGCCCTTGGCAGGCGTGTTGGCGATCGTGGTGGCTGTGACGCTGTTCAGGTTTGAGGGTTTTAGCGGTGAATTGTTGCCGCAGTATGCCTATCGCTTCGGAAGTCCGCCCCCTGCGATGCGGACAGTGAAGGATTCGAAGGGGCCGCAGTTGGCGGTCCCATCGAGTGAAGACTCAAGGCTTCTCTCGGCAGAAGTTCGGTCTGCGGATGCGGCTTCGTATGGATTTCTCGGCAGTGAGCGAACCGGTGTGATTGCAACACGCGACTTTTCTGTGCCGGCATCGGTGGATGAGGTGCGAACTCTCTGGCGTCAAGGACTAGGTGCCGGATGGTCTGCGTTCGCTGTTTCTGGTGACAAGGCAGTGACGCTCGAGCAGCGAGGTGATGATGAGTGTTTGGCGTGTTATCGATTAGCGGATGGAGAGCTGTTGTGGATCGTGTCGCACGAAGCCCTTCATCAAAATTTGATGGGTGGTGCTGGGCCTCGAAGCACCCCGACCATTGTGGGCGATCGGGTGTTCGCGCAAGGGGCGACCGGAACCGTGTGGTGCGTCGATATCGAGTCAGGTGAAGTTGTCTGGAGCGTCGATCTTTTAGCACTTGCTGGTTGGGCTCAAGTAGAATCAGAAGAGATGATCACTTGGGGGCGAGCGGCATCGCCGCTGGTCATCGATGGCACCCTCTGTGTCGTTCCCTTTGGTGGACCTGCTGCGAATAGTGAGACCGGACGCAGCCTGATTGCGTTGAGTGCTGCATCGGGTGATGTGCTTTGGACAGCAGGAGAAGACCAGATCAGCTATGCCTCACCGGCGCTGCTGAATCTGGGTGGTAAGCGACAGATTGTGTCTGTCAATGAACGTACGATAACCGGGCACGAAGTTGATGACGGAAGTGTTCTTTGGGAAGCAGCTTGGCCCGGGCAGTCGAATGGTGGTGCCAACTGTGCCATGGTGGTTCCAGCCGGTGAAAATCGTTTTTTGATTGGAAAAGGATATGGCGGTGGAAGCGGTCTTTATCAAGTGACGGGATCGCAGGGGCAGTGGACTGCCGAGGAGCTTTGGAAGTCAAGTCGTGTATTGAAGACCAAATTCACGCACGCAGCTGTTGTGGGCGACACGGCGTTTGCAATCAGCAACGGGTCACTTGAGGCGGTTGATATCTCCGATGGCGAGCGTTTGTGGATCCAAGGGCGGCGCACGCGTCTGGGGCAGGGGCAGATTCTGGTGGCTGGCAATGTGATCCTCGGGCAAGCCGAAGGTGGAGAAGTGGTGCTTGCAGCTGCGGATCGCAACGAATACCGAGAACTCTTGCGTTTGCCAGCTTTGAATGCCAAAACATGGAACGTGCCGACGCTTGCGGGACGCCATTTGCTTGTGCGCAATGACCGGGAAGTCATCTGCTTCTTGCTGCCTGAGTTGGAAGATTAGCTTGGCGAGTAAAAGGCGGAGCTAACGCGTAGACACAGCGGCATGCCTTCAACACAG
>DOPG01000470.1:0-21470 GCA_003513555.1 Rhodopirellula sp. | reverse complement strand
GCCTTCAACACAGCGGCATGCCTTCGGGACGGACGCAGCACGGACAACCTGCCTTGCATGCTCATTCGGTTGGTCAGCCTTTTCCAGTTTTGAGTCATGGAAGTCAGGCGGATCAATTCAGTTTGATTCGTTGGCCGGACTTGGCGCTCTGGTAGATCGCCTCGATCACCTCAACGCTGCGTCGTCCTTCGTGGCCGTCGATTAGCGAAGGTCGGTCTTCAATGATTGATGAGATGAATTCTTCGAAGACCATGGTGTGTCCGTGGTGGCTGATTGCCGATGGATCAGCAGCCCCGCCGCCGCTATCGGTTTTACCGGCCATCTCCGTGCGAATGGTCTCGTCCTCATCAGTTTCCTCGGCAAACTGCCAATCCTTGATATCCTCCTCTTCAAGTACGGCTGATCCTTTGTCGCCGCTGATCTCGATTCGCTTCAAGGCGCCGGGGTAGGAGGTGGTGGTAGCCTCAATGACTCCCAGCGCGCCCGATGCAAATTTCAAGTTGGCTACCGCTACATCCTCAACTTCGATGCGTTCATGGGTCATGGTGTCCATCATGGCGCTGATTTCTTCAACAGGTCCCATCAGCCACACGAGCAAATCGACCGAATGAATGGCTTGGTTCATCAAAGCCCCGCCACCGTCCAGTGCCCATGTGCCCCGCCAAGCGCCGCTGTCGTAGTATTCTTGGCTCCGATACCACTTCACGTAAGCGTCACCCATGGTGATCTTGCCGAAGCGATCAGCTTCAACAGCTTTTTTCATCAGTTTGCTGGATTCATGGAACCGACTTTGGAAGGTAACCGTTAGCCTGACGCCGGCCTTTTCACATGCCTCGATGATTTTGTCACACCGCTGGGTGGTGATCTCGAGTGGCTTTTCGACGATCACATGCTTCCCTGCCTCAGCAGCGGCCACGGCAGGGTCCAGGTGCACACCGCTCGGAGTACAGATGGAAACAGCTTTGACCGCCGGGTCAGCTAGCATGGCTTCGAGCGACGAGTAAGGATGACAGCCCTGCTTTTCGCCAAATGCGCTCGCCAAGTCAGGATTGCGGTCCACGCAGGCCACCAGTTTGGCTCCTTCCGTGTCAGCGATTGCTTTGGCATGAAAGTTGGCAATCATGCCACAACCGACGATTCCGATGCCTATGGTCATCTGCTTTCCTGTATCCGAACGATGGGGCGATGGTAGAAATTTGTAACGTCGTGATTTTAGGTGGCGATTTCGCGTCTCACAACCAGACGCACAGGCCCCGTCTGACAGGCCGGGTGCATTTGCTCTTCGGTCATTTACGGGTGATCACTGCGTCAACGGTTTGCAGGCTGCAAGAATAGCGACGTGGAACATAGAGCTTGATGTCCGCTGCGGTGTTCCCATGGCCTCGGCTACCGGTTACGTTCTTGGAGACCCACCCAGAAATGGTCAGTTGACCCTTGGCAAGTATCGGAAAAAAAAACGTCAGTAGGCTCGTCGACGTTCCTCGTCTGCTGGACGAGAACGTAGGGATTGGTGTGCGCCTGTCGCAGCACAAGATTGGTGCCCAACTTGCATTTTCAGGTGTTTGGGGAAGCCTGCGAGGTGTGTTTGCCGCGGCACTTGCTCGGCATGCTTCCAGTATCCTCATGCTCCTTCCCGAGGCTGCGGACGCTGATGTCGTTGCAGGGGATGCCGCGGCCTTTGGGGTTGCCGAAGCGATATCCTTGCCCCTGTCGGCCAGCGAGGCTTCGGCGTCATCCATTCGCGACGACGATTATGCGGATCGGCTTCAGGTTTTGCAGCGGCTCGTGGCACAGAATCCCGACTCTGCGGCGCCACTGCTGGTGACTGCTTACGTCGGTGGTGCGATGCAGTTGGTGCCAACACCAGAGAAGCTCGAAGCATCAACGCGGCGAATTGCAGTTGGTGATGAAGTTGAACCCGAAACGATCCGACGTTGGCTCGCTGAGTCAGGGTTTTCTGCAACCACCGCAGTTCAACTGCCGGGAGAATTCGCGGCACGTGGTGGCCTGCTTGATGTCTACTCGGCGGACCAGCCGCAGCCAATCCGCATCGAGTGGTTTGGTGATGAAATCGAGTCGATTAGGCGCTTTGACCCCGGCAGCCAAAGAAGTATCGAGTCACTTGAGCACATCGAAATTGCAGCAGTGGGAATTGAAGTTGATCAGCGTTATCAGGATGAGGATCCGTTTCTCGATAATGAGTTGCGAGACGGTAGGCATGATGCTCTCGATGTGGACAGCGAAAGCACGTCTGCCGCGTTCGACGATATGCAGGACTTGGGCTCAATTGCCGATTATCTGCCATCCGACACCTTGGTTGTCGTTATCGATCCTCAGGCATGTGAGCGAACAGCAGATGCGCTGAAAAAACGTAGCGGTGACGAAGCCAATTTGATGTCCTACCAGGCATTGGTCGATTCTCTTTCCGTCTATCGTATGGTTTCTGGAACGACCTTGGCGGAAGGTTCCCAGCATGACATTGTGGACTTGCAGTCGACGACGGCAGATGGATTTGCATTGTCTCTTGAGGAGACGCGATCCCGATTGGATTCCGTTGCCAAGGCTGATGAAATCATTTTGGTAGGAGATACGCCAGCCGATGGCGAACGTCTGACTGAGCTTTTGCACGACACAGATGCTGCAAGGCAGGGTCGACTTCATTTGGTTGTTGCTGAGTTGAGTGGTGGATTCCGGTTGGCAGAAGCTAAGGTGCTTGTTCTAACCGGCGCCGAGCTTTTTCACCGAAGCCCGGTGCGACGGGGACGATCCCGTGCTCGCGGAAAGCCGATCAGTAGCTTGATGCAGTTAAATCCGGGGGATCTGGTGGTGCACCTGTCTCATGGGATCGGGCTGTATCGCGGACTCAAACACATTGAAAAGCATGGGCAGCATCTCGAACATTTAACGATTGAGTTTGATGGCGGGACGAAAATCTACGTACCTGCTTCGCGAATTGGTTTGTTGCAGCGTTACGTCGGTGGAACCAAAACCACACCGCGACTGGCAAAAATTGGTGGGCAGTCATGGACGCGTCAAAAGAAAGCAGCAGAATCAGCTGTCACTGACATGGCGGTTGAGCTGTTGGAAATGCAGGCGGAGAGAACGGCCCGGCGCGGTCTTGTGTTTGACGCCGATAACGCGTGGCAGCGACAATTTGATGCCAGCTTTCCCTATGTAGAAACTCCCGACCAGGTCACTGCCATTGCCACAAGCAAGGAGGACATGGAGTCCGCCAGACCAATGGATAGGCTCATTTGTGGCGATGTTGGATTTGGGAAAACTGAGGTCGCCATGCGGGCGGCATTCAAAGCGGTGGTCAGTGGCTATCAGGTTGCCGTGCTTGTTCCAACGACAGTTTTAGCGGAGCAGCATTACAATAACTTCAAGACCCGAATGGCCGAGTTTCCTGTTGAGATCAGGAAACTGAGCCGGTTTTGCTCGGCTGCTGAACAACGTGAAACCGTCAAGGATATTAAACGGGGGGATGTAGATATTGTCGTTGGGACTCATCGAGTCGCCAGCAAGGATGTGAACTTCAGTCGCCTCGGTCTTGTGATTGTTGATGAAGAACAGCGGTTCGGCGTTGCCGTAAAGGAGCGGCTGAAAACGTTGCACAGTAATGTGGATGTGATGACATTATCAGCCACCCCGATCCCCCGTACACTCCACATGGCGTTGGTGGGTGTTCGTGATATCAGCAATCTAGAGACACCGCCTGCTGAACGGCGGGCAGTCGAAACCAATGTCGTCAGGTGGGATGATAATCTTATTCGTCGAGCAGCGATCAGGGAGCTGAATCGTGGCGGGCAGATTTTCTTTGTCCATAATCGAATCGGCGATATGCACGCCGTCGTGGATCGTTTGAAAAGAATCGTCCCCGAATTGCGAATTGAAATCGGGCACGGTCAGATGGGAGAAGGCGAACTTGAGAAAGTTATGGTCGACTTCATCGAACATCGTTTCGATTTACTGCTGGCGACCACGATTGTTGAAAGCGGACTGGATATACCCAACGCAAATACGATCTTTATTGATGATGCGGACCATTACGGACTCAGCGATCTTCACCAATTGCGTGGGCGGGTGGGGCGTTATAAGCATCAAGCACACTGCTATTTGATGGTGGCTCAGCACAAACACTTGTCACCTGAAGCAACAAAGCGACTACGTGCCATCGAAGAATTCAGTCAGATGGGATCAGGGTTTGCCATCTCGATGCGAGATCTTGAAATTCGAGGTGCCGGAAACCTGTTGGGTAGTCAGCAGAGTGGGCACATTGCTGCCGTTGGGTACGAGATGTATTGCCAGTTGCTAGAGGACGCCGTTCGGCAAGTGCAAAACCTGGCGCCAAAACTTTCGGCTGATGTCGATATTGATTTACCGGTGGAAGCGTACCTGCCGGAAAAGTATGCGCCTGATTTAAGGCACAAAATTGATCTCTATCGACGGATGGCGAAAATTGATGATGCTTCGCAGATTCAGGATATTCGTGCGGAACTGCGTGACAGATTCGGGCCCTTGCCGGCCGCGGTTAGCCGCATGCTCGAGTTGGCCGAACTAAGACTCGACGCAGCAGCCTGGCAGATCGGTGCTATCACCTCAGATGCGCGATTCATCATTCTGCATTACACGAACCGAAGACAGATGGAACGGTTGGTCAGTACCAGTTCCATTGCGATTCGTATCGTTGACAGACAGCGAGCCTACATTCCGACTAAGGGATACAACATGCAGGTTGATAAGGTGGGGACCAGTTGGATTCAGCTTGCGAGAGCAGCTCTGCATATCGGTTGAGCGTCGTGGATCGGTGCCCGCGGTGAAAGGTAGGAGTTTTGGGTTGTCACCCATATGCCCCACCCCAACACAGCGTGCTTGCGTGACCGTTGTCTGTTACAGTTCGCTTGGTTTTGGCAGGAGCTTCTTGGTTTTTTAGCAGTGGCAGTGGCTTGTTGGTGCATTCGCGAGATGAACGCCACGTAGCGTTCACGGAGGCGGTGGTAGGATTGCACTTTCACGGGGGCCGCTTCAAGTGAACTGTTCGGTGAATCGATCTACAATGTGATTTGCGATTGCGAGAGACGCAGTGGCAGCGGGTGAGGGGGCATTGAGCACATGAATGGAATGCTCGGTGACTTCAAACAGGAAGTCGTCTACCAGTTCGCCCGTCGGTGTGACCGTTTGCGCTCTCACGCCCGCCCGCCCTGAAACAAGGTCACTCGACTTGATGCTGGGGATAAGTTTTTGCAGCGCAGTGACGAAGGCCTGTTTCCTGATTGAACGGTGCATTTCACCCAAACCCATGCGCCAGTGTCTTGCAGCAAGTTTTCGAAATCCTTTGAACGCGAGGGTCTCTGCAAGGTCATGCAGACTGACATCTCGCCAACTGTATCCATCGCGTGCCAAGGCCAATACAGCATTGGGGCCGCATTCCACACCCCCGTCGATCATGCGAGTGAAATGCACCCCGAGGAAAGGAAATGATGGGTCAGGAACAGGGTAGATCAAGTTGCGACAGAGAGTTTCGCTGTGCGGAGCTAGTTCATAATATTCACCCCGAAAGGGCACGACTTTGAGGTTGCTATTTATTCCGGCCATTTTGCAAATGCGATCTGATTGCAGCCCTCCACAATTGATCATTTTTCCGGCCCGGAGATGTTGGCCCGATTTGCTTTGAAGTTGCAAGCCATTACCGACGTCCTGAATCCCTATCAAGTCAAAATCAAGTTCGATAGACGCACCACCAGAGACGAGTATTTCAGCCATTTTCTCGCAAACCGCTCGATAGTTTACGATACCCGTTTCGGGGACATGCAAAGCGGAGATCCCGGCAGCGGCGGGTTCCAGTTCTCTCAGTTGGTCACTGTTAATTCGCTCACATTGAACTCCATTGAGGATCGCACGCTCCGCAATGTTGTCCAATCGGGGTAGTTCCGCCTCGCTCGTTGCAACGACCACCTTGCCGCATCTGTCCCAGTCAATGGAGTGTTCCGTACAGAATTCTTCCATCTCTTGCTTGCCAGCGCGGCAGCAAGTCGCTTTTTTTGATCCAGGTTTGTAGTAGATGCCTGAGTGCAGGACACCAGAGTTATGCCCGGATTGATGCCGCCCAACCCCCGATTCTGCTTCGATTAGCTTGAGTCGAAGGTCGGGATAGCGAATTTGTAGTTTGAGACCACTGGCGAGACCTACGATGCCGCCTCCGACGATCACAACATCGGCGTGGCGCATGGGGTGGTCCTTGGTTTCGGTGGAGCAGGCGAAGGAAAATCGGAAGGGAATTGTAGTCGAGATTGTAGGGAAACAGACGAGTCGGCTGTAAGGTGTGGTCGGTGCTGCATGCCGGCGGGGCCCTTTCCGTATATTCGGGTCAATCGTCACGTTCGGAATACAACAGACGTCTTCTACGTAGGTAGGAAAGCAGTCCCTTCAGATGTACGTTTGTAAACGCTCAGGTTGCGTCCTATGTTTTGAATGAAAATTGGCCGTTTGGCCCATTGTATTCGTCTTTGCGTGTGGTGCACATGTCGCAGGAACTCGTCGGAATCAATCTCGAAGAACTGTGTATCGGCACAGTTTGCAAACATCCCGTGGAGGATCGTCGGGGAGTCCTGCTGTTGGGGCCAAACGCCAGCATCACATCGGATGTCATAAAGAATCTTCGTGATCGCGAAGTCTCTGAACTGAGAATCGATTCTCGCGATGTTGAGACTATCTGTGCCGAGGATGCATCGCCAATTGCATTGGCAGTTGAACGCGGGCGTAAAGAACGGATTGCGAAAACTACGCCGCTTAAAGATCTACTGGTGGATCGCTACGACGAACCTTTGTGTGTCGAGCGTGGCGCAGAGCTTGACAACGGAATGCTGCTCGCCAAACAGCAATTTGGGTTGCTGCGACAGCAACTGCGTGAGAACGTGGTGTTAGCAACTGATGGATTTGTCGAGATTGCGAACAATTACGCAGGATCCTTGGTTGAAGATCATGATCAGACGGTTGGTGTGGTTGGAGCCGCTGCAGCGTCTTGTGATGTTGATGACCGATCGGTTCGCATGGCGGTACTTGGCATGGCGGTGGCAACCGAGATGGGGTTGACTGGGCAGCAGATACTCGAGATTGGTCTTACCGCACTGCTACACGACATTGGCTTCAATCTCATGGGCGGGGCGGCAAGTAAGCCGGTTGAGCTTATGAACGAGGCAGAGTTGTGGGAATACCGAAAGCATCCGCTTGTCTCCGTTTCGTGTGTTGCTGAGGTTCCACATGTCTCGGAAGGCATTCAGATTGCGATGGAACAGGTGCATGAGCAATTTGATGGCAGTGGTTACCCTCGTGGTGTGAAATCACATCGTATTCACAATTACGCACGGATCTTGAATGTCGTTGATTCCTATCTCCAGTTGATCTTTCCAACCAATGAGCGGCGCGGAATTATTCCTCATGATGCATTGGGGTTGCTGTTGCATCAGGCTGGACGCGGATTATTTGATCCACGCGTGATCAGAGCATTTCTGCACATCGAGACCATGTATCCCTTGGGCAGTATTGTTGAACTGGAGTCCGGTGAAATGGCGCGAGTGATCCGACGTCCGCGTACAGGGTTCGCTGGTCCTGTGCTGCAAACCACCGCAGGGAATCGGATTGATTTGGGGCAGGGAGAAACAACGTTGGTGCGTCCTGTCTGTGATCCAGAAGTCGATCAGATTCGTTTGTGTCCCAGTGTGCTTGGAAATGTTCTTTGGCATCGGTCGCACCCAAGGTTGAAGGTGGGCTGAACCTTTGTGGAAGGGCAGCTAATACGGAAAGATTTCGCCGACGCCTGTGTGAGCTGAGGTGTTTCAGATTGCATGGTTGCCCGCTGGGACTGTGGGTTCGTTTCTGAGCTTCTCTTGCGTACCTCGGTTAATGCAGACCATTTTGCCCAGATCTTCACATCACGCTTACGGTCCAAAATCCATTATGATGAGGACATCTCAGCTGACATATCTTCAGCTGAGAGGTCCCCGGGCGAATCAAGGAAACTCAACACGCGATGAATTGCAAACACATGACTGAACCGAAGGTGTCGTCAGCAAGCTGTCAATCGAGAAGAATCATTGCCGTCTTGCTGGCTTTGCTGTTGGGGGCATCTGCGACAAATTATGCTGCAGCCGCTGACGGGAAACGACGTCCGAACATCATCTACATCATGACAGATGATCTTGGTTATGGTGATTTGGGATGTTACGGACAAAAAGTGGTTCAGACGCCGAATCTTGATAAGATGGCGGCCGAGGGCATGCGTTTTACCGATCACTATTCGGGACACACGGTTTGCCGACCCTCGCGGTTGGTACTTTGGACTGGGCAACATGTCGGTCACACTGGATTGACCGGTAATCGTCCTCGATCAATGAGTGGCATGGAGCAGACTGTTGCCCAGCGACTTAAAAAGGCTGGTTATGTCACTGGTGGTGTTGGAAAGTGGGCCCTTGGTAATGTGAATGAACCAAGTGAGATCAACAATGCTGGGCATCCAAACAACAACGGTTTCGATTATTGGTTCGGGTATTTAAACCAAAGTAATGCGCATAATTTTTATCCACCATTTCTATGGGAGAATCGTAGGCAGGTGGTCATGCCAGGGAACGTACTTGGGGATTTTCCCAATGGTCGTAAACGTGTGTCGTCGGTAAAGACGACTTATTCCCATGACAAAATGACGGATGCTGCATTGCGGTTCATCAAGAAGAATCACGAGGCACCGTTTTTGTTGCACATCCATTGGACAATCCCTCATGCCAACAACGAGGCCGGGCGTGTTCATGGTGATGGGATGGAGGTTCCGGATTATGGCCAATACGCCAACCGAGACTGGCCCAATCCAGAAAAGGGTTTTGCCGCCATGGTCACTCGAATGGATGGTGATGTGGGGCGGATTTTCAATCTGTTGCTAGAGTTGGGAATCGATGATGATACGGCAGTGTTCTTCACTTCTGACAACGGTCCACATCAGGAGGGCGGGCACCAGCACGAGTTTTTTGATTCCAATGGTGCCCTGACTGGATATAAGCGATCAATGCATGACGGCGGCATTCGAGTACCGTTGCTGGTGCGTTGGCCTGGCAAGGTGCAAGCAGGAACCGTTTCCGCTCACCCCTCAGCATTTTGGGATTTCATGCCAACTGCTTGTGAAATCGCACAACTACCCCCACCCACTTCGTTTGAAGTTGATGACGAACGAGGCTGCGATGGAATTTCATATTTGCCGACATTGAAGGGTGTCGCGTCGGATCAACGCAAGCACGAGTATCTGTATTGGGCTAGCCAGGAAGGTGCCACATCGGTGGGGATGAGAATGGGAAATTGGAAGTTGGTGAATTATCGCGCGCCGAAGAAGGCGGGGAAAACGGCAGGTTCCGGGAAGCCGAAGGCGGTAAGCCAGGGGGGCGATGATTGGCGACTTTATGATTTAAGTGTTGACGTCGGTGAGAAGAACGACATCGCGGATGCTCACCCTGCCGTTGTCAAGAAAATGTTGGATTTGTTGAAAACGGATGGCCTGTTGTAGGGAGAGCTTTCAGCAGCGACACTGATGGGCGAATTCTCTCCGGTTCTGCTTTTGCGAGCTGGAAGCCAGAGGGGCGTGCTGTTAGTATCTTTTCGACTCGGAGCTCGATTCAAACGACATGTCTGAAGTAACGGCACCTGTAGTCCCAGCATGGTTTCAGAACGGATTCCATCGCTTTTTGCGACCGTTTGTCAAACGGCACTTTCATGCGGTGGCGGTGGAAAGTGGATGCCTCGAATCATTGCAATTCGATGCTGATGAACCTCTTCTGATTTATGGAAACCATCCATCATGGTGGGACCCACTGATTGCTCATTTCTTGAACCGGAGCTTATTCCCATCGCGTCAGTTTTACGCACCGATTGATGCGGAAGCGTTGGAGCAATATGCGGTATTTGGAAAGCTGGGCTTCTATGGCGTACAGATGAACACGACCAGTGGGGCCGCCGCTTTTCTGAAACAGACCTCCGCGATTCTTGATGGGGGGCAAACCGCGATCTGGATCACTCCCGAGGGACGATTCTCGGACGTCCGCGATCATGCTGCAGAATTGATGCCGGGCCTGGCGCATATCTGCACCAAGCTAAGCCGGGGTTGGGTCGTTCCGCTGGCCTTGGAATATACGTTCTGGGATGAGCGGCTACCCGTGTGCCTTGCCATGTTTGGGCAGCCGATTCAAATAGCTGTGCATGCACGTTCCTCGAAGCCTGAATGGCAGGAAATGCTGTCGGTAGACTTGAGGGGAACACAAGCTAAACTTGCCCAGCTTGCTATGGCGCGTCGCTCGGATCCTTTTGATGATCTGTTGGTGGGAAAAGCAGGTGCAGGTGTTTTTTATGATTCTTTCCGACGGGTGCGTTCAGTTTTCTCCGGTAAGAAATTTCGGAATAAGCATGGAGATCAATTCCAATGATGCTCAGTTTGGCGATCGTGTCACTCGCTATTGCCTGCTTGCCTGCAATTTTGTTTGCGAAAAATCTGCCTGCGTTTTCGTTTCCGGTGCCACCAGCCAATTTGAATCCGGGTGTTTCAGGTAGCAGTGATTCGCAGGCAGATCAATTCGATTGTGCCAGTGTGTCGGTATTGATTCCTGCTCGTGATGAACAAGATGGCATCTCAAAAAGTATTAATGCGGCTTTGCTCAGTCAGGGTGTTGATGTGGAAGTCCTTGTTCTAGATGATCACTCCACCGACAAGACTGCTCAGGTAGTACAGGAAATCGCCGAAGCGGATTCGAGGGTGCGGTATCTTATGGGAGATGATTTACCACCGGGGTGGAACGGTAAGCAGTTTGGGTGCAAACAGTTATCTGACGCGGCAACATATTCGACACTCGTGTTCATTGATGCAGATGTGCGACTTAAAGCTGATGCGCTGCAGCGTTTGGTGAAGTGCTACGAATCCATTGGGGTGGGTTTGCTGAGCGTGTTTCCCCATCAGGAGACGGGGACCATTCTAGAGAAATGGATCATCCCGCTGATGCACTATGTGTTACTTGGCTTTTGCCCTTTGCACAGAATGCGGATGGATTCCAGTCCAGCCCTTGCTGCCGGATGTGGGCAGCTGTTCATGACAAGACAGGAAGCTTATCGACAAGCCGGAACCCACGCAGCGATCTGCGGATCACGGCATGATGGGGTCAAGTTACCACGGGCCTATCGTGAAGCAGGGCTGATGACTGATGTTTATGACGGTCAGGAACTGGCAGATTGCCGGATGTATCACTCTGCAAAGGAAGTGATTCGAGGGGTACTGAAAAATGCTACCGAGGGGTTGGCAGGTCCAAAGCTGATTTTTCCATTTACGATCTTGTTGATCGGTGGCAGTGTGCTGCCCACTGTGCTGCTCGCATGGAGTGTGGTGTTGGGGGACAGTGTTGCAGCTGGTGTTGCTGGTTTAGCGGTGCTTGTGGGGCATTTTCCGCGTCTGCTTGCTGCTACGCGATTGTCGCAATCTTGGCTGGGGGTGTTCTGTCATGCACCTGCCATGCTGCTGTTTGTTATTCTGCAGTGGGTTGCATTTCTGAATCATCTTGCAGGACGGCAGGTAGCCTGGCGTGGGCGAATATCAAGCTGAACAGCAGTTCTCTTCTCATGGGTTGAGGGGCTCCTGCATTGGTGGGCTGCTGAAATGTCCTTGCTGAGGTTTTTTTCGTGATTTTTGGCTTCGCTAGAATTGGAGTGCAATGATGCGATGCATCGCTTGGCTGTCAATGGTTTTGCTTCAACTCACCACTGCGCATGCGGCACGTCCGAATATCATCGTGGTGCTTGCAGATGACTTGGGCTTTGGTGATCTGAGATGCTACGGGAATGAGTCGATTGTCTCGCCCCGCATCGATCAGTTTGCCACAGAGGGAGTAAGGTTGACGAGTTGTTACGCGGCGCATCCCAATTGTTCGCCGTCGCGGGCAGGACTGATGACAGGTCGGACACCGTTCCGACTGGGAATCTACAATTGGATTCCCATGTTTTCACCCATGCATGTGAAGAAAACCGAAGTTACGATCGCGACCCTGTTGCGTGACTCGGGGTATGAAACCTGTCATGTGGGAAAGTGGCATCTGAATGGCAGGTTTAATTTGCCGGGGCAACCACAGCCCAGTGACCACGGATTTGATCACTGGTTCGCAACTCAAAACAATGCACTTCCGAATCACTGTAACCCCGAAAATTTTGTCCGAAATGGAAAAGAGCTGGGAGTGTTGAGTGGCTTTTCCGCGGAGCTTGTAGCCGCAGAGGCAGTAGGTTGGCTGCGGGAACGGGGTGATCCGAAAAAGCCTTTCTTTCTTTTCGCTTGCTTTCACGAACCGCATGAGCCGATTGCATCCGCAGCAAAGTATCAGCGACTGTATTCGCACGAGGATCCTGCGTATGTTGCCCATCACGGCAATATCTCACAACTTGATGATGGGTTTGGCCGTTTGCTTGATGCAGTCAAACAACTGGGGCTGCAGGATGATACGGTTGTAATCTTTACGAGTGATAATGGACCTGCCATCACGGCCATGCACCCTCATGGCTCTGCTGGCCCGTTGCGAGATAAAAAAGGTACCGTTTACGAAGGTGGGATTCGAGTTCCAGCGATTGTGCGATGGCCTGGCAAGATTACCGCAGGAACAGAAAGTGCTGTCCCCATCAGTGCTCTCGATTTTCTACCAACTTTGTGTGAGCTCGGCGAGGCAACTCTGCCAACCGAGCGTGAGTTGGATGGAACAAGTTTGCTGCCACTGCTGAAAAATGAACCGCTTCGGAGGAAGAAACCGCTTTACTGGCAGTTCAATCGAGCCAAGGGACCAGCGAAAGTTGCCATCCGTGATGGGAAATGGAAATTGCTGGCCTCGATCAGCGAGCCGGCGCCAACAAACGGAGCTGATTTGACACAGCAGGAAATGCAGGCCATCAAGAATGCTCGTCTGAAGGACTTCGAACTTTATGACCTTCAAGCCCATGTGAGTGAGTCCGAGGACCTTAGTCAGGATGAGCCCGTTGTTTTGAAACGTCTCAAAAAAGAAATGCAAGCAATTTACGCGAGTGTGCAAAAAGAGGGTCCGGTATGGCCGAATTGGGAGTGGCCACGGCACGAGTCGGAGCGAATCATTTGGCCTGATTATTGGCTCAATCGCCGGAACAGGTGAGTGTATCAGAACGAATCACGGGCATCAGTGACGAGCAATACCATCAATCGGGCGGCAATGCCGGCTCTGAATTCGCGGTCAAATTCGGCTGGATGCTGGTAGCTCTGTACGTTAAACTCCCCACGCTCAGCAGGGGGACCGTCGTGACTTATCGGTGCTCTACAAGGATGCTTGGCAAACAGCCACGAGGACTCGTCAAGGATGACGAAGTAACAATGAACAATTTTGGTCGCGTTCTTAAAATGGCCGCTCAGCGGCGGTTCGCCCTTGTCGGCATTCTCTTCTCCTCCCTGATCATTGCGGTTTTGTGGGGAGCGAACATCGGGACGCTTTACCCCCTCGTTGAAGTGGTATTCAAGGGCGATAGCTTGCCTAGTTATGTCGCATCGCGAATCGAAACTTCTCAAAGTGATTTGAGCGAGATCGATCAGCAAATCGCGGAGATTTCACAGTCAATTACGATGGCAAGTGATGACCAAAAAACTCCTTTGCAAGTCGAGTTGCAGACGTTGGAATCTCGTCGCGCTGTAGTGAGCGAATCGAATGCGTGGTTCATTAAAGTCAAGCCTTGGGTCGATGGTTACGCTCCTAATGGCCCCTACGAGACATTGATGTTGATTGTGTGTCTGTTGGTTGGCGGAACAGCTTTGAAGCTCTTGGCGTTAATGCTCAATCTGTTATTGGTGCAGTACGTGGCCGAGCGGACGGCATTCGATTTGCGCTCGATATTCTTTCGCAAATCGCTCTCCTTGGATCTCGATTCGTTCGGTGAGAACGGGTCGGCGGAATTAACCTCGCGTTTAACGAATGATGTGTCGCATGTATCTGCAGGGATTTCTGTCCTTCTAGGCCGCATGGTGCGTGAACCACTAAAAATGATGGTTTGCCTCGGCGGAGCTATGTTCATTTGTTGGCGTTTGATGCTCCTCGTGATGATCGTTACGCCAATTGTTGTAGTGGTGATGTCCTACCTTAGCCGGGCAATTCGTAGAGCCAGTCGGCGGGCGATGGAGGAAATGAGTCAACTTTATGGAATGCTTAGTGATGCGTTTGCCGGAATACGTGTGGTCAAGGCTTTCAATACACAGGCATTGGAGCGAGCCAAGTTCAGGGCTGGCACTTATGCTTTTTACCGTAAATCCATGAAGATCGCCTTCTACAACATGCTGGCCCGCAGCAGCAGTGAAATGCTTGGCATGGCAACCGTCGGCATGGCAATTCTCGCAGGCGGCTATTTGGTGGTCAATCAAGAGACTCATCTGCTTGGTATTCGTATGAGTCAGGAGCCGCTCAATGTGGGTGAGGTTCTGATGTTTTTCGGCTTTCTGATTGGCGCTTCTGATCCCGCTCGGAAATTAACTGATGTGTGGAGCGGCCTGCAGAGAGGTATTGCAGCCACGACCCGCGTCTATGAGATCATCGACCAGACTGTCCGCGTCCAAGAGCCTATGAAACCAAAGTCGGTTGGTCGGCCGCATCGGACGATTGCCTTTAAAAATGTCTGCTATCAGTACTCTTCTGGGCCCAGAGTGTTGCAGGGGATGGACTTTGAGATTCAGCACGGGGAAACCGTCGCAGTGGTAGGTCCCAACGGCAGCGGGAAAAGTACGTTGGTTAGCCTGCTTTGCAGGTTCGATGACCCGCAGGGCGGTGAGGTGTTTCTGGATCACGTCTCACTCCGAGACATGCGAACTCGCGATGTGCGACGCAGGATCGCTCTGGTGACTCAACGCACAGCTCTTTTCGAAGATACCATTGAAAACAACATCCGTTACGGCAGTCCGGGCGCTGATTCCCATGCTGTGGTTCGGGCGGCAAAGCTTGCCTTTGCCGACGATTTTATCCGAACCAAGACTCCTGATGGATATCAGACACTATTGGGAACGGGCGGAGTGCGTTTGTCCGGCGGACAAATGCAACGGATCGCTTTGGCGCGAGCATTTCTTAGAGACCCGGATATTTTGATTCTTGACGAGGCAACGAGCCAGATCGATTTGGAAAGCGAGCAGTTGATTCATCAAGCTCTCAAAAAATTCCTTGTCAATCGTACCGGAGTGATGATCACGCACCGTCCTACCTCATTGGCTATGGCGGATCGCACGATTGTCGTTGAAGCGGGGCAGGTTTCTGATGAAGGTACTCATGCGGAATTACAGCAGAGCAATGCGTTTTATCAGAGCCTTTGCGGGGAGCAGCGTCTGTCCGCTTGAGACCTAACAGGGGCTCTCGTATCTGCAGGGATGGGGGAAGAATGTTTGCAGGGACGGTTTATACCGTACTCGTTAAGGCGTTTGTTTTCATGTTGCAGCGGCAAAACCGTTGAGATCCGTGGATTGCGATCGTGGTTTCATGCTTTCTGTGCAACGAAAAAAACTCAGTGCCGTCCAGTGACAGAACTGAGTTCTTGGAATGATGTTAGTTTCGAGTCATGGCTTTGGTAAGCGGAGACTCCAAGCACGCTTTAGAGCCCAAGATCACCAAACAGTGGTGTGCTGAGGTATCTTTCACCCAAGCTGCACATGATGGTAACGATCTTTTTCCCCTTCATTTCAGGGCGCGCTGCGACTTGTGCCGCTGCCCACATGTTGGCACCGCTGCTGATGCCGCCGACGATTCCTTCATCCTTTGCGAGTTTACGTCCCCACTCAAAAGCGTCTTCATCGTCTACTTGTACGACATCATCGATGACAGAAGTGTCGAGGTTTTTAGGTACAAAGCCAGCACCGATGCCTTGGATTCGATGCTTACCAGGATCACCCCCGCTGATGACGGGTGAATGCTTGGGTTCAACGGCAAAAGCCTTGAAGTTGGGATTCTGCTTTTTCAGGAAGCGTGTAACCCCGGTAATGGTTCCACCGGTGCCCACTCCGGCAACGATCGCGTCGATATCCTGTCCGCTATCGGCCCAAATCTCGGGACCGGTTGTCGCTTCGTGAATCGCGGGGTTGGCTGGGTTCTCAAACTGCTGCGGCATGTAAGCGTTATCGGTGGCAGCGACCAGTTCGGCTGCGCGGTTGATCGCGCCCTTCATGCCCTCTCCCGCTGGAGTTAGCACAAGGTTCGCCCCCATGGCTCTTAGCAGAGCTCGTCGCTCGACCGACATCGATTCCGGCATCGTCAGCGTCAGCTTGTAGCCTTTGGCGGCACAAACGAAGGCCAAGGCGATTCCGGTGTTGCCACTGGTGGGTTCGATGATATGGGTCTCCGCGTTGATGCTTCCATCTCGCTCACCCGCTTCGATCATGGCAACGCCAATCCGGTCCTTGACGCTGTTGAGTGGTTGGAAAAACTCGCATTTGGCGAACACCGTAGCGCCGTCACCAGAGGTCAAGCGGTTGATTTGAATCATCGGTGTATCACCGATTGCCTTGGTTGCGTCGGAATAGCTTTTGTCGCGTGGCATAGGAACCTCGTTTAACGGGGAACAGTCAACGGTGAAAAAAGGTGGTAACCTTCCCGGCCCATGAGCAACGATTGCACTTGGTTGGCCGGTTCTTCTTGAATGAAATGTAGGTGCGTCGACAGATCTGCCGTAAGTCAAGCTTGTATTGGTTTAGCCTGAAAGGTTTTCTGTCTACCTCGGGGACGGATGCGGCTTCGTCGTCGTGCGGCGCTCGCTTGATGCAGCGAGGCATTTAATTCGAAAAGGCATTGTAAATTGCGTCAGTACAAGGCGGGATGTTGTGAGGAAGGCCCTGGTCCAAGCTGGGTTCACTCGACCGTCCAAGTGTCACCAGAGGTGAATAGAGCGTCCAGATCACCGTCACCCTTGTTTTCGGTCGCCGTGGCTACTTGGTCATTAATCTGGTCATCGTAGGTTGGGACTCCTTCGACGGATCGCAGCACACCAATTGGTTCCGGCATCGCTGGATAGGACATCCTCGCCATCATCATGTGGATTGAGGGGTTGGGGTCTTTCTCATCATGGATCAGTAGGTCATCGGCGGGGACGTCCGCGGTGTTTACGATTTCCAAGTGTGTGCCCACCAGACGAATTCCCTTGGTGCCATTGGCGAAGATCAACGGCTTGCCGTGTTCCAACTCGACCACGTTATCAGCTCGCTGTTTACGTTCCTGTGCGTATGCCATCGCGCCGTCGTTGAACACGTTGCAATTTTGGTAGACCTCAACCAACGATGCACCTTTGTGCGATGCGGCACGCTTCAGTGTTTCGCCCAGGTGCTTGACGTGAGCATCGATGCTTCTGGCAACGAAGGTTGCTTCCGCTGCAAGTGCTACCGAAAGCGGACTCAGTGGATGATCGATTGAACCCATCGGCGTGCTTTTGGTGATCTGACCCTCGACACTCGTTGGGCTGTACTGACCTTTGGTGAGTCCATAAATCCGGTTGTTGAATAAAACGATGTTGATATCGAGGTTGCGCCGCAGAGCATGGATGAAGTGGTTGCCACCAATTGATAAAGCGTCTCCGTCACCTGTGATGACCCAGACCATGAGTTCCGGCCGAGTGGTCTTGAGCCCGGTTGCGAAGGTTGGGGCACGACCATGAATGCTGTGCATGCCGTACGTGTTCATGTAGTACGGAAAGCGACTGCTGCAGCCGATGCCGCTGATGAAGACGGTCTTTTCGCGAGGGAAACCAAGGTCAGGGAGGACCTTTTTCATCTGCGCCAGGATCGAATAATCGCCGCAGCCAGGGCACCAGCGTACGTCCTGATCAGATGCAAAGTCAGCAGGTTTTAATACAGGTAACGTGGACATGGCTCAGGTTTGCAAGATGCAGTGGAAGGGGAAATTAAATAGGCGGATGCGATAGCGATAGAATCTTCCGGTTATCAATTCGGTTGGTTTTTAGCGTTAACAGGCTTTGAGGCGTGAATCGTCTTTGATTGCATTGCTTTCCTGCTCGATGGCTGCGACAAGTTCAGTGACAGTGAAGGGCTTGCCTTGCACTTTATTGACACCGATGCAGTCAACCAGATGCTCAGCACGCAGCAGAAGCCTTAACTGTCCCGAGTTGAGTTCGGCCACAATGACCTTTTTAAACGAACGCAGCAGTTCTCCGATGTTGGAGGGCATGGGGTTCAGGTATCGCAGGTGGGCGTGACTGACGCTGTGTCCATCTGTTCGACAGCGACTGACTGCGGTGTGGCACGCACCGTAGGTACCACCCCATGACACCACGAGTACGTCACCGGTTTCGGGACCACTGACATCCTGTTTAGGGATGCGTTCAGCGATCTTGGCAACTTTGGCAGCACGCATGTCGGTCATATGCTGGTGGTTGGCAGGATCATAGCTGACGTTGCCGGAGCCGGCTTCTTTTTCGAGTCCCCCCACGCGATGCATAAGTCCCGGTGTGCCAGGAATCGCCCATGGCCGTGCCAAATACTCGTCGCGAGCGTACGGCATGAACGGTTCGCTCTCGTCGGTCCCCTCGGGATGGGAAATGGTAATGGGGGCGATCTCCGACATGGTAGGGATTTTCCATGGCTCGCTACCGTTGGCAATGTAACCATCGGAAAGAATCATGACGGGCACCATGCACTCAACTGCCAGTCGCCAGGCTTCGACAGCGATATCAAAGCAGTCAGCAGGTGACCTTGGTGCCAAGACGGGAAGTGGGGCTTCACCATTACGACCATACATGCCCTGTAGCAAGTCGCTTTGCTCGGTTTTCGTCGGTAGTCCCGTGCTTGGGCCACCGCGTTGGACGTTGATGATGATCATCGGCAGTTCCAGAATCATCCCCAAGCCCATACCCTCGGCCTTCAGAGCAATGCCGGGGCCACTGCTGGCGGTGACAGCCATCGACCCACCGAAAGCAGCGCCGATTGTTGAGCAAACGGCTGCGATCTCGTCCTCTGCCTGAAAAGTTTTCACGCCAAAGTGTTTATACTTCGTGAGCTCGTGAAGAATGTCGCTCGCTGGTGTGATCGGATAGGTGCCGTAGAAAAGATCTTTATCGCTGACCTTGGATGCTGCAATCAGCCCCCATGCCAACGCCTGGTTACCCATGATGTTGCGGTAGATGCCGGGCTTTAGTTCGGCTGCCTCAACTTGGTAGCTTTCGCCGAACGCTTCGGTTGTCTCTCCAAATGCCCAGCCGGCCCGAAGTGCTGCCTCGTTCGCTGCGGCGATGTCGGGTTTGTTGCTGAATTTTGCTTGAATGAACCGCAGTGTTGGATCGAGTGAACGGCCAAATAGCCAGTAAACAAGGCCCATAGCGAAGAAGTTCTTGCAGCGATCGGCAACCTTGGTACCTAGTCCAAATTCGGATACCGCTTCACGGGTCAACTTGGTCATCGGGACCTTGATGATCCGGTAAGTCTCCTCGAGGACATTAGCATCCAGTGGATTGGAGTCGACCTTGGCGAGTTTGAATTCTTTCTCGTTAAAGCCATCCTCGTTCGCGATCAGAATACCACCATGTCGCAAGTCATCCAGATTGGTGACCATGGCGGCCGGGTTCATCACCACTAAGGCGTCTAGTGTGTCGCCAGGGGTGAATATCTCTTCGCTTGCGAACTGCACTTGGAAGCCTGAAACACCAGCCCGGGTCCCGCGGGGCGCGCGAATCTCGGCGGGAAAGTCTGGGAACGTGGCCACGTCGTTTCCTGCCAGCGCGCTGGTATTGGTCAACTGAGTGCCCAGCAATTGCATACCGTCGCCCGAGTCACCAGCAAGTCGCACAGTGATTCCGGAAACAGACTGAACGTCTTTTGAAGTCTTAGGGGAGGCCATGCATGCAATCCGGGGCGTTAACAAACGCCAGTAAAACGGAAACGTGAGAGACTTTAGGGGTTATATCGATCATTCAGGTTCGGAAACTTACCGAAATTTTATAAATCCCAGGGCATGTCGTAACTGCCGAGGCCCCGAGAAGGTGGTGGAATTCGCCAGAATTTGCCAAAAAAGCGTTCAATACCGTCATTGGGAGGCCAATACTGCCTCGCCCCACAGGCTGGGGTCATCCAGCACTGGGTACTCGGGGCCGAGCGAAAACGTTTGCCAACCCAATTCACGATCGATCACGGCGTAGTAAAGCCCGATTCTTGGTTGTTCGCTGGGCTCGAAACCCGTCATCGCCGCGTTCGGAATGAAGCCTGAAAGCTCGTAGCCGTCATGTCGCGGAAAGGCCGCGATTTTTAACGCATTGGTTGGCACCGACTTGGGATTGGCCCTGGCACGATTGATGGGAATCAACGAGGTCACCGGTTTCTCTCGCTTGGGCCCACCGCCAGCGGGCATCCAGAGAAAACGATGGCAATACTGTGTCGCCCGGTGAATGCCGGGGCTACAACGCGTGTCGATCCAGAGATGGAACCCGTCGCTGTCATCCAGCCGTGATTCACGGCACCAGGGAAGTTGGCCTTTGCCATTTACCGTCACATGTATCCCCAAGCCTTCTTTGCACCAACCCATCCGGACATCGGCGAACACGGGACGGTCGTCAAGACCACCGAAAGACGGAAGGCGACACTCAGCGGGCAATTTCAGGCCCCGATGGGTCCACTTGCATTGCGTCTGTCGAATCGCAACTTCAAAGCGGAATAGAAACGTGGGATCGATCAGTTTGGACGACATCAAACGTCTCGGTGCAGTGTGACCGTCAACACGCGACCCCAAAACAGCCTGGGGTTCACGGTCACAGTCACGGTTCAGATACGGTCAATGGCAGTGTAGCAAAGCGGGGAAGGGATAGGTGAGCGGCCATGCGAGTTGCAGACCGAAACACCCAGAAAAGTTGACGCTACCCGCAGAGCAAATCTAGTTTGGTGAAAGCCAGAAACCGAATCCGTTACATCCTGTGATCTCCGAAACACGCAAGTAATGGGTTCCAGAGTGCTAACTGAAGGCATGGGGGCACGCTCGGCGGCCAGCGCGGATGCGAAGTTGCGGAGCTCCGTTGCTACCCTGACGCGTCAGCCTTTGAAGGCTCCAGCGGTCTTTGAAACGGTGAGCAGGTTGCGGATAGTGTCACTGTTTCGGCATGGCGCTCGGAACTCCGTTCGCCCATTCATCTGAAGTCCATGTGCTCTGTCTGCTTGGAAACTCAGCTGAAAACGCAGTGCCTCGCAAGGGAGGCAATGGTTGAATCGGGAGCCGATCAATCAGTACGAGTCGGGCCGGCCTGGTAAACATCCTGCGGGCGGTTGCGCGTCTTTTTGCTGCTTGTCACTTGTGGAAACACCGCCGCAGCATCCGGACTGCCGGAGAGGTGGAAGGCGGCGGAATGCATTTTAACGTGAAAGATTGAAGGTTCCGCTGTCACGACCACCTCTGAAATTTGCCTGGATGCGACTGTTGGTCACAGTCGCATTC
>DOPG01000126.1 GCA_003513555.1 Rhodopirellula sp. | reverse complement strand
GGCTAAACATTAGAGAGCGGCTCGAGCTCATGCAGGAGGTCTGGAAAGGAATAGAATATGCCCATCATCACGGGGTTATCCACCGCGACCTCAAGCCAGCAAACATTCTCATCACTGAGGCGATTCATGGTCCCATACCAAAAATAATTGATTTCGGCATCGCCAAAGACCTGACACAGGCCGACATCCGGATGGGCGCGGCGGAACAAAAGCTTGTCGGCACCCTCGACTACATGAGTCCTGAGCAATTGGGCGGCGACGCGGCTGAAGTTGATGCCCACTCCGATATCTACGCATTAGGTGTCGTGTTACATGAAGTGCTTATAGATCAAATTCCTTTGGCGGAGGAAATGCGTTCCACAGAAACCCTGGATGCAAGATTGTCCTGCATCCGTGGAACCGTTCCGGCCCCCATGAGCTCGACTCTCAAAACATTGGAGAGTAGTGGTGACCTCTCCAAGAATCGTAGCACAAGTTTTGACGTTTTGACGCAGCAAGTTACGTGCGAACTAGATCGAATCGTATCCCGCATGCTCGCCAAGAGTACGGACGAGCGTTACGCCACCATTCAACAGGTATCCGAAGACGTCGATCGGTTTCTGGATAGCAGAGCTTTAAATACAAAGCGACCCATCACCACCGCTCGGAACCGGCACGGTTGGGCATATTATCTGGCACTGCTTGGTTTCGGCTTTCTACTGTTCAGGGTGTTGTCCGCAGCATACACCTCAGAAATGGCAGGCGAGGACAGGGATGGTGGCATGAATGGAATTCAAACGACAGAGCTTGATGCTTCCATCCCGACTCTTTCCCAACCTGCTGGAACGAGTGCGGAATTGTTCTCGGATCAGAAGTCTACTGTGGATTCTCTGCATCAAGCCGGTTCAGCATTGTCACTGTCTGCCAATGCCGAAATGGTAGTGAAAGAGAAAAAGCACTTTTATTATCTGATTCATGACATGATGCCGGTGAAAGCATTCGAGCTTTCGAAGTCATGGGGTTCAAACTCTGAACTGCGTATCCTTCGGCAAGAACTTGTCCTAGAGGCGAAATTCAGTAGGCTTCGACCAAATGTTGAAATAGAGATCTGCGACTGGAACAACGAACCATTTGCGTGGCAGAAACTGAGTGTTACGAATGGAGTAATCGAACTGCCTCTGGGTGATGTCTTCATTGAACCGCTCAGCAAACGGTTTAAACCTTCCATTCGCATGCGTGTTAGTTGCCCAGGTTATGTTCCGCGAGAGATGATACTGAACGCGATTCGGCTCGAAACAATCGTTGATCAACTGCAGCTCGTCAAAAAAACCGCGAGTACACCAGACAAGATGGTGCTCGTCACTGGCATCTCTGGTCTTGGCGGTATGCAAGACAAGTCGCAAGGCGTGGACGCTTCTATGACGCCAAATTGGTTTTGCATCGATCAGTACGAGGTATCAAACCAGGATTACCTTGAGTTTGTTCAGGATGGTGGTTACGAGAATCCAGAATTTTGGTCCACTTTTAGGTTCATTTTCGAAGGAGCAGAGCAACCATTTTCAGAAGCAATGAAACGGTTCATCGACAGTACCGGTAGGCTCGGTCCAGCTACTTGGATCTCCGGCAGCTATCCCCCGGGAATGGCGAGGTACCCGGTGTCCGGGGTGAGTGTTTTCGAAGCCGCGGCGTATGCACGTTACCGGAACAAGCAGTTGCCTACCGTGGAACAGTGGAGAAGGGCGGCTTCTGGATTCGTTCGGTTCGCGATGACTGCACGCAGCAATTTTGCCAGTAATGGCTTGGCTGAATGTGGAGCCCATTCGGGGATTTCAACCTACAATATTCGCGACCTTGGCGGGAACGTCCGTGAATGGTGCAGCACCGACGACGAACTCGGGAATAGCTACGTTTTGGGGGGCAGTTGGCAGAGCCCCCGCCATGCGTTGAACATGAACATTTTGGTCTCCCAGTGGGACCGGAACGAAGTGAACGGTTTTCGCTGTTGCGAGCCGTATCGGATGACGAGTCAAAACAAGACCAAAAGCCAGAGTGTCCGGGACACCTTCCGCCCCCCAGCGCAGCCAGATCCTGGTTTTGCTCTTCTTACGCTCGAGAAACTGAAGAACTTGCACACGGACAGCACGGCAAAGCCTCTCAACGCCAGAGGCAATGGGATCCAGAACGCAACACTGGCACGACTGGGGATTTCGTATTCAATTGCTCAACTCGACTCTGCTTTCGACAAATCTCGTTTTAACCTTCATCTTTTTGCCCCTGAGGGATGCAAGGAACCCATGGGGTGCGTCGTAGTGCTGCCTGGTCGCTTTGGTTTTTCCGGTCTTACTGAAACCGAAACTGGACTTGCCTTTGCGCACCAACTGTCACAGTTGGAAGCGACCGATCTATTGACTCAACACCGCGTCCTCGTTTGCATCCCCGACTTTGGCAAAATGGTGAAGACTGGAAGTAAGAATAGAAGCAAAAATCCGAGAATTGCTGTAGATTCAGAGCGTCCAAACATCGCGGGCAAAATCCTCGCAAACTCGATCCGCGCCTTGGAATACCTGACCTCCAGATCTGATATTGATACGGACCGCATGATCCTACTGGCACTCGGCACCAATGGAGAAGATGCACTTCGACTCCTCGCCCTTGACCCCCGTCTAAATTATGCCGCGCTCGTCGGAACAGGTTACGAGAAGTTTTCCAAGCTAGGATTGCGGATGCAAAATAGTCCTGATTCAAACCCTGGATCTTACCAGTATGCTCCCCACGTGAAACAGCCAGTTTTGATGATCAATGGGTCCCTTGACTTAAAATACCCCGATGTATCACGCCAAACTCCGCTTTTCAAAGAACTCGGGAGTTCCGTGAAAGCGAAAATCACGATTGGCCAGGACCTCTTGGAAGAGCCTCAACATTTCCGATCGGTTTACCTGGAATTCGTAGAATGGTTCAAGAAGCAAGAGAAAATCCAAGGGTCTCCCGGTTCTTGAAGCCATGCTCGAACAGCCAAGGAGATTGCCAGGCCTCTTTGGAATCATCGTTACCTTCTTGTCCAGTTATCTTTTTTTACACCTGGCTCGAGGGGTCGGTCGCACTAGCATGCGTCATTCCATGGGAGCAAAAATCCGATTTGAGCCTTAGCTAGTCAGGGGAGGTCAGGGGACCGTCGGGCATAGTCTTCGTGTCGCGGTCATCAATGGCGAACAGGCCACCCAGTATTTCAATCAGACCGCTCTGTCCGGATGTGAACATCAAGGCACCTCCGGCGCAAAAATTTGCAGTTTAATGTCGGCTTGATGTGCTCTGCGACTCTCCCCAGACTCAATTTTGATGTTTACACAGCATCCGGCATGTCGTTACACAATAGCTTTTTAAAGTCTTACCTAAACCCAAGCCTACCCAATGGCGACTTACCTGCTTGACTTCGACGGGGTTTTCTTTCAATACGGAACGATGGTTCCTGCTGAAGGTGCGGTCGACTATGTGCGACGTCTAAAAAGAGAAGGCAATGAAGTCATTTTCCTAACAGCACGGAAGACAGAGGAGAATGACCCCCCGGAGCTTGGAGTTGCTGACACTAAGAAACGGCTTGAGGCGTTGGACGTGCCCTATGATGCTGTGATTGAAGGCATTAGCAGTCCGAGGATCGTGATCAATGATGAGGGTGCCTACACAATCAATCACCCCAGAAACGCACCTTGGACGCCAAGCATCGCAAAGGTTCCTGTGCCTACAGGTTCGCAAGTGACTATTGATCGTGTATACCGCTCGCTTGCAGCCACCGCCTGGGTTGCGTGGAAATATAACCACAGCGGTGATGCAGATGATTATGTCCAAACTATGCTCGTTGCGCAGTCCTTGTTGCGCTGTGGTGGGTTTGATCACGCTGATCTGGTTCGGCGATTCCGCACTGATCCAGGCTACAAAATGAACAACGTCATCTTAGGCCCAGGTGGCGTTGATCGAAGATTTGCAGGACAGATATCCAAGCTCGTGGCATCTGCCGATCCTCACTACAAGGCAAGTGATGGTGTTTCAGATGGAGCCGCAATGAGGATGTCGCCTGTCGCTGCATTTTTCACTTATGATCTCCAACAAGTAGTGCACACCGCCAGTTCAATCGCTGAAATAACCCATGCAAGTGTTGAAGCCCGTTTGAGCGCGGTATTGGTAGCGCTCCGACAACGTCAAGTATTTGCGGGTGACCAACCAGACAGCATGCTCAAGCTCCATCACGACATGAAGTTTGCAGTGGAACTCCTAGGTTTAAAGCAGGAGTCGGCCTTTTTCATGGACCGGGTCCGCAGGGCCATGGAAATTGCCGGCACGACAAGCGATCCGGATGAATTGCTTTCGAGACTTGTCAAGGGCGTGGGAATGGAACACTTGGCATGGAGCACACCGGTGTCAGCCTGTTTTTGGAGCTTTAGCGGCGAGCCTGATTACTCGAAATGGGTTCGTGACGAAGGCGAAAAGCAGATCTGGGTCAAAAGACCTTGGTCGCCGATACCAAAGCGGCTTAATGGGAAGACGATGAGCCACGCCACGTATCTTGATGATATCAAGCATCTGAGGTGGATTGGGGAATACGAAGGATATCACAAAACACATGCGTATCATTGGCGCAAGTCATTGGATATCGATACGTTCTTTTCAATTGCGTTCAGCATTCAGGCTGCTCGTCACGGAATTGAAGCCATCGCCAACGAGGTAGAAGAAGCTTGTCGCATGTTTGGTGATGACCTTCGGGACTTTGCATCTCAACTAACGACTGGTGATCGTCTGCGCCACACTATGCCCACCTTGGTTGCAGCATAGTAAACGTCAACTTTCAAATACATTGGGCCTGGTGCCTTCCCTTCAGGATCGCAGGCATTCAGTCTTGTGCGTCAACTTCGTCAAGACGCCCTTTACGCTGGTATTGCCACCGCAGACACCGCGATTAAAGAGCATTCGTCTGTCAGTCTCGAACGTCCTTCACGATCCCACATTGTTTGAGCAGTAGAATAAAATAATAAGAAGCATCAGGCTGCATCCACCCAAACCCGTTGCGCGCGGACGATGGATATCTGTGATGGTTATTGTGCCATCCTTCACCGAGGCTAAGGATTGCAACGCACCAATTGTTTCGGCTCTGGTCACAGGTGGCAAACGAGCGTTTGCCCCAGATGTGACACACGGAATTCACCGACCAGGTAACATGCCAAAGAAGCACGACGCGCAGGATTCCACCCCAAAACAGAACAAACCAGCCGTCGATTGGCGTACCGGGATGACCAGCTGAATACCATTGTCCCCCACACCATAGTGCAAAAAAGTAGATTAACGGTGGCACGAAATTGTATCGGTCTAACCAAACCAACTCTTTGAATTTATTCAGATCCGAAAGCCCTTTCCCAAATGCAACCTCATAGGTTTTGGGATTCAGCAACCACCCATAATGTGACTCATAGAATCCATGCATTGGTGAATGCAAATCATGAGTTTCATCAGAGGACCGGTGGTGATGGCGATGAATTGCACCCCAGGCAATGGGTCCCCCCTGAAGCTGGCAGCAACCTAGGAAGCCAAGTACGAATTGGAACACTCGATTCGTTTTGAATGACTTATGGGAAAAATACCGATGGAAACCCACGGTAATTGCCAGTGCGCCCACGACGTAATTAACAACCAAAATTAAAAGGCCTGCCCAGTGGAACCCCATCATCAACAACCATGCTAAACTCGCCAAATGAAGCCCAATTCGCATCCAATGGTGCGCGTAGTATGAGGTATTTATCGGGTGAGGTTTTAGTTCGGCAGGCATCGTGGTTCCGGGGATAAAATAGTTCGACTTTCAATGGTGATTGCTATACCGGTACGTGTTCCTGTAAAGAACGCAGGAGGGCATGACAGTCCAAGTAGCTGACACCGCGAGCCTTCTGCCCGAACGCATCAGTCCCCATTTCGCATAGATTATTCGTGATCCTGTGATAATTCTGGAACGATTTCTCAGGCCTGGTCAAACGTCGCCTTTCTGTGAATCTCCCCTTTCCCGACTTGCACAACTTCCAAAACCCGTGTTTTCATAGCGTGCCTGTCAGTCCAGGTATCCACGCAAATGCATCCTGAAGCATTGTAGTTCGGCGCGAACGGTGTTCGAAAATGTCAGAAATATCGCTTTTTTGGCAGTCAGACCGCATTTCATCGTAAGTGTAGTGACTTGAAGTGTGTGCAATGCAACAGACAGACATATTTAACTCAAGCGACGCGAGATTTGTTTAACCAACGTAAATCAATACTGCGGCAATAAGACGAGGATGCAACTGCCATCATCGATCACGTCGATGCCGTTATCTCGTGCAGCATCGGATGCTGTCTTATCCTCGGCCCCTGGCTGCATCCAGATTTGTTTGACGCCGGCATTGATTGCGTCGGCGACCACCTGCCGGGTTACGGCAGGTGGTGTGACGATTGACAATGATTCGGGAACCAGGGGGAGCTCGGCAAGGTTTGCATAAGCCGGGTGTCCTTCAACAATACACTGCTTCGGATTCAAAGGATAAGTTTCACGGTGGGCAAGAAGAAGAGCCTTAAACACCTTGTTTCCGTATTTGTGCGTTTGATTGGATGCCCCAGCTACCGCAAACGATTTAGCTGCAAAGAACCGCGCGAACTTGTCCATGGACTTCACCGTGGCGTTGAAGAATCTATCCAAACACGAAACACGGTGAGAGTATATTCCTATTTTTCACCTCTTTCGATGCTTCCTGTCGCTACATGGCGTGATCGCTGGATTGGGGAATTTTTTCAGAGCACCGCTTTACCCATTCCTCTCTTCGCCAAGGCTTAGGCCAAGGTACTAGTTTGGGGACAGCGCCACGTGAGATCGACGGTGCTACCACCCGTAGTTGTTGTCCTGGGCGGCCGACCCTTGGCGTCTCTATGGTTTGCCCGATTCGCCCGTTGACCAAAAAGTGTCCGGTTCAAGCGACAGCCAAATCGGGTTGGTGGCCGGCATAGGAACGGTAATGCGTACGTTTCCAACTGCCTTCCCACCAGGCAAAGCTACCTCCGTATCAGGAAAAAATTCTGTGGGCGAGATGTCGACCTTGATGTTGGGTTCTCCGCTCGCTTTCTCTTCTTCTGCTGGCAACCACCACACCTGGCAATTCGGAATTCCATCATATTTCCATCGCTGCTCAAGCCCACTGGGAAAGGTCACCTTGGTTACATTGCTGACATCGGAGCGCAAAATAAATTTGCGAAAACGATGGTTATCCTCAGGTCCCTGGATTAGCGACATTCGATTCAACGGAACCTCGTACCCGGGCATTTCCCCGGGCCCAATGCCTGGCATCTGTCGTTTTAAAAAACCGGAATTTGAATTCAAATCTTCGATCGGAACGGATTGCAACACACTAGCCGAGTTGTCAAGAAGCGAATCCTCGTCAGACTTCAGCAGGATTCTTCGCCAGAAAAACCTTGAATCGAAATGAGTGACGAATTCACAGGCCTGCATGGGCGTGCTACCCGGAGCGGCACGGGGAAGAAATCCGATCCGCCGTGGATGGTGTGAGTCGAACGTGATTTCGATGATTGGCTGGGCTCCAGATGGGAACGGCTTGTAGTGCGCGAACACTGTCATCATTGTTCCATCTGCACTAACAGCATGCTTTGACCACAGCTGTGACCGCATTCTGGCAGGGGGCTGTTCTTGCAGGGTAGGGTTCATATGTAGCAGAAACGGAATTGCCTCAACATCGGCTTTACCATTCCTTTGATGCTCGGGGGGTTCCGCTTTGGTAGCCAATGTTACGACTGGACGCACCGAAACAGCAAAGCGGGTCTGTTTGCCCCACGATTGCTCACCCAATACTGCATCCAGCGCGGGCTGTATATCCATCAACCCAATCGCATCTGCTTCGGTTGAACTGCGCACGCGGATTCCGTTGCGATTACCGACCGTCCATTCACCTGCCCTTCTCAATCTCGAAATGAAATTGGGAGCAGCTTCTACTTCAAGTGCGACCGGTGAAATCCACAACGCCAGCCCCTTATGGTCCTGCTCACCCTCCAGTTGTAAGTTGCGAGAACCAACGGTTTTGAGTGGGTGATTTGGCTCTGCTCGGACCTCGAGCAGCTTAATCAGTCCATTCGGGGAGAACGTCTGAGACAAGGCTCCTACGTCAGTGGTGCTCGAACTGGTGGAAGAATCAAGCCAACTGTCTGGATGGTGTTCCTCGAGTACCAATTCACCGTCCATGTAAAGTAAATTGTGAAAACCGGCGTTGTCACGCGTCTTCTTGAGGCGAATGACGTGTTCGCCCGCTGGCAAGCTGATAGCCTGATAGTCTGTGGGAAGTGCAAGCGAACAAAGTCCTTCCGTTGCCATTCGCAATTCCAACCCCGCAGCAGCAGGAATGCTATACTTCCAAACGTGCATTTGTTGCCAAACAGTAGGCAACGCTCTGATGGTCAATTGAGAAGGGTCTTCGACCAACAGTTCCAAGGTTGCCCTCCGCATGATCTGAATATCTGTTTCAAGCTCCGGAATCTTGCGCAACGCGAGCAACGGCGGTATCCACACGGCTATGGCAGCCGTCATCAGGAGAAGCTCCAACAGTCCAAACCGAAATGTTTTCCTGGCTAGTTGCCCAGCCCAAAACTTCCATGTCGCAACTGTCTCACTTCCCTCGTCCACACTTTCATTAGGCCGGAGAGTATTTCCATGTGAGGAAATCATTTTTTTGGCTCCTGCATGAAACGGGCATCACCATTTGCCCAAGCATCAAAAGCCTTTTCGTATTGGCTATCAAAGATGTAAAACACAGAACCTCGATAAAGCCCCTCTTTGCTCGTGCCGTCGCGATTGAGGGCTTCGTCCTTTTCACGCACCCGCAACAAACAAATCGGTTCATCAGGTTGAAAGGAACGTGTACCGCCGAAGTCGACGACCTCTTCAATGATAAGATCGTCAAGTGAAACGGTAGGAAAGTTCGGAGGTACGCCATGGGAACTGGCCCCGCCGGTGCGATTCACCGAAAGCGTCCATTCGTCGTTGTCTCGAACATACGAGACCGAGAAAAAGATTTCTGAAGGTTCAGGATTGGCGGGCCCCCAAGTACGGCTCTCCCCACCGCCGCCACCACCGGGAGCTTCCGCCCGGACGAGTCCTTCGTGGCTATGATAGCAAGGGCGGTAGTTAGCAGGAAGCGTAATACGAAAACGCCAAATCTTACTGTCATCAACGCCAGAGCCGATCAGCTCCTTGGGGACTCCTGCACGTACCACATGGACCATCGACGAATCAGATGCCGGGAAAAGCCCGACGCGCATCCGCAGGTCCTCATGAAGCTGTCGAAGGCTGCCGACTCTGAGAGTGAAATGGACCGTGCATGCGAGACCTGTTGCAATTACGAGAGAAAGCATCGCGCGAACGCCAAAACGTGTTGTGGCCAAAGATCCCTCATTGCTTTCAACGAAAATCTTAACTGCATTAGTCACCTTGGCGTGCATCGCGGACTGACAAGGCGCTAATATTACAAAAGTGGCCGCAGACGCTCCCTATGCTTCGCGACGTCGCGGCATTCCGAGAAACCGATGGCTGATGAGTGTCAAACGGGATTCTACCAAAACTGTTATACTTTCTAGCCGGCGTGCGTCCAACTCGCTACCGTCCCGGCCGGGGGCCGATTCAAATAAACACCATTCATGTGCTTGCACTTGCTTTGCTTGCCAGTTTTGCCCGGAATCACATACTTCAAAATCTTCATAACGCTCCCTCGTTGGGCCTTAGGCTTTGGCGACGCAAGCCCTTCAGAACGTGCCCCGGGAGGCTGAATGCCAAACGCGTCTTTCTTGCTTATACTTCGATCAGTGGTAGCAGTAAGCCGCAGTGATCGCAGGCCTAATTGCCGCAATGCTTGCAACTTCGGCTGTCTGGCAAAGGGGCCTTTGGCAACCTGGGAAGCTCCGCGCGACGCCTAGGTACGCGGGATTCGCCCCTGCCGACGAACAATGATCAACACAGTGGCATTTTAATGGTTCAATTAGGTTTTTTCTCCCCATGTTTAAATTCCTTCATGCAGCAGACATTCACCTTGATAGCCCATTAACAGGACTATCACAGCATGATGAGGCTCCCACAGAAACAATTAGGGTTGCTACACGTTCAGCTCTAACTCGTTTGGTCGACTCAGCCATTGATGAAGGAGTCGACTTCGTATTGATCGCGGGCGATTTGTACGATGGCGACTGGAAAGATTTTAGTACGGGCATCTCGTTCAATAACGAGATGCGTCGTCTTGATGCGCAGCAGATTCCGGTTTACTTGATCTATGGCAACCATGATGCCGAGTCGCGTGTCACCAAAAGTCTGCAGCTACAAGACAACGTTCACGTGTTCCCTACCCAAGAGCCAGAAACGGTTCACCATCCGTCACTTCCTGTCAGTCTGCACGGTCAAGGATTCGCCACGCAATCGGTCTCCGAAAACCTCGCCGAGAATTATCCGCAGCCAAGTGGTAACCGTTACAACATTGGGTTGCTACACACCAACCTCGGTGACCGGGAAGGTCATGGCAATTATGCACCGAGTTCCCTTTCACAACTGGTTGCACACGGATACGACTATTGGGCCTTGGGGCACATTCACATACGTGAAATCCATCATGAAAACCCGCATGTCGTGTATCCGGGGAACACTCAGGGCAGACATGTAAAAGAGACAGGACCGAAAGGATGCTATCTGGTCACCGTCGACGACGACCTCAAGACCTGCCAGTGCGATTTCATCGCGCTGGACACTGTCCGCTGGGAGAATGCTCGGGTTGATTGCAGCGACCTGGTGTCTGAGCATGCATTGCTTGACGCCATACGGATTCAGCTCAACAAATCACTCGCGAAATCGGATGGACGTCTGTTGGCGGTAAGGCTAACACTCACTGGCCATACAGGACTGCATGAACTTCTCCATGCGGAACACAGTCGTTTGCGAGCTGAATGCCAAAACATTGCTTTAGACATCGATCCGGAACTAATCTGGATCGAAGACGTGCGTGTCCGAACCCGGACCCTGATCAATCCTGAAGATTTGGCTAAACAGGATGCCTTAACAGCCTTCGTGCTAGATGCTCTAAAAGCGTTTGACCCGAACAAGTTACCTAGCTCGGTGGACACGTTAGTGAAAAAACTCCCCGCTGAGGCTTCCCGTGCTTTACGAAAAAGTTTAGAGCCCCAAAACGAGCAAGAACGCGAAGCAATGCGCGGGGAAATCAGCGCGATCGTTCTGCAGGCGATCGCCACCTCAAATTCAACCGAATAGTAACCTGCTCCCTCTCCACCAGTGCCCAACCGAACTTCATGCGTTTCGAGACACTCAATATACCTGCGTTTGGACCATTCACTTCGGTCTCTTGTGAATTCGTCTCATCGCAGCATGACTTGCATGTGATTTATGGACCAAACGAAGCCGGAAAGAGTTCCTTGTTACGAGGGATCCACCATCTCTTGTACGGCTTTCCAACGTCCACGGACGATAATTTTTTGCATGATTACAAAAAGCTGCGAATTGGCGCCACGGTGAGTGATGGGGGCCAAAGCCTTACGTTTCTACGGAAGAAGGGAAAGATTGGCACGCTTCTCGATGAAAATCAAAACTCGATTGACGAAGGTAAACTGAAGGCGTTCTGTGGCTCCGTCAGTCCTGAATTCTTCAGTCAGATGTTTGGCCTCAGCACTGACACGCTTCGAAGCGGCGCTGACAGTTTGTTGTCAGCGCAGGGGGAAATCGGTGCCCTGCTGTTTTCCACCAGTTCGGGCGCCTCACCCATCGAGTCAGCAATTCACTCGCTGGAGGCGGAAGCAGAGACACTTTTTGCCGGCAATGGCCGAAAAGGCAATTCGATTGTGGCTGCCTACACTGCAATGAAGGCGCATGAAAAGCAAGCCCGGGACAACTCCCTCTCTACGAGCCAGTGGAAAAAATTAAATCAGGAAATCACATCCGCACAAAAAGATTTTGATCACAAGGACACGCAGCTGACGAAGTGTCGTAGACGTCTTAACCGCGTTCAGAACTTTCTCAAGGCGATTCCCCTGATTGAGGAGCAGAAATCGGCGTGTGCAGCCTTGTCCACTATCCTGATTCCCGACTTGGCATCTGATTTCCCGTCACGCGTCAACAAACTCAATTCCGCTCTTGCCAACTCAATGGCCATTATTAGCGAGCACAGTTCAATTCTTCTCAGTAAGCAGGAGCGCCTCGCAGAAATCCAGCCGTTTGAGGAAATTGTAGGAGACACCCCGGAGCTTGACTGGCTGCACCAAGCTATCACCCAGCACCTAAACGACCTCAAAACAAGTGACAAGCTCGCGAAGAAACTTAGCGAACTACGCAGTAAGCAACGAGTTCAATTACAGAACTTGAAGCTGAAGGATCGGGAGAGTCTCGCGTTGTTGCCCGATATTGGAAAAACGCAATTAGTAAATATCAAAGAGACTGTCGAGACAATTGCCGTCCTTGAAAGAGAACGCGATCAAGCAGAGAGGGATGTCAACGCAACCGAACGGGCCGTTTCAAAACAGCGGGAAAAACTGGATGAGCTACGTGACGCCACGGTCAACGATTCATTGCGAGAGCTTAGCTCGCAACTGCACGAGCACAACAGAAACAGCAGGATTGCTGCTTCTTGGCTCGAGAGCCGCGAGCAGAGCGATACCGCGCTGCATCAATTGGCACATAAACTTGGTATCGGACACTTGAGTCCCGATGAAGCCCGGAACATTAAGGTTCCCCCTGTTGCTATCGTGGAAGAGTTCAAGAACGAGCAAAAGGTTCTCACGGAAGAAGCTCGCGTCAATCAAAAGGCACTCGATGAACTCAAGACAGAGGAGATAAACATCCGCGGGGACATCATAGCGGTATCTGATGAAGTTGCCATCGTTACCGAGGAGGATCTGCTTACATCCCGCAGAAAGAGGGACGAGCATTGGAATCGAATCGAAAAACACGTCAGTGGAGAACAGCCGCTGGGCGACGGCGAGCCAGCAGAATTCAGAAGCGAAATTGCCGAGAGCGACTTGATCGCTGACACCCTACGTCATCACGCCGAGACCATTGGGAAGATAACCACGCTGAGACATGCTTTAAAAGTCAATGCTGAAAAACAATCGCTTGCAAAGCAAATAGTCGCGCGCGTCGATTGCAAACAGGAGGATCTTCAACAACAGTGGGAGAAATACGCGAATTTCCTTCCCAAGCGTGAGTTCGTGCCAACGGAGCTGCTGGCGTGGCTTGAGACTTGGGAAAAATGGTTGACAGCAAGCAATGAGCTTTCCAGCCTGAACAGTAAGTTGACGAGCCACAGTGAAACTGAGACAAGCTTGCAGGAAGCATTGCGGAAAGGACTTCAACGTGATGACGGAAGCTACGCTTTTCTTTCAAAATGCCTGACTGAAGTACTTACCGAAGCGGAATCCATCAATGGAGAACGAAAAGCGATTCGTGCGGGCATCGAGACGCTTAATACTGAGTTGTCGAATGAAAAAGAGGTTCTTACCCACGCTGAAGAGCGTCTCCAAACTGCCGTTTGTGGATGGGTGGAAGCGATTGCGGATCTTCAGCTCGATGAAGGGATCGCACGTAACCTTGCTGTTAACGAACTCGAAGAACGCCACCTTGCGATAACTACAGATCAAGAACTTTCAGTGTGCATGCAAGAAGTGGATGTGGTTGCGCAACGCATGTCCTGCTATTTGGAAGAGCTTGAGCGACAGCGCATGCGGCACATTCCTGACTCGCCCGTCATTGATCCTGCACACCCTGATATAACGGAAAAAAGGCTTGCCGAGCTTTACTCCGCAGCGCAGGTGCGGAAGACGGAATTCGACTCACTGACGCGGGACATCGAACAGCTTGAGGAGAGCCTGCGTGGCAAAGAACAAGCTAAGCAAGCCACAACTGCTGAAATGAAAAAACTTATGGTGGAGGCCGGGGTTGCAACTCCGAAAGCCCTGAATGAAGCGATAAGCCACCTTGAGAACCGAGAGCAGCTGAAACAGAAGCTAGCGGTCACCAATTCAACTCTAACAACATTAGCTGGGTCCTTGGGTGTTGAGCTGTTAATCCAACAGGCAGATGCTGAGGAGACTGAGGCTTTGCTTGCTGAGGTGCAAACGCTTGAGGGCGATATTGAGGAGTTCCAAACCGCCCGAGATAAATCACGCGATGCTTTGAACGAAGCAATGAAGACTCGTGCGCACCTGGAGAAGACCACTGATGATGCGGCGATCCAGAAACAGTTTTCAGCCAATGCACTGGCAACCGTGATCACAGATAGCGAGCGATTTATCCGCCTTCAGCATTCCATCGCATTTCTACGGACCCAAGTAGAGGAATACCGGAAAAAGAGTCAAGCACCGATGCTTGAAAAGACATCTCAGTTTTTTCGTGTTCTTACAAACGGAGCATTTTGCGGCGTTGGCGCACAACAGGATGATCAGAACCCTGATCAAGTGAACCTCGTCGCTCTCCGTGATTCCATCAATGATCCCGGTGGGACGCCGGACGCTCTGACAACGCAAGCTTTATCAGAAGGTACTCGAGACCAGCTTTATCTGGCTCTGCGAATGGCCGCGATCGACATTCATCTTGAACATCACGCGGCAATGCCATTGATCCTCGATGATGTATTGATCACGTTCGATGAACCACGCTCTCGAGCATTCTTTGAACTGATGAAAAAGCTATCTGAAAAAACGCAGGTGATTGTTTTTACACACCATCTTCACACGGCAAAGATGGCCGAGGAATACGTTTCTCATGATCAGATTCTTCACCTCTCCTAGTGGCCGAAACGTCAATCGCCGTTTCACACCGGGCCCAGTATTCATTGGTGACTGCATCCGCCACGAGCAACAAACGCCCTCTAATTGCCGCTTAAAAGCATGCACGCATCGCCGGATGCCCCCTACCACCGAGGTGATGTGCCACCGGCAGCGAGATGCCATGACGAATCAGTCACTCGTTTGTCTTTCTTAAAAGCTCTCCTGTTGCCAGATTCTCGCAGCTAATGACGTGCGTCGAGCCCTGCAATGAATTTTGCTGTTAAGCCAGGCTGATAGCTTTGGCGTCTACGCCTCCACGGCTCTTGACGGCAATTTATAATCTGGCAAAAGAAAATCCTCGGAGAGTGAAGTTATGTTTGGTCTCAAGAATCGAGAAGAGAAGTTGCGTGAAAAGTATTCCAGCTTGATGCAGGAAGCTTACGACCTTTCAACCGTCAACCGAAAGAAGAGTGATCTCAAGCGGGCTGAAGCCGAAGAGATTGGAAGACTTCTGGAACAACTTAAGTCCACGACATAGAGGAGCACGTCTTCTTTCTTGCTGGGTCCCACGTTGAAGCCTGTTGGAAGTATTCATGTCGTATGCCCGTTCTCGGCTCTGGTTAGGTATTTCAGGCGTAGGTTTTATCGTGATGCTCAGCGTCAGCTGCCTTGCAATGAAGACGCCGTATGTCTTATTGCCGAGTGGCGTTACTTGGAGCTGGTCAGATTTAGTCGCTTTGGTGGCTGGCTTCACGGGTTTAGTGGCGATCATGTTGCCTTTTGACGTCGTGGGTGGTTACCTTCTCCCCAGCCGCGCCGGGCGTAGTGAGGGTTCCGTTAAGTCGTTTCTCTTGAACTGGGGACAGGGAGTGACTGTGCAAGCGGGATTTTTCGTCACGTCAGGGCTGTTGATTCTTGCACTTGGTCGTTGTTATGGGCTGTTGGGCGCATCGTTAGCCGTTGGGGTGTTGTGCCTCGTGCTAGTGACTTTCCAATTTCGTCTTGGGGTGCTTGCTGGCACGCTTCAGCAGAGGAAAGAACTGAGCGAGGCGGATCGGGTTCGTCTTCGGGCGGCTGCTCGGTTGACTTTGGCCTGCGGTTGGCAACGACGGGAAATCGTCCTGGTGTCCCACTCAGACATGGGATTCATGGGGGGAATCGTTGGACTGCCACGGCGAGAGAAGATTGTAGTGCCGGAAGGTATGTTGTCCCGGCTGTCTACGGATGAATTGGCTGCCACCATCGCCAGACGGCTTGAGGCGATTGACACCGGGAGTCGCACTCGAGGGCTAGCAGGTGCAGGTGGGTGGGTACTGCTCGG
>DOPG01000361.1 GCA_003513555.1 Rhodopirellula sp. | reverse complement strand
CGCTGGTTCCTCCAGTCCGATCGTGTGGGGTGACCGCGTGTTTGTCACGAGCTATTCAGGTTCAGGGCCAAATGTTTCAAGAACGTTGCATTGCCTCAATCGCACTGACGGGTCATCTGTTTGGGACTTCAAGGTGGACAACCGTGGCACCGAAGATGGGATGCAGGGCTATATCACTGAGCATGGTTACGCGAGCAACACTCCCGTCACAGACGGCAAATTGATTTATGTGTTCTTCGGAAAGATGGGAGTCTACGCGATCGACTTTGACGGCAAGAAAAAGTGGGAAGCTTCTATCGGAAAGATGTCAAGCAATCGACGTTGGGGTTCCGGGTCCAGTCCTGTGCTCTACAACGACTTGCTGATTGTCAACGCCGCAGATGAAGGGCGAGCACTCTTTGCGTTCGATAAATCGACAGGAGCCATCCAGTGGAAGTCCGAGGCTGATGGCTATGAATTGTCCTACAACACGCCAACCGTGGTTGCTAAGCATGAAGAACTGGTGGTCGCGGTTCCGGGTGAACTGTGGGGTGTGAACTTGAAAACCGGAAAGCTGAAATGGTTCGCGCAAACGAATCTGACAGGCAATGTTTCGCCCACGACGATTCTTGATGGGGAGACGGTGTACACGTTCGGTGGCTATCGTTCCTCTGGTAGTCATGCTTATCCGGTGGGAGGAAAGAAGGACGTGACCGATACTGAGAAATGGTACGGTCGCAGTAGTTCTTACGTTGCCACACCACTGTTGCACGAGGGCCATTTGTATTGGTTTGATGATAAAGGGATGGCGTTCTGTACAAAAGCGTCTGATGGTGAGGTTGTTTATCGAGAACGGATCGATGGACTCTCAAGGGGTGGGCGGCCTGTCTACGCCTCACCTGTGTTAGCGGGTGATCGCATCTATGTGGTCAGTCGCTACGACGGAACCTTTGTGTTGCCGGCCCGACCAGAGTACAAAATTTTGGCACAGAACAAGTTCAGTGGTGACGATTCTGACGCGAGTGGTACACCCGCGATTTGCGGAGATGAAATGTTTTTGAGGACCGGGAAATTTCTTTATTGCGTTGGCACTCCCTGAGCAGCGAAGCGTCATTCGTAGATGCATCCCACCATCCATTCCAATGTGTGTCTGTTTGTTTACTAAACCATGGGCAGGGTGAGCTGAAAAACTCTTTTCCGTTCCAAAAGGGTGTTGGGCAATGAGCGCGGCTTTGCATGTTGGATATACTAAGCACATCAATGTGATTTTGACTGCTTGGTTGAACGCATTTGGTGCAGGTGCAAATTCAAACATAGGGATAGAGACTGATGCGTCATACTTTGTCATTCACAGTATTGATCCTTGCGTGTGTAGTCACCGCGTTTGCCAGTGGGCAAGAACGTGACCAACCACGGAATCAACAACGTGACCAGTCACGCGAAGGGCAGACAACCGATCGTGACATTCGCTTCCAGCCTCAAAATGACCGAGAGCGTGCGCTCTGGAACATGATTCAGCAATTGCGGTCAGAAGTTTCCCAACTGAGACAGCAGATTGGCAATCGTGACCGTCGAGGGGCAGCAACGGACAGTCCTGCTCGAAACACCACCGACATGGTACGCCGTGAAGGTGACATGCCGCGTGAAAGAGACAGCGTGTCACAGGCGAGGGCATCAAATGATCCATTGTTGAGGCAGGCCACACGTATTTTTGCAGCCTACGATAAGAATCGTGATCAGCGAGTTGCGTTTGATGAGTGGTTGGCGATGCGAGAGGGTGAGATGACATCCGAGCGTCGAGCTCGTGAAATGGGATACTTTTCACAGCAAGCAGGTGATGACCGGATGATCACTCTGGAAGAGTTTCATCGCGCAATGGTGGCACGACAACGTGGATCTGCTCCTCGTGAGGGGAGTAAACGGAATGGTGAAGTTAGATCCGGTGAAAAGCGCGATCAGGTTTCTCGTGAGGGTGTAAAGCGAGATTCCGGTGCAGGCGAGAGTGCGAAGCGTGATCGCGACGACGAATAGGTGAGCTTGAGCACTCGGGCCAAGTATTAAGTCTTAGGTGCGTGCATCGTGCTGCAAAATCTTCAGTCGCCCTGATTTGGATGCCGGGGCGTGCGTGGCCCCAAGCCTTTCTAAATCAGCCAGATTCATGATTTGCTTTCCGTTGATTCTGTGGGATGAGTACCGAGCATCTCGATTGAGTGCCTCGTATTCATGGGGTGTTCCCCCACGCGTCATTTAACAAAATCGGGGATTAGCGCGCCGGAGGTGGTTCTCGAACCACTAGATTGAATAGCGATGGGCAACTGTTCTGAAACGAGCGTGGCAGTTTCTGCTGATCAAGCTAAACAAGAATGGCTTTGTGATTTGTCGGACGCTGACCCGCTCGATGCATGGACGCGAGAGCAGTTGCGGCTGGCGCTCGCTGAATTTATTTAAGCGACATAGCGTGATGGTGTTGCCGCATCCACCCATCGACTCTTTCTTCTCAAGCCTCTTCTTTCTGAAGGAATTACAAAAATGCTATTACGATCCAAAATTATGACGGTTGGTGGAGGTCTCGCACTTTTGGTCTTCATCTTTTCCGGTGGTGGTGTTGACAATTATCAAGCCAAGTCGATTGATGGTGAGAGCCGACCTCATACAATCCAGTTCCTGCCACAAGTACTGGGTCAAGACAGCGGTAGTTTCGACGTAGTCGCCCAAATTCGTAACGGTGTTTCACCCGACGACAAGGCAAAGGACCAGCGATTGGGTGGAATAGGTGGCGGCATGGGGGGTGGCGGAAATCTGTTGGGGGCGCAGGGAACACATCCAAAAAACCTACTTGATGCTTGGAAGTTCGATAGTAAGACGGCAGAAAATGCTCGGGAGGCTCTGGATAGCAGCTACAAATTCGAGATTGATGTGCGGCTTTCAGGCTTGAGCAAAGTTCTTAGTGATTTGACAGGTCAGCCCATCTTGTTGAATCGGCGTGCCGTTGAACAGGCGAATCAAGATTTGGAGATGTCAATCAAATACTCGAGGGAAATGACGCCTCTTAGGACTGCCATGCGGCAAATGTTGCGACCACTGTATCTAAGGGCGAGTATCGAGAACGATGGTATCGTAATTACAGCTGATCATGCTGCGCTTGCGAAGGAGGGCATTGGTACTGATGCATGGCTCAATGTTGATCAAGAGATGGAGGAAGATTTTTCAGCGAAGCTTCAACAGAAAGGAGTTTTCGAATTTCGTGATACACCGTTAAAAGAATGTATCAACAGCTTGGCTGATCAGTTCGATCTCAAAATGGTCATTCGCGAGAATACTTTGGAGGACATCGGTCTCTCGTCCAATGAGCTCATTTCTTTTTCGCTTGCCGATGTCACGCTTCAGGACGTCTTGAGCGAGATGCTCTTTGCTCTCGATTGTACTTATACCTTGAGCGGTGGCTTGGTTGTTATCACTTCAGCTGAGTCGCTTGAGTTTGGAGAAGAGGAACAGCTTACCCGAGTATATTGGCTTGATGGTACGGGGCTCATCGGTCAACAGGCCATTGAGATCATTACAGCTACTTTTTCTCCTGATATGTGGGAGCAATTAGGCGGCCCGTCAACGATTACAGGATTGATTAACCCACGCGCGGGATTGGTGATTGCAACCAAGTACACGGTGCACCAGAAAATCGAGCGGATGTTGAAGATGCTACGAGACTCTCAGTTTGCTCCGGATCCGAATTTGGAGTCCGTTGTGCCGTAAACGCCGCGCTATTTAGGCAGAATGGTTGATGGGCAGTTCTGACCAAGTTGTTACGACTACTGAATTTAGCTCGAACGCATTGCGTGTATCGCAGCGATGATGGCCCGCAGCCCATTCGTCTGTTTTACGACACAGTGGGGGTGTCAGACCAGCATAAATGTCGCATGCCGGTTAACGTGCCTTTCCCTGTGAAAGCTAGGGTCAAACCGGGGCAACTGAATTGCGTGTGCTTTCAATGACCAAGGACTTTTTCGTTTGCGGCAGAGAGTGATCCAAGTTGCGAGATCAAAGTGGCAATAAGAACGTCCAAGCTGCACGTTGCCGAGAACATAGGGCTCGTGACTGGAGGTGGGAAAATATCATCGTTCAGTTGGTCAGTGACTAGCAACAGGAAGTTTGCCATAAAGAATGACAGTAAGAATCCTGCCAGCGCCATGAATGAAAGCTTAAGACTTTGCATGATAGGCATACCCAACTTGCGAAGAACGGCGCCAAGGAGAATTCCCAGACCCGTGCACAATAGCGCGGGAGTGATTTATCCCACGAGAAAAGCAGTAGGAAAACCCTTGGTGTTTCGAGCAGAGGAGTGGGATCGTGATAGAGCCAGTACAGCGTTAAAAATATTGGCCCTATCATGGAGGATAGCCAACCCTAAATAGGCGAATAGGTAAACTCTGTTCTTCCAATACTGTTGCAGGTGTCGTGTGGTTTGGCGCCGGAAATCTCTTCTGTTTTGTAAGGATTGATTTCTGTCATTCTGTGTCAGGCTCTCAAAAAGCAGCGAGAGATTGCGTTTTTACGTTTGCTTTATCTTTTAGGCTGTTCGAATCAAGTTCGTGTCGCCGCTGGTTGGGGCAAGTTCCGATACTGTTCGTTAATAAATTGAAGTGATCCGGCGGGGTGCCCGGGGTCGCGAAGTTTCCTGAAATTCCAAAAGCTGACTTCTGGCCATCAATTCGAGACGCGACTTATTGCAGGTCGACTGCAACTTTTTTCAGTCATTGCCGCGTCGCTTCGGTGCAGCGTAAGCATCGAGTGCAGTGGCTAAATCGCTGGTTTGCTGGCTTGTTAAGCGTTGTTTGGATTGTTCAATCATGGTCATGAAGTAGCCACATTCCTCTTTGGTAATCGGGCAACCAACGTTACCTTGCGGACCGTCGGAGTTCACGATTTCCTCACCAGTGCTGTCCAGAATAGTCATCCAAGGTAGTCCAGAATTGGCAACGTGCCCCAGTTTGGTTGCAGCTTGCTCGCCATTTTGCATGGCCTCAATATCAAGCTTGAGAACAATGAAATCGACGCCCAGCAGATCGGCATGCTTTTCGAGGAACTCCTCAAGAACTTTGCACCAGCCTCACCACGTGGCGCCAAGGTGTACAAGAACACGTTTGTTTTCTGCTGTTGCCTGAGCAAGCATGTTATCCAACAACTCAATTGCGTTCGTGGTGGACACAGTTTGTTTGATGCCCGTATTGTCAGGAGTGATGGTTTGCCCTGTTGTTACTTGAAGTTCGGGTGAGTTGCCTTCGGGCACGGTTGCCTGTGGTGGTCCAGGAGTGCACCCTGCGAGAATCAACAGGGTGGCGGCAGCGTGAAGTTGCTTATTCATGAGACTATTTGGCGTTGTCACTCAGAAGAATTGGTTTCGGTGGAGCAGGCTTCGTCTACTGTCCAAAGCCATTGACTATCGGAATGCAGCTCTTACATGGGGTTTATTAAGTACTACAACCGCCCATATGCCAAACGGGATACCGATTAGGCAGCAGGGGCTGACAAATGGAATGATGGCTACGATTGCCGCAGCCTTTGCAACGCCATAGTCCGTCTTGTTCTTCATTTTGATGGCACCAAACAAGACAAAGGCCGCGCTGATTAAAAGTAGCACTCCCCACAAACTTCTGACGATGAGTTCTATCGTAGTGATACCTTGTACTGCTATGAGAAAGATGTCAAAGATGAGACCAGCAGCTCCCAAGACCAACGCAACTATTGAAACCACAATCAATGCACCTGCTGGTGCCTTGATTTCGTCTCCTTGGTGAGATTGTGCTGGCGAATTGTCTGAGGGTACAAGATAGGGATTGGACATGAAAATTTCTGTTATTGAGAATAGTTCGTTGTAACGCTGACTCTTGTCGGCG
>DOPG01000014.1:1320-15326 GCA_003513555.1 Rhodopirellula sp. | reverse complement strand
CAATCATGGCAAGCCCGTTGATCCTGAACGCCGAAAACAAATCCGGCACGAGAGCCCCTGTTGTTGGGTCCGGCGAACATACCTACCGCGTGATTCATCATTGGGGTCGAAACAGCTTGCCTTCGACTCATGACTACGGCAATGCATCGCATGGTGTCTGCACCGATAGACAGGGGCATGTGTACATCACACATACCGGCAGACCTGACTCTGTATACGTGTTTGACCCTGATGGAAGATTTGTCAAAAGCCTTGCTGGATTCCACAGCGTCACCAAGGGCGACTCATCGACATCCAGTGGCCACGGCATCGACATCAGAACTGAAGGTAACGAAGAGTTCATTTACCTGTCGGCTTCCTATGCGAAGAAATCTTTCGCCAAGATGTCACTCAAAGGCGAGCTCGTATGGACACGGGATCAAGATCAGATTTATGAACATGCAGGATTCGCCGGCAAGAAACTAGGGTTTCGCCCCACGAATATCAGCTTCCGCCCCGATGGTGGCTACTATTTAGGTGATGGTTACGGCAGCGCGTATCTGTATCACTACGACGCTCAGGATAACTTCGTCAGAGTGATTGGGGGATTTGGACAACAGGATGGCCAGTTCCGCACACCGCACGGCCAGTGGCTTGATACGAGGGACGGGACCCCGAAATTGGTGGTCGCCGACCGTGCTAATTCACGACTCCAGTGGTTCGACATGAACGGCAAACACCTGCGTACGCAAAGCGGCTTCCTATTCCCAGCGGACATCGATAGCCGCGGCGAACTGCTGCTCGTACCCGACTTACACGCCCGCATTACTATCTTGGGGCCTTCGAATCAGCCCGTAGCACAGCTTGGCGATGATGAAGCCTGGCGTAAAAGAGTGCTCGATAAGAAAGAAGCAATGCGAACCAGCCCCGAGAAATGGATTCCCGGAAAATTCGTTCACCCTCACGACGCATGCTTTGACGCGGAAGGCAATATCTTCGTTACAGAATGGGTTCGTGGAGGACGCGTCAGCAAGTTGGTCAAGGTCTAGCTTTTGTTATCAATCACAAGTCGACTTGCAATACGTAAGCTGCTGCAGTCAAGAGAGCAGCGGCATTGCAACAAGAATTTCAAACAGTTTCGTGCAGCGGAATCAGCACACCACTTCTAGTAGCTTGCAACGGCAGATCAATCCTGATCTTCCGAAGAGTTCTTCGCTGCCTGTCGATTCTGATCGAGGAACTTCGCCATTTTCTGGCTTTCCTTCAACTGCTTTCGTTTCGCCCTTTCAACGGGATCGCGAAATCCACGCCACAATTCCCTGATGCGTTGCAACCACAGCATATCGCCATCCAATCTCGACTGCCCGAAAAGAATTAGATGCACTTATAACAATTCGTATAAGCGCGCAAGCACTGACAAGCTTTAAATGGACCACGCGTCTCGGTCCCTCCTCACCTGCGCTATTACAATATTGCGAAACAAGTTAGGTTTTCAAGCGACTTGCGATAAGTCTTTTCTGACTATTAACCAAGCCCACACATCTGAACGGCGAGGGGAGGGGACCTCCCCCCAGAGCGATCGCTAGTTGGAAAGCAAATCACTGCAAATGTGACCGACCAGACTCCGCATACCATGCTCCTTGAACTGACTCAGATCCTCTTTGCTTACCAACACACCGCGGAAACTGAAAAACAGACTCAACGACCGATCCACAGACGAGGCGGAACCAATACCAAAATTCAACTTGGCAGCCTCAGCAATTGCATGGGATAAATCCCGGAAGAATGCCCATCGCTGAATCTGACATTGTAGGCATAGGAACCTACAGGCTTCATTCCAGTGACCGTCAATGGCTGCGCTTCAGCCGCACTTAAAACAGGCAGACCGGCAAGCTTGGCTCCACCAGACTCCTGATGCTTCTTTTCACCCCGTTTTTTTTCCCGACATGTCGCGCACGGACAAGCCTTGCGCAGCTGCAAAGCCGTCCATCTTGTTTCAACCCCGTCACTCCAACTGATAATCACCGCTGAATTGTCATCACGCCCCAAACCCACCGGTATAACACCAGCAGGTAAGCTTCCTTCAGGCTCACTAAAAACAGGCTCAGTCATTTCGTGAATACGTCCTTACTTCAAAATCTTGAAAAGAGCTACAAATCCGTTGCTCTGTCAACCGTCATAGTTTACGACGATCGACCAGTCGCTTCGCCTTAGCCTCAAACCTAGGCAAGCTTCCTGCTGTAACGGCCTCGACAGTGGCTCGCATCGCCAATCGGTCGCGTATCAAATTAGAAAGCTTACTCGCGTGCACCTGATCAGCTTCCAACTCAATCGCTAGCTGATCCATTTCATCAACGCGCGAAACAATCATCCGAAACTCAGCGAGCGGTGCTATTTCTCTCACCATGGACTCAATACTACTTGGAAATACATTGACACCACGAATCACCATCATGTCATCGACCCGTCCCAGCACCCCTCCGTCGAGAAACAAGAAACCACATTCCTGATCGTGATTCCGATACCCGCGAACAATATCGCCGGTCCGATAACGAATCACAGGCCCTCCCAATCTTCCCAAGCTGGTCAGAACCAACTCTGCTTGCTCACCATCCTCCACCCCAATCCCCTCGGGATGGTCGATATCAAAACGCAGTAACTCGGCGATAAATTCGTCTTCGATCACGTGTATTCCGGTACCTGCAGAGTTGCCGAAGCCCCAAGCGCCGACCTCACTGGCGCCTGTGTGGTCGATCACCTTGGCTCCCCACAGCATTTCTAAACGGTTTCGGACACTCGGCGTTGAACCCCCAGGTTCGCCAGCAACAATGATTCGCCGAATCGCAGTCTTGGTGAGGTCGATGTCATGCTTATCAGCGACTGCACCTAAGTGCAGCGCATAGGTTGGAGTGCAGCAGAGAATCGTGCAACGATGATCAAAAATCGCCTGTATCCGTTGCTGACTGGTCATACCGCCACCCGGCACCACGGTTGTTCCGCGGCGAACAAGCGCATCATTAGCTGTCCAAAATCCGATAAAGGGGCCGAAGGAAAATGCCATCATCGCCACATCGCTGCGTTTAGCATCGGCAGCATCCAGAACGTAATCCCAGCAGTTCAACCACCATCCCCAGTCTGCGGGCGTATCGAGCACTGTCATAGGGAATCCCTGTGTGCCACTTGTCTGATGCAGTCGGTTGTAATGGGTGCGTGGCAGATCAAAAACGCGTGCGGGACGGCCCGCAGCGTCTCCAAGCAGCTGTTCCTTGGTCAGCAGCGGCAACGAAGAGAGATCACCCAGCGACTGCAAGGGATAAACCTTTTCTAGCCCATACCCCGAATAAAATGGGCGGCCCTGAACGTTCGCAATGAGTTCATTGAGCCGCTTTAACTGCATCGACTCAACCCGATGCCTGGAAAACGGAGGCGGTGGTGATTTCTTGCTGGTCACGTGACTAATATCAGCCCTATATTGCTCAAAAATAAAAATTAAGAATTCATGAAGATGATGGTCAACAACACTTTACCAGAGCAAAGCCAACTGATGCTTTCAACAGCTAAAAAAGCTACGTTAGGGAAAGATGTAACTCACAAGAATCACTCCCACCAGCACAAGCCTTTCCCTGACAAATAAGTAGGAAAGATGAAGAGTTTGCGATACACCCAAAAGCCGGTTGCAAACGACTTCATGCTCGTCAATTATCACCCCTCAGGCGGAACATTTAAAACATCAAATTTGGGCTCCTCGATGGCAATGACCGGTCCCAGCCGTGTACAAAGACCACTTTTGGCTGCGAGGATTCCCGTGAATCGAGTCACGATGAAGTCATCACACGGCAGTCAGAAGAACGTGAATCCGACAAATTGGCGTGTTCATCGCTGTGCCGAGCGGAAAGCTTTTACGCTGATAGAAATGCTTGTGGTAATTTCCATTATCGGCACCTTGGCTGCGTTGCTACTGCCTGCAATATCCAAAGCCCGTGAGGCTGCTCGCGGCGCCGAATGCCAGAATAACCTGAAACAATTCGGCATTGCCTTCATTGCTCGCACAACCACGATGCCTGACGGGGGTTTCTGCACAGGTGCATTCGATCTTGAACGCGACGGCATTCCGACAGAAACCGGCTGGGTATCTGATTTGGTATCAAGAAAAGTCATGGCCAGCGAAATGCTCTGCCCGAGTAGTTCCAACACAACTTCGAAAGCGATCGAGCAAGTGCTGTCAGCATCGACAGCCAGTTTCGCAGTAACTGATTGCGTGGACAGGCTTGGAAGCGCCAGCTACACGAATGATATGGGGCAAACCGTCAAAAACATTTCACGCACCATTTTTGATGGCAACCTGCCACCCAATTCATCAGCCAGAGCCGAGGTCATTAAAGAGAAGATGCTCGAGAACGGCTTCAATACGAATTACGCCGCAACCTGGTTTTTTGTTCGATCCGGTTACCGGCTTGGTCCGGATGGCAACCCAGCCAAAAACAACCTTGGCTGCGGCAGTACAGACCCAAAAGGGCGAAACCTGACGATTGGACCTCTGACGACGCGACTTTTGGATAGCGGTCAGGCTGCCGCGCATACGGTCCCGCTGCTCTGCGATGCATCGGCAACGGGCCAGTTGAGTTCCAGTGTAGGGGACTTAACCGCTGGATCCATGTATTCCCTGCCTGTAGTTGGAGCCCCAATTCGCAGTCGGCTGATGGTGGACGAGAGTGGTGATGGCGTTCGGAATATCGATCAATCGGCCAACTTCCTGCAAACGCCTGTGTTTAGCGGCACACCCAAGACAGGGGCTGCGGGTTGGCTGAAAACTTGGAGCTTTGATACCCGTCAGGATTACCGAGGGATGCAGCCACATCATCAAGGTACAGTGAACGTCCTGATGGCCGACGGCTCTGTCCAAGTGCTAACGGACATCAACAACGATGGATTTATTAACAACGGTTTCGACGTAGGCTCGGGCAGCACGCCGGCCTACTGGACTTCAAATGAGATCGAAGCAGAAACCCTACGACTTGCCAGCTTCTACTCTCTTCTTTCGAAGGGAGATCAGAACTAATGGATTTTTATTATTTGTCCTTATTGCGAGGCTTTTCAGTGCCTCGTGCGTCCCATTTTCACAAGGAGAATCCGCGACCTAACCACATTCCTTATCGATAAAGCTTAGGCCACGCGTTTTAGGCAACGCGTCACAAGGCGGTTGCATTGCAACCGGGGAAGCATTCAGGTCACTGAATGATTGACACGCACATAGTCCATCGCGAGAAGGAGATGTCGTGTTTTGAGAATCAAGTCAAACTTAAGGAAGAAATGGGTGATGTTCGCGTGCCTTTGATCGCAGCAACGACGAAAGGCAAAACTTAACAGATCACCACCTCATTCCTTCACATTTAACAACTCTATTATGGACATGAGTTTCGATTCAGTCCAGATCAAAAAGGAAACGCAATGTCGCGTAACAAAAACGCAGGTTTCACCCTGATTGAACTCTTGGTGGTGATCTCGATCATCGCCTTGCTGGCTGCACTGTTGCTGCCTGCAATCACTTCGGCCCGCGAGGCCGCTCGCTCGGCTCAGTGCCAAGCAAATCTGAAGAACATTGGTGTCGGTCTCATCCGTTACAGCACTTCAAGCCCAACTGGAGCTTATTGCTCAGGTGCTTCCGACTTCCGCCGAGACGGGTGCATGGACACTTATGGTTGGGTTGCTGACATCGTCAATAGCGGTAACGGCAACATGAATGAGTCCCTTGACCCTAGCAATCCGTTGCGTGGCTCAGAAAAACTCAACGACCTATTGGGTAAAGACACAACAGATGCGAAAGATGGTGCTCCAGCCGCACGTCTCGTATCCGGTGTATGTGGTCAGGCAACATGGGGGGGAGTCTCCGGTACTGGCAGTGGATCGACATTCGCCACTACAGACGCGAACAGTGTCGAGCGAGCCGAGTTGGTTTCACGGCACTTCGTGACCAATGGCTACAATACGAATTATGCTGCTAGCTGGCACCTGACTCGAGGTATGGTTCGCACCGCCTTCGATAATACGACCACTCCAATTTCCCTGACCACCGCAGCAGCAGGTGGTTTCAAGGGACTTAGCGGAACGACTGGACCGTTGCGAGAGCCAACCATGGCGAAATCCCGTCTTTCCAGCAGCAACATCGGCATGATTGGCTGTGCAGCTCCTGGAGATATCGACGAAGCAATCTTGTCTCAAAACATTGGACATGGTCCTGGTGGTGTTTGGTCGAAAGGTACCGATGACTCGGTGGAATACATCGCAGCCGGTGCTCTGCTGACTGAAGCTTTCAATGATGGACCAGCGTACGTTGATCTCACTTCCTCGAGCAAGGAAATCAACCTGATTGGTAATAGTGCAAACCTGATGACTCAGATTGCTTGCGAGCGGGCTCAGCCCACGACAGCATCCTGTGCTGCCCCGAGTGGCAATGCCACTGGAGGGAACAACATCTATCTTCAGGACACTCGTGACTGGTATGCGATCCACAAGGGCTCGTGCAACATCCTGATGGCAGACGGAAGCGTCAAGTCATTCCAAGACCTTAACGCCGATGGATTCTTGAATCCAGGTTTCGACATCGCTGATGGCCTTACTGACCTTGAGATCAGCGGTGTTGGCTACGCTGACGATCGTCAAGAGATGGCCACTGACCAGTTCTTCGGTGGTATTTTCATCGACGACGCTTACTTCAAAGGTGCGTTCGAGTGATCGAACCCACCTGCAGTTAGGCAGATCGAGTGGGTATGATCCCGTGACAAAACTTAGCGCCCTTGCAGTGCAAGCACTGCAAGGGTGTTTCTGTTACCAAGAACACGACACATTGCAAACATTAAAAAGATGAGACCCTCAACGAAACGAACGCTTTTAATCATGGGCAGCTTGGCCGCAATGATCACCGTGGCTTCGGGAGTTTCCTTGAGCGTGAAATACAAGCCATACGGCGTTCCCGATGTTTTGCGTGCAGACTATGAGAGGAAAGTAGCTGACATCAAGGAGCGAGAATACCTTTTTCAGAATGCGGATGAACTCAGCGAAGCGATCGCCCACATGCCAGCAACGACTCATGACTTTGGCATGATGGACCCACATGGCACCGCATCTCACCAATTTGCCATCCACAATCAAGGCTCTGCTCCACTGGCCCTGAAGATGGGAACCACAACATGCAAATGCACAGCAGGTAAATTGGGATCAGAACTGTTGCAACCTGGCGAACAAACCACCGTCGAATTGACTTGGAATACAGGCTACAAGGTCGACGAGTACGAACAGTCTGCTATCCTGCTTACCAACGATCCAACCTTGCCCGAAATAGAAATCAAGGTCAAAGGTGAAATCAAGGGTGAATTTTTGAGTCCCGAGACGATTACATTTCCACGAACAAACGTCGCTGAAACAAGTCACGCACGCTTCGTCGTATTTAGTCAGGTATGGACGAGCTTCGAAGTGGAAAATATCGAATGCGAGGCCGAGGACTTCACATGGTACGCCGAGCCGATAGATGGAAGCGACTCGAGATTAGCAGACAAGCAATCAACCCATGCCGTAGAAATCCATGTTTTCACCACGCCACTGCAACAGCGTAGATTTTCTGGCAACATGGAATTGCGCGTGCGGTCGCAAAATGGTAAGAACGCGGTGGTGCATACAGTTGGCTACTCGGGGAAACCGCATTCGCCAATCAGTTTTTACAGCCGTGACATCCACTTTCAGGATGGACTCGACATTGGCACACTAACAAACAAAAAGTCTCATCAATTCAATCTTGTCGTGAGAACCAACGGTGACACGTCTCGAAAAATTGAAGTTCTCGATATTGAACCAAAAATCATCAGTGCAAAGCTTACACCGCTGAAGACAGCTGGAAATTTTCGTCTAAGCCTAGAGATTCCTCGCGATAGTCCGACGACTATTTTCAACATGGCCGAAAACCATGGGTACGTTCAAGTCGGTGACCCCTTGGACAAGAATCAGTTCTCGAACTGGTTCCCCATCCACGGTGCGGTTGTAGAGCTAAGCAAGTAAGTCAAGCATTTCTCAATCAGTAGCTGCCAGACATCAATAACAATGAGTTCGCCACAAGAAATCACGCAGCCAACAAGCTATCTTTGTGGTAACTGCAACGCGGAAAATGCTGCAAACGCAAAATTCTGCGATGCTTGCGGCCACCATCTCACTGAACCGTGCAGCGAATGCGGCACAACTGTCGCCCTTTCTCAAAAATTCTGTGGTAAGTGTGGAGCCAACTTGGTGAAAGCTAACCAACAACGCTACGAAGAATACGAAAAGAAACTGATTGACGCTGTCAAACAAACCAAATTGCATGAATACGAACACGCGTTAGCCCTGATTGAAAATCTGTGTCAGCTCAATGACTATCGCTTCCGCCCGGTAGCCGAGCAGGCTGCGACTGCAGCAAACAAGATAAAGAAGTTGCGTGACCAGACTGCGGAAGATGCCGCGAGAAAGATCAGTGAAGCAAAAAAAGCACTCGAAGAAGACGATACCGCAAAGGTCGCCAGACTGCTTGAACAGGTGCCGAGCGCCCTGCGAGACGCAGAGATTGAGAAAATTTTCCAACGAGCCAAGACAACCGTTGGTGAAATACAAGCTCTTCAAGACGAACTTCGAATTGGTATCGCTGAAAAAAACTGGCTTTTAGTGGGGGGGCTTCTTGATCAATTACTCAACCGATATCCGTCTGAATTACGCTATCAGGAACTCTCGCGAAAAGTGCGCGAGAAACTGATTCGGAAGGCGAAAAGCAGCGTCGCAAAAGGAAACTTCGCTGCTGCTCTGGAATCCTTCAACGCAATTCCCTCGTATGCCTCAACGGAAGAGTTGGAAAAACTGGTCACCTCAGCCAGCAAGGCTAACTGGTGTGCTGAGCAAGTCAGGAAGGAACCTTTTGCAACAGCCATACTTGGGCGCATCGCGCTTGAACATTCAAAATTGGCCCCTAACTTTCAGCCTGCAGAACTGGAAGTCAAAGAAATTGCGGCGCGGATCAAGTCCCACCAATTCACGACCCGCTGCCCGCTGCCACGCTGGAAACCCTCCAACCAAAGTTGGTTGGGCGGAGATTTTTTGCTCTTGGGCCAGCCACAAATGCACGCCGTTGGCAAACACGAAGCGTTCAGGTTACATCCCGGACAACTCAGCGTAGCGTTAGGACTGGCACTGCAAGGTCTGGGACATGGACGAATAAAAGGCCAATTCGCCAACAAAAAGAAAAAGCTACTGGGATCTCGGCGCAAGAAACCCAATCTGTGCTGGGGACTCGATGTTGGTTCAGCGACTATCAAAGCCGTTTTACTTGAAGAAAAAAATGACGAGATTAAAGTTCTGGACACCTTTGTTGAAGTGCTATCCATACCAACGTGTCGGAAGTCGACTGAATCTGAGTCACCAACACATCTGCTACTACCCGCTTTGATGAAGTTCGCTCAAGAAAAAAACTTAGATGACGTCAGTGTTTGGGCGGGTTTCCCATCTAGCGAAACGGCAACACACTTCGTTTCCATTCCATCGATCAAGGCAAAACTTACCCAGCAATTAATCGAACAAGAGGTATCTCAAAAGGTTCCACTGGCAAGAGAAGACATTGAAGTTGTTCAGTGGATCGGTGATGCAGACCCTGAAAACTTGAGAGGTAGGCCCGTGACACTGTCGATCGCAAGAAAACAATACCTCCAAGATTACAGGGAAATGCTCACCACTGCTGGCATTGCTGTCAGTGGCCTGCAATCGAACTCGCTGGCATTGCTAAACTTTGTAACATGCGAATTCACAGAATTGGCGGAATCCGATGCAGATGATTCTGATGCAGACGATGCGGTCACAAGTGATGAAAAGGAAGACGCGATTGCTTTCCTTGACTGCGGTGCTTCATCCACCACTTTACTGATTGCTTCACGGCGGGATCACTGGTTTTTGACCGTGGAAAAAGGCAGTGAAGCTGTGAACTCGCTCATCGCCAGAAGTGCGAAAGTAACCAGTGAGAAAGCAGAAAAGCTGAAACGCAACCCCGCTGAACTTACAGACCCTGCGAATCAGTACTCCATGGTTGAAAGAAGCTTCTTGGAAACCCGAGCTCGACTTGAGATTGCAGTGCGAGAAATGCGGAAGAAAAACAAACAACTCAGCATCACCTCGACATGGTGTCTGGGTGGTGGCAGTCTGACTCATCAATGGATGCGTCTTGTGACAGCACAGGAGGAATCTTAGTGAATACTTTAATCATTGCTTATCGTTGTTTTTTCAATTCGCTGTCAACCTTTTTGGTAGTCATGTTTGCCTGTGCTGGCTTATCCGGATGCGGTGGTCCCAGCCAAGAAGAAATGCTGATGCGAGCGGCCCAACGCCGACGCGCGCCTGATCCATCAGAGACAGCTCAAGCTGAGGAAGCCAACAAGGAGCCAACGAAGGCTTCGCAAGCCGCGGAAGCACCAAACAACAGACAGCAGCAGCCGTCGGTCGCTAGCAATTCCATACCTGGCGATATTGCTTCCAGTCCGATTCCACAGACGGATCCTACCGCTGCAAACTCGGACAAAAAGCCAGCTTTGTCAATCAGCACGATTGACGAGCGGCAACCGACTACCGCGCTTGACAAGACCGAACGGCGCAAGATCGCACAGAAAAACATCGAGACAATAGCAACCGCATTACTACAGCACTTTGTGGATACGAAAAGGTTTCCGCAGGCTAACGCACGCAACTCAAACAATCTGCCAACTCTCTCTTGGCGAGTATCCTTATTGCCTTATCTAGGGCTCGAAGACTTGCACAAACAGTTTGATTTTTCAAAACCATGGAACGTGGAACCGAACAAGTCGCTGCTCAAGTACATTCCAGACGCCTATGTTTCGCCCGAGCGTTTCGACACAAACACAAATTTCCTATTACCCGCTGGCAAGTACTTTATCTTCGGTGAAAACCGGGTTCCTAGGGAAAAGACGGTTGAGGATGGCATGGGCAATACAATCATGCTATTCGAGGTGAACGATGAATATGCAGTACCATGGACTAAACCGAGTGACTTGAACGCAACAACCAGCAAGGAATTAGATGCGGCAATTGGAGAACTGAGGGAGAATGGTACTTTTGCCGCTTGGGCAAGTGGACTCCCAGTCCTGCTATCAAGCAGCTTGAACAGCGACCAAATTTTTGCAGCGACAACGCATGAAAAAGGTGAAGCTCTTCGGGCAGGGGATATCCATCGCGACATTGCTGAACCTGTTTTCCTCAAGTTGGATCCTGAATCCGACCAGATGGCTGACGCAAAGACAACTGCAGAGAACGCGTCAAATAGAAATGAGGATGCAAAAGTTGCCCGTGAGAACCTTCCTGCGAGATTACCTGTTCCCAAACCGGCTGACATCGCCGAAGCACAAGATAAATTAAGAAGCATTTACGCTGAAAAGTTGCGTGCAGCCGAGGACAGGGCAGACAAAATCAAACTCGCGCGGACAATGCTGAGCGATGCGGCTAAATCCCGGCTGGATCCTACCGGAGCCTATGTCATGCAGACGGCGGCGCTGCGTCTAGCGTTGGAAGCGGTTGATGTTGATCTTTTGATGTCAGCAATCGATGCGCGGGTCGCCCTGTTTGAAGTAGATCCCTACGAGGAAAATGTCCGTTGGATACAACAAATTTCAGCTGCTAGAGCCAAACGTGACTCAACGGCGATGCGGAACACGCGATTTTCAAAGCGCGTGCTCATCGTTACACGGATTGGAATCATTGAAAACCATTTTGCTCAGGCGGCAAAAATAACTGGGATTGCTTATCAATTCACAAGCAAAAAGAAAGAAGATGCTATTCCCCGCTTGATAAATAAGCTGAAGTCCTCCCTGACCTCTACTGAGAGCAAATTCGAGGAAGCGTTGGCTGATCTGGATACGTATCGCAAATATCCTGACGATCCTAACGCAGCGGAAGCATTTGGCATGTTTCTCTGCTTCACCAAGGGCGACTGGCCCACTGGCTTACCATTGCTACAAAAAGGCAACAACGATGTCCTTCGGGATATCGCCACAAAAGATCTTGCGCTCACCGCAGGCTCGGACCCGCGGGCACAGGCAGTTCTGGCCGATATATGGTGGGACTTGGGAGAAAGAGCAAAATCCACCTCATATCGAGAGCCGTGTCGACAGAGAGCTGCGTACTGGTATCAGCAGGCCTACGAGCGATTACCCGATTCCCTCGATCGCATACATGTCAAGAGTCGCATCGAAGAAGCAGAGGCGCAGGAAGGAGGAAACCCAGTGGCACTGTGCAGTCAACTGGCACGCGAAATGGGAGTTTCACTTGCAAATCCTCGCGGGCAGCTTATTCCGAACTTGCGTTTTGCCGACAATGACGACGACGACGATGATTGATTCATCGAATTTGTTTTCCAAAGAGCCTCAGCGCAACTAGAATTCTGAGCCTGACCTTTCATGGAACGAAGGGGATACCACTTGAATCTCGGCTATCAGCAATAGCAGTGCTCCTGGGCATCGGCGTTTGTCGCCTTGAACGGTGGGATGCGACTACTTTGCGTTCAGGTGTTCCAGCCATCTTCAGATGTTCCAGCCATCACAGAGTGCAGGCTTGTGACGAACGTGCACTCTATCTATGGTCTGAAGTCCTTGACCTCCAAAAGCTTGTCAGGAATTGTTCATGAGTTCCGCGCAGACCCATCAACCAGATGATCCGTTTCCGGCATCCGGACGGATTGCTGCGTTCGACTACGGAACAGTGCGTATTGGAATCGCCGTCTGCGACCCCGACAGGATCCTGGCCAGCCCCCTTGCGGTGCACCCAGCTGCAGATTGGCAAAACGATGGCGATTACTTCCGATCGCTGATCAAGTCGGAGAGAATCGTGGGACTCGTAGTTGGCCTTCCCATTCATTGCGATGGGGGAGAGAGCGAGAAAAGCAAGGAAGCACGAGAATTCGCAAAGTGGTTGGCTGCAGAGACATTGCTGCCCGTAAGAATGTTTGATGAGCGATTCACCACAGCGGATGCAAATCGCCGGATCGGCGGAAATTTCACCAGAGCGAAGAAAAAGCAACGCGTCGACGCAATCGCAGCGTTCGTATTGCTTGAGTCTTTCATCGAAGCCTGTCGTTACCGACAGGCCGTGGCTGGCGAAGCCCTTGACGCTGATCCCAATGGCGGCGAAAGCTTAGACGCGTGAACGACAGGTCGCAAAACATCAGCCCAAGTCGCACGTCACACACATCAATCTTTCGCTCGCCAGCCCGGGTTCCTAGGCAGCCGTATCACCTACCAATTTGTCCATCAGATCTGCAAATCGCTCTTCTGCTTCACGTCGACGGCGAACTTTCTCACCAACGCTCCAACCAGACCTGATAAGCATCACGCGGCGTGAGATTTCAGCATCCGAAGGAAGCGTCTCATTTTGAGTCACTGCGATTCGTTCCGAGACACTGTTTTGGTTAGTTAATTTCAACATGATAGGATTCCTCCTGAAGAAACTCGCCCTAATGTGGGGCATCTTGCTACTCAGCCACAATGGCTTCGCTGAATGTCCTTACAGAGCAAGCAGCGTGCCAATCGGCAGAACCGACACGACCGATTCCTTACTGTACGCGTCGAATCCCGTGTTTAGCCGCATAAATTTTTAGAAAAAGCATTTCCAGCCATTTCTCAGCCGACGTCGCCCTCGCTCTTTCTGAGACAGTTTTCAAAACTTTGCAAATCTTGCAATTCCCGAGCTGGCAGCAACAAGACCTCGTGTTCGGCAAGCTCGTTCCCCAAAATCGCAGTTCGTACTAGTTCCCACGTGTGGATTCCACAGTTCCCACGTAAATCGCAGTACTGCAGTTGCCCGGCGGCATCGTAAAGCATTCCAAATACTTGCTCGCGACCTTCTTCGCGACTGAGAACAAATGAACCATCCGGCTCAAAATAAAGCTTGTCCAGCTGCTTCAAACGCAACTCGACTGTTTCAAAGCTTGCGGCAAGCGGTCTCTTGCCGGCGCCATAGAG
>DOPG01000014.1:0-1126 GCA_003513555.1 Rhodopirellula sp. | reverse complement strand
CCAACGGTCCCTTGCCGGCGCCATAGAGATACAGGTGAAATGAGATCATTTGAGTGTTGTGAAACTGGAAATGAGTGTGTGAAACGAAAAAAGACTATCTGCGATGCGTTGAAAACGAAAGCAGCGTTGACGGCTACGGGCTGCTTTTCATAGCGTCCCGGATGGGTCAGGTGTTCCGGCGCGTGCCAAAATTCTGCAATTACAGAAACACCCCCAAGTCCGCGAGCAGCGTTTTGATGGTCCATCACTATTCAGACCATTCAAAACAATGCTTCATCGATAATCATGGAAGCATCCGTTGCTTTATTTTTGCCAACATAACCGACGCGCCCTGCGTTTCCACTTGGCAACGTTGCTGTTCATCGGACACTGCCTTTGTTCTGTACCGCAAACGGCGATCGGTCAGAACAAAGATGCTCCGCTTGTAGAACTGAACTTGACCGGCACAGTAAGCTTGCCACGCTTGGTTGAAGCCGTATCAAAGCAAATGGATGAGCGTTTTCTATACAGCGCTGACCTCGCCAACCGTCAAGTTACGATATACACCCCCGCCAAACTTCCCAAAAGTGCACTGCCTGCATTACTTGGCAGCCTGCTGAAAGGCGAGAATCTGGCTGTCGTTGACTCGGATGTGGCTGGCTGGAAACGGATTGTCGATTTTGCAGATATGGTTCCCTACGCAACTGCTGGCGACTCGACAGAAATACTCGCCAAAGATGGTCCTGCTGCTCCGGTCACACAGGTGATCCCGATCAAGAATGCAAACATCACGAACATGGCTCAATCGTTGCGGCCTTTCCTTTCCAAAGGAGCAAACTTTCTGGTGCTGCCAGAAAACCGTCTGATCATCGTGACAGACTACGCTCAAAATGTAAAAACGATCGTGGAGCTACTGAAGTTGATCGATGCTCCTGCTGGACAGGCAACGATTGATTTTTACCAAGTGAAACACCGAAACCCGAGTGTCTTGATCCAACAGACAGAGGCATTGATCCTCAAGTCAGTCGACGGGAAGAGTACTCAGAACGTCAAGTTGTTCAATGATAGCTCTGACCGTAGAGTCGTGGTCGCCGGCGACTTGAGCGAGGTCACTCGAGGCCTGCAATTATGAAAGCAAGTGGACACG
>DOPG01000454.1:27684-34789 GCA_003513555.1 Rhodopirellula sp. | reverse complement strand
TTAACAAGTCGAAGTAATCGAGGTTCATGCGGCGTAGGGACGTCTCAGCATCCGTGATCAGGGATTGCCGTGACCCGTTGACGAGGCGTTCTCGATTGTCGCTCCAGCGTTGCCCAACTTTGCCGATTACTGTGTACTTTTCTCGCTGCCCCTTGATTCGTTTGCCCAGAAGTTGATCGCTTTCGCCTGAATAGCCGTAACTGAATGCAGTATCAAAAGTGGTGATGCCAGATTCAATTGCGGCGATGACTGTTCGGTCCGCATCGTTGGCAGAGACGCCTACAGTGGTGATGCCGGCAATGGGCCACAAGCCAAGTGCAATGTGAGTATCAGGCATGAGGTGTTCTCGGTGGGGCGAATATACGGTTGTGTTGGGCATGCACAAAAAAACAGCGTGAAGACAAATGTCTCACGCTGTCGAAGAGTGTTTGCTGGCTTTCCTGCAGTGAGCTGAAGCAGCTTTTGCCTCAGGAGTTGACCGATTCAGAGGCTTCAGCTTGGTACCTCTCAAGCTCCTAGAAGTCCCACCGGAGACCGAGATCCAGTCCCTGTACCCACATGCCAGAATCATTGAAGTTGAAAGCTGGGTTCGCAGTGAATGGACCGCCGCTAACAATGGGATTTGGATTGATGTTGGGATCAATCTGCGATCCTGCCAACGCCACGTTGTCAAAATATAGGAAACTGTAGCCTATATTCAGGTGAATATTTTGTCGGATGCAATATTCAAGCTTGAAATTGGCTTCGGGAATGAATGCGAACTTGTTCCGTTCGTAGTTCCCCTGGTTTCCCTGTGCCAGTAAGCCACCGTCCTGATAAACGATGGGGTCGCCCAGACCAGCGAGAGCATGCTCTCCATTAATGGAAACCTGCTGGTTCATGTTGCCTAGGTGCACTTTGGTCATGGAACGAAATGTCAAGCGGCCTTCGCTTACACTAAGTTCGAAGCCAAGTTGTCCACCATTGAACTGGTTGCGAGTTTCGAATTCGTCGTGGGCAATGAATACATTGTTGGGTATCACAAATGTATCACTGCTGATGCTGAGGGTGTCGTCGAGATTCAAATGGGAGTATCCGGACAGAAAATCGACTTTGCAGGTTTTGTTGCACTTCAGTCGCAGTCGGGTGTAGGCTTCGGCTGCCCACATATTGACGGCGCTATCCGCCCAGACCTTTCCTTCGGTACCGGAACCTGGGCTCAGGATTAATCCCCCGTTGGTGCTGATTGCCAACGCATCTTGTGTACCAGTTTCAGTATTAAAGAACGGGCGGCTCATCGAGATCACTTGACCCGGGCGAGTTGGATCTTGGGTCGCGGTGGCGAAAAATGAGTCGTTGTTATTTGCTAGAATCCAAAACCGTACGCCGACTCCCAAGTTCTCGGTGAGGCGTTTGCCGGTGTCTAATCGGAAGCCGCCAGAGAACTCACCCTGAAGCTTATCGCCGAAGGCAACCTGCGCGTCTGGCAAGATTGGAAAACCAGGTACTGCCCCCGTCGCAACGAGTGCCGGGGAATCTCGGTCTTGCGTGTGCCACAACAAGAATTCCGTCGTCAGCCAACTGTCTTCTGGGCAACGGTCAAATAGACGTCCAAGACGCGATTTGCGGATAGGCTCGCAGCCGCCGTCGCAGGTCTCATCGCAATCACAGTCGGTTCTAATGGCTGCGTCAGATTTGGGGGCCGACTCGGGTTTGAAAGCGATGGACTGGAAAGGTTGGACCGAAACGTTCTGAAGGCCATCGGGTGTGGTGATATTTTCTTTCGGCTTTTGTGCACCCTTTTTTTCCTTTGCCAATCCGTTGGTAGCGTTGGCGGAATCCACTGCCCCGGCTAGGTCGGCTGGGTTAATCACGGCTTTCGAAGCCACTGTTGTTGGCGGTGCAATGATCGGCAAGGGTACCGCTTCGACAAAGTTCGAGCGGGTGCTCTCGGGCATGTCTGTCAGCATGCTGGGGGCCAAGCCAATCACGACGGTCCCTCGTGCACCGCTTGGTGCGAAGTTTGGAACAACGTCACCAACGACGTTGGTCCCGAAATCCGAAACAACATTTGAGCTGTCGTCGCTGACAAAATTCGAACCCAAGTCGGATACGGTGTTGGGGCTGTCCGCACCAATGAAACTCAGATCGCCAACGTGATTTGCTGAGGGGGCGGATGCCGGCAGTTCGGGGATCACGTGAGGTTTTGCATCGTATCCGAGTAAATCTCCAACGGCGCTTGCATCATCCTCCGCGAATGTCATGCTTGTATTCGAGAGTAGAAGTGCGGCGAAGGTAAGCCTTCTCAACTTGCTTTTCATAGGACGGTCCGTGCAGTCCGGGTTCGTATATTGACTTATACGACTGAATCGACCTATTTCATCGGTAGATCAAGAACCATACGAATCGCCGGAATAGTTGACGCATCTTGCCCAATTTACTGCATGCGTCGGTTGCCAAGCTCTTGATGAATGGAAAGTGTAGCTAGAATGGATCTTGCCAAGCGGCGTCTTGGGAAACACTGTTTGTTTGGCTCCGTGAAACACAACACCTCGTTCTTCACTTTTATGAAATAACCCAGATGTCAGCCGAAGAACAGCGGTCCGGTCCCGATAAGACCCAACCCGGATCAGAAAATCCACCGGGAACAGACACCCAGCATTCAGGAATTGAGCAAGCCGGGATCCAGAGTAAATCGTTCCTGCCAGATGCAAGCGGTGCCAATGCTGACAGTGTGGATGAGCCCAACGTGACGAAGCAAATGCGCAATGTTTTACGTACCGCGGGTCAGACAGCAGGTGACGCTCCCAAGAACGGTGAGTCTGCCACTGGTGAAGCCAGTCTGGAAAAAGTCGATGCAGTGGCTGAGGGCAAGGCGTTGGCGGGTGATCTACCCACCATTCCCGGGCAAAACTCTGATTTGACGGATGCAGGTGCACCTTTGGGGGCAGGCAGCACGGAGGTGGTTAGCAGTGCTGGTCGTGGTGAATCACAGCGAGCCTTATCGGTAGCATCGGCACGCGGGTTTCGGCTAAAGATGCTTCGTTGGCGGCGGCAGCTTGCCGAAATTTCGGCGATGGAACCAACCTTGATTGCCGAGAGTGATGCTCTGTTACGAAAACGGTCACTTGCGCTTCGCTATCGCGCGATGGCGGGTGAGCGACTTGGTACCTTGCTGCCTGAGGGATACGCACTGGTCCGAGAGGCTGGACGCCGTGCCTTGAAACTGCGTCATTATGATGTCCAAATTGTTGGTGGCATTTCTCTGTTTGAGGGCTGCATTGCCGAAATGCAGACAGGTGAAGGAAAAACGCTTACCGCGACGCTGCCTCTTTATCTTCATTCATTGTTGGGAAAAGGCGCACATCTCGCGACAGTGAATGATTACCTTGCTCACCGTGATGCGGAATGGATGCGTCCGTTATTTGAGCGGCTTGGTTTGACGGTAGGAGTGATTCAGACACAAGATGATCAGGGGAGTCGAAGAACTTCCTATGCTGCTGATGTGACGTATGGAACGGCCAAAGAATTTGGCTTCGACTTTTTGCGTGACCGTTTGTTGTTACGGGCGCAGAATCGGGTCGAGACGGAAATGCTGGGTGATGGTGGTGGTGGCTTTTCCGGATCAGGTGATCAGATCGTGATGCGGGGGATGCACTTTTGCCTTGTGGATGAGGCTGACAGTATTTTGATCGATGAGGCACGTACGCCGCTAATCATCGGCAGTATTGAAGATACCGTTCGCGATCAGATTGTGGAAACCTATCGGTGGGCCGCGGAGCATGGTTCAAGCTATGTCAAAGAAGAAGATTACACGATTGACCCTGAGACAAAGCAGTACGAACTGACGGCTCGTGGTCGGCAGCGTGTTCGAGCGCTCCCCAAGAGTGATCTTGTTCGCACCATGGGACTTGTTGATCTGTACGAGTACAGCGAACGTAGTATCAAAGTGCACGAAGAATTCTTGCTTGATCGTCAGTATGTCGTGCGACCAGGAGACAAGGGTGTTGACGAAATCGTCATCGTGGATGAATTCACAGGACGTCTCGCAGAAGGTCGAAAATGGCGAGACGGAATTCATCAAGCGATCGAAGCCAAGCAGGGGTTGGAAATCAGCGTGCCCACGGGACAGGCAGCACGGATCACAGTGCAGGACCTGTTTTTACGTTATCCCCATTTGGCAGGAATGACGGGAACGGCTGCTTCGAGCGCGGGTGAGTTGAGAAAAATCTATCGCACACCTGTGATCAGTGTCCCCACCAATAAACCACCGAGGCGTGAGAAGCTCGCAGACCGCGTATTCGGCACCATGGAGGCCAAGTTCGAAGCGATTGTGCGAGAAATTCAGGAGGTTCATAAAATCGGGCGTCCTGTGCTCGTGGGCACTCGCTCGATCGACAAGAGTGTGATCCTTTCACAGATGCTCGAGGAAATCGGGATCGAGCATCAGGTCCTGAATGCCAATAACGTCGAGCAGGAAGCTGAGATTGTGGCGGAAGCAGGAGGTTATGGCAAAGTAACCGTGGCCACGAACATGGCAGGGCGTGGTACCGACGTGAAGTTGGATATGCAAATTGAAGCTGCTGGGGGTATGCATGTGATTTGCACAGAACTGCACGATGCTGCCCGAATTGACCGGCAGTTGATTGGACGGTGTGGTCGACAGGGTGATCGCGGTTCCTATCGACAGTACCTCTCGCTCGATGACGATATTCTCAAAGGCGGGCTGGGCCCCAAGAAAGCAGAACGCATGAAACAACAAGGCACACAGGTCGACGGAGCTGTGGACCGCTATGCGGGACTCTTTCGAAGAGCGCAGCTGAAAGTTGAAAAGACGCACTTTCGAGATCGTATGATCCTGTTGCATCACGAAAAAGAGCGAAAGAAAATGCAGCGGGAAATTGGCCAGGATCCGTATCTCGATACGCCTGATTGATTGCAGCTGACGCCTCGCCTCCTATTGCCAAAATCAGTATCGTTGCGTCGGTTTTGCAGCGGTGATTGGGAAGCTAGAAATCGATCTCCTGCCCATCCTCGGCAATCAGAATCTCCGCGTCGATTCGTTCCCGAATCAAATCGCTCTGAACAGGGTCAGAGGCATGTTCAAGCGGGTTCACGTGGGTAAGCAGCAACTTCTTGGGAGTATTCAGGGTGGCAATCTCGGCCACACGGTCTGTCCAGCGATGGCCGGTCTTTTGGGCCCAGTCGGAAGCCTCATTCCGAAAGTAGCACTCATGCATCAACAGATCCGCATGGCGACTCCATGCAACGCATTCGCGGCTGCTGTCGCCGGTGGTGTCGGTCGAGTACACAAGCCGTTTTCCATTTGGCCACTCCAAGCGGTAGGCCGCCGAACCGCCTGGATGGTCTTGGTGACGCCATGAAATCTTGGTCTCGCCAATCACAAACTCAGCAGCGTTGTCGATAGGGTTCCAGCAGGCATCCAGCGGGGCGGGAAAGATCAAAGGATGGAATAAATGCTCACGCACAGCTGCAAGTTTGTCTGACTCTCCCCAAATCTGTATTTGCTCAAGTGGGTGGTTGCTAAGTATTTCCAGCAGGAATGTCAAACCTGCGGTGTGATCCAGATGTGCGTGTGAAAGCAGAATGTTTAGCGACTTCCCAGCCAAAACTTTGGGGCCGATAGGTGCCGGTTCCCGCATCGAGTGCAATTCCAGCTTCCGGCAGGTAATAGCAGGAGGTCTGATGCGTGTCGTTGGGATGATAGCCGGCAGTCCCCAGACAGTGGATTTTCATTGGTGATGCCCTCATTTCCGAACGGTAGCTTCCAGCGTCCACGCATGACAAAGAAGCAAAGTTTCCGTTCAGCGGTTGCAGAGGCTTATTCTAGTCAATCCTCGGACAGGAAATGTGGGAACTTCCACCAGACGGCACTCTCAGGATGACCCTTGCCAGTAATCCGACGAACTATTATTCTCTCGGGCGGTCGTGGCGGCAGACCAAATGGTTTGACGCTATTTTCCTGTACAAGGAAAGCCAAACGCAGTGCAATTCGCGGATGTGGCGGAATTGGCAGACGCGCTAGATTCAGGTTCTAGTGCCCGCAAGGGCGTGGAGGTTCAAGTCCTCTCATCCGCACTGTTATTCTCGGGGTTTCTCGCTATTGCGGGGAGCCCCGTTTTTTTATGTCCATCCTGACGACCAATTGACAATCAGCCCGCTGATTTTTCACTCAAACGGTGGCTTCGGCGAACTCACCACGGCAATCTGCACACAGGTAAACCTCCCGCTCTGGGTCGTACAGCAGAGCAGATTCACAATGAGGACACTCAACGTCAGTCTGAACGCAGAACGCTTCCTCAAATAATTCGTATGCCACGTAGTCTCCCATGAAGTCGTCCATCTATCAGCCTTTCAGCACAAGAGTGCGATTTTTGTTGGGTGGGTCCATTGCATTCTCTGCAATGAATTCTTGGACGGTTGCAATCCTGCTAATTGCATGAAGTATCCGGTTCCTCTGTCTCGCTGCGCCAGTGCGTTCTTAATCGGATCAAAAATGGGATCAAAGTAAACCCCCAAAAAAGAATCCAGAACAGACCTGCGTTCTCAAAGTGCTTCAAAAAACGATCAATGACATCTGCTTCAAAAATGCACTTCCCGATGATTACGAGAAAAATCAAAACGGTGATCGTATCGAACGCGGCTTCAAGCATACAGCTTCCCCAAGCTTTCCATTCGCTCCTGCATACTTCCCCCGTTTCAGTGAGTGTCGGAGCAGTCGTTGGTGGTTTGGTTAAACGCCAGCATTGAAAGAGCAGCCAGGAAAGACCGAAGGCAAACAAAGAAAGCACCAATAGTATTGGTGTAATGAAAGATGCGATTGCCCGAACCACGAAACGCATTACCCCAAAAACTGCGACAACCTGAATCACAAATAGTTTTAAAAAGCGTTTCATCGAAGTGGCACAATTCGCTTTTTTCGTGTTCCTAGCGTGACAGACGCGTGATGAAAAACTGCACAAGGAAAAGAGTAAACAGATAACTCTTGGTGGCACAGCATAGCAGATGCATCATGGAGGCACTTCGGCGAGTCGTGCAGAGCAGAATAACGAAGTCGTGATTGCTGGATTACGTTTCGAGGTTGCCTGTTATCGTTGCCTGTTAT
>DOPG01000454.1:27082-27461 GCA_003513555.1 Rhodopirellula sp. | reverse complement strand
TTGCCTGTTATCGTTGCCTGTTATCTCGGTTTTGTTCAATCTTCTCTTCTCCGTCATATCCGAACACGCGTTTGCTCAGGCTTTACATTTTGAATAAAGCGTCGGTTCAGGTGCCGGTTTTATTGGCCGTGCGCGGCGTTTCGGGTGAAGGTGGCTCAGACCCGGTCTACCAGCATCTGGACGAGTGGCCGGTCCGGTACCCCCTTTCTTATTGCTTTTGCGAAGCACAGTTGTGCAAGCGATTGACTACCTTTTTTTAGCTGAGATGGATTGAAAGCCGCAGTTGTCAAGAAAAGACGAACGCGGTCGGTGAGCGGTTTGGCAATCAGTGTCGATCACCGAATCCGAATACTTCGGGGCGAGTCAGCGGGGCGAGTCA
>DOPG01000454.1:12872-26857 GCA_003513555.1 Rhodopirellula sp. | reverse complement strand
GGGCGAGTCAGCGGGGCGAGTCAGCTCTGCGAAGTAGTAATCGCGGGCATGAACAGACGCTTGTTCTGATCGGTTATACTCTCTCCCGGCATTGGCGTTTTCGGCCGAGGTTATTGCTCATTCACGGTGATGAAGATGAAAATCAAATGTCCTGCATGTAATACTGTTTTGAATATTCCCGCAGAAGCGGCGGGTAAAATAGTGAAGTGTCCGTGCGGGAAACAGCTGCGAGCGCCCGCAACGGCAGTTGGACCCGCTGCGGTTAAGTCACCGACTTCCGAGCCGGCACCTACAGGTGCCAAGGCGGCATCGGGACTTGACTCATCCTCTTCGGGAAGTGTCGAGTCGAATGCGTTTGATGACTTGCCCGGTGCGACATCCACGGCGGCCCCCAACCCATTTTCGCAAACTTCGCCCTATGCTCCTCCAGGACCCGGCAGTAGTGGAAACCCTGCTGGGCCACAACGAGTGGCCCCAGGTGCCGCGTCGAACCAAAATCATCCAGTTGCGGTTGTGTCTCTGGTCTTCGGCATCTTGTCATTGACGCTGGGGTGCTGCTGCTGGTTGCACATCCCGCTTGGGCTGACTGCGGTAGTGACAGGTGGATTTGGTATCCACTTTGGGAATCAGGGACGAGGGGGTAAGGGCATGGCGATCGCTGGATTGATAATGGGCATCATCTCACTGATTGTTTACACGATCCTTGCGATCATTGGAGTCGCAGCCCAGTTTGCGAACATGCCCAACGGGCCATTCAATCAGTAGCCACTTGTCGTTTCTCAGGCCGGTGTACATGCACTCATGCATGCTCAACTCATGCACGCTGCACTGATGCAGCTATCTGTTGAGTGTGCGGCTAGCATCACCAGATTGTTTTCTCGACGATGACGACTGGGTATTCATTCGTGATCGGAGCTTGCCATCGGAAAGTCATTGCACCTGGGTTCACGCGAACCACGGTTATGAGCGGTGATGCCAGGCACAGCGTTTGCAAGCTTGTTGTTGCATGACGGTTACTGTAGGCCGTTGCCACCCGGTGCTGCGGAGTCGCTGTCCGGTGTTGCGGAGTCGCTGCCCGGTGTTGCGATCAGTTTTTCACGTAGTGTCTCCAGTTCACGAAGTCTCGGAGTGATCTGCTGTTCAACGAATTGTCGTTGGCATCGCGACTCGATGATCAGAGCGGTAAGCATCGCCACGATAATCGGAACCATTGCCCAGTATGAGATGCCACTGACACCAAACACAACGAGGATCCATAGAGTACTGCCAAAGTAGGGTGGGACGAAGCCCCGCATGATGTGTGATCGCGTTCTGATCTGATATTTGGTGCGATTTATCTCCTGGTCGAGATCATCGCGAAGTGATGTCGCATCGTGTTTTTCGTCGTTTTTTTGTTGTCGATTCCCGAGATAAACGGAAAGAGCAAATTGCAACCAGCAGAGTAAAGAAAGCAACGATGCAGCGATTTCCCATCCGTGCAAAGCTCGCGAGGAGCCAATGTCCCCCAGCAGGCCAGATGCGTTGAGGAGCAACAAGCCAACGATTGCGGTGATCGCGATCGTGCAACCGCAGAAAGTCTGGAGATGTTGCCAAAAAATCACTCGCCGAAAACGCTTACTGTTGTTTCGTAGAGTGTTGTGTAAACCCTCTTCATTGACTCCGTACAAAGGTTCGTCCTGCTGTGAATCCCATATGACTTGCAAGTCTTCAAATTCCATTGCTATCTCCCCCTGTAGACTTTTCTGTCAGTCGTTTCTTAATACGATTCAGTCTCACACCCACATGGTTTTGGGAAATGCCCATGGTGTTACCGATTTCCCGGTAACTGAAACCATCAAGCAGCAATAGCGTCAGCGAACGATCGATCTCATCGAGCTGGGAGATCTGTTCGTAGAGCCATTCCAGTTGCGGGTTCGCAGCTTTGGAGGTTTGCCGCAGCAAACGGTCGTCCGCAACGATCGACTGGTGGTTTTTGCGATGAAGCGTTTCTCTCTTGGACCATCCGATAGCAGAATAGAGTGCCACGCGATAAATCCAGGTGGTGACAGCAGAGTCGCCACGGTAGCCTGGCACCGAATTCCAAAGCTGGGTCGTGATCTCCTGAAACAGGTCGTCCTGATCGTGCGAGTTAAATGCGTAGGAACGAACAACTTTGAATAGCAGACCACGATGCTGGTGGAGCCATTCTTCGAAAATACGCTGCTGTTCGTTTCGTTTCATTCGCTTGGCTTCGTTGAATAATTCATTTCAACCTAACTAGTGACCTGAGATGTCGGGTTTATTACAGAAAAGGGAAATCCCTGCGGAATCAGCAGTGATGCTGCTCGAAGTCGCGCAGATGCCTGCCCCACGCACCTGAAATAGACGTGCAAATATGTGCTGATGTTGGGGGTTTCCACCCGGCTTAAACGCTGGGGCGAATAGTCCTGCACTGGATGTTGCAGTGAAGCTGGGGAGTTGGTTGAACGCCAAACGGCAGAACGGCAACGAAATGACAGAAGCAGGCGTTGCGGCTCGCGTGCGATCTCTAAGCTCGCTTGCTTGTGTTGCGGATTGGCTTGCGATGTATTTACTGGCCTAGCAGTGTGCGGCGATTGCGAGCAGTTAGACGACTTTCCTTAGGCTTGGAATTTCTCAGTGTTTCGTATTGCATAAGCTTTTGTGCGAAGAACTTGTGTGATTCCACTTCCCCTTTTTTGTTGCCCTGAAGGTGAAATTCAACGACATCCATCACGAGCACCAGAGTACCGCTTGCGGGCCATTGTTGGCCTGTCCGAGTTGCGACCGCGGCTTCTGCGAGGAAAATTGCTAGCGAAAGATTGCGTTCGGGGTTGTCTTGGTACTCAGTGACGAGGAACTCCGCCGCGCCACAAAGTACCTGCGTTTTAAACTGGCCAGATTCGTTGCATATGGAAGTGAAGGTTGACTTGGCTTCCTCAAACTTTCCTTGGTGATAAAGCCCCTTGCCCTTAATTCCCAAAGCGTTGACCAGGCGAGCCTTGTTCCCCATCATTGATTCTGCCAACTTGACCATCGCGTTACCATCTTTTCGTTCAAAGATGTTGCGCAGTGCATCTCGGTCGGTAGCAGTCGCAGGTGGATTGGCGATGTTTTCGGTGGCTGCAGCGTGTCGATTCAACGTTCGCTTCGCAGCTTCGAGATCGTAGGTTTCGAGGACGATCTCAGCGAGTGGGCCGCCCATGTTTTTGGGATGCCCCTTCCACGCTAACATCCCATCTTGGTTGATGATGAGGACGGTTGGGATTCCCGCTGTGCCAGTTCGAGTCATGTACTCTGTCTTCAACTGGCCATCGATGTCTTCGCAGATAGCGTAACGCATCATGTTTGGGTTGGTTTTTACAAACTGTTGCGTCCCAGTTGCATCGCCGGGATCCAAAGCCAGCCCAATGATTTCTACTCCATGTTTTGCGTATCGGTCTGCGATGTTGCTGGTGTGGGGCATCATTTCGATGCATGGCGCACACCAAGTTGCCCACAGGTCGATCACGTACACCTTGCCTTTGGAATAAGACTCAACACTGGGGCCTTTCAGCCAGTTTGCGCGTTTTCCTATAGGGGGGAACTGATCACCGATGGTGAGTGGTTTCACGTTGTTCTGGGCCTGGGCGGCTGTGGTGGGCAGCAGCATTGCGATTACAAGAATGCACTCAACAACGAAAAAGGCTCGCGACATCTCGTGCTCCACTGGTAGCGACTGGGGGTGATCACCGAATGGTTCCGACTTTGATGAACTGAAAACAGCCATCAGAGAGGCAGTAGCATATCAAATTCATGATCGAGTGGCTGTCGCACGTTCCCAATCGCTAGCTAGCTCCAAATAGGATTTGCAGAGAGACAGTCTGCCGAGAGAAGGTATGAGTCGAGGCGGCGTTCGATAGGAGCGTGAAATCGACTGCGGGCAACCTGCTGCCCGGCATCTTCCGCGGTATTGTCGTCGCATTTTCTTGCGACAGGTAGCCGCGACAGCGTGTTGCGGCAACTGAGTTGCGAAACACTGGTCTTGCCGCGTGTTAGATCTGTTGGACGTAGCGGTGACAGCATCCAAATTGCTTGAAGCCTAAGCGGTTGCGATGACCGAGAGGGAGTTCGCTCAAGGTAAGTGACTACCTGTCCGAGGTGCAGACGACACGCAAGGACCAAGAGCAGGTAACGATCAATTGATGCGAAGGTTTCGAAGTCTTACCTTCAATTCCTGGACGTCTGCATTTCGAGCGCAGTCAACAAAACTTTGGCTTTCGGATTAGGCTCGATCGCCTGGTTTGCAATTTGCAGATGTGCTTTTGCTGCGTCGATATTGCCTGAATCGATTTCAAGCAGCGACAGATTGTGGTGGGCAGCCACCGGTCCATGGGCCTTTTCAAAACCGCGAAGGGCTTTGACTTGATCGCCTTGTCGGTAGTGAACCAGCGCGAGTGTTCCTTGAAGGCGAGTGTTCTCGCCATCGATTTTTAACCCGCGATTTGCTTCCGCAGCAGCTGCTGTAAATTGTCCCGCTTCCATGAGGGTCCAGGCGAAGTTGTTGCATAGCTCAACGTCTTGGGGAGATGCCTCGATACAGCGTTGATAACGCTTGATGGCTGCGGAGTAATTTCCAGTGCTGGCATACAGTGGTGCAAGGTTTGAGTCGAGCGGAGTAGCAGTTGGGTCCACAGATTCAGCCCGCTCATACAGCTTGATCGCTTCGACAGCATGGCCCTGATCTGCAACCGTTTTGGCTGTCTCGACACAGAGGCTGTACTCGCTGGGCATCGGCCGCGAGTAAAACCCTCTATTCTGTTTTCCTAAAGCTGCAAAAGGCTTCAGGAAATCGGTCTGCTTGTCTTTGCCGAAGCTGCCGCAGCCACATGACAGCAGGGTGAGCCACACAAGAGGCAAGCAGGAGAGAAGTTTTCTGAGCGTTAATACATCGACCATCAGTACGTTGCTCCCGGGAATGTATTGCCGAAGGCACCGCCAACGCCGATGCCCATCGGCTGGTAGCCTCTTCCCCCGTTGCTGACACCATTATTCCCGAAGTTTCCAAGTCCATCTGCAATTTGTTCGGCGCGAATCCCTTGCATACCCAACGCTGCCGGGATCGCGACGGTGACGACTGGCTGTGGTATTCCATACGAGGCTAATTGCAGACTTACAGCGGTGACTCTCGCTGCATCCAGCGTTTCGTCGCCAGAAGGTTCAATGATGGAAGGCTGGGTTGTGGCCAGACCACTGCTGGCCGTTCGTGCGATACGATTGATTGCCTCAGGTGCAATCTTTGCGCTGTTTCCGATGAAATCGCATTTGTAAAACACGGTTTGGTCGGCTTCCGCACCAGAAACCTGGGCCGTTTGCCAGTTGCAATTTTTAACACCTGCCGGCTCTGGGATTGCGCCCGCAGGAATATCTGCACACCGATCAACTCCGAGAATACCTCCTCGCGATGCACAGCCAGATGTGGTGATCAGTGCAATTGCCAGACAACTTGTCGTAAGGCTTGCGATGTTTGGTTTAGTTAACATGGGGGCCTCGCTTGATCAGTCTGCGTAGCGGAGAGTTTTCTTCTGCGACAGCTTCGTCGCTTGTTTCGATCAAGTCGGTGAACTTTTTCGCTTGCACCGAGGTCGCTGGGGTCGCCGATTGCGTTTTGGTCGAAATTGCGGCGTGTGGCGTATGAGTTGATTGAGGGCAACAGCGATCCGTGGGTCCAACATCGCCGATCATGAACATTTCGGGACAGCAGTGCTCAACTCGTTTTTGTCGTTCATAGTCGGTGCGGACCGAAGCCCGGTAATCCTGAGAACGACGACTTTCCAGACGATTTGCAACGAAGAACTCGATATCCGTTGGTTCGTGAATATCATCACCGGGAAGTGGCAGTGGTTCACAACCATCGACGGGAGCAACCAGGTGGGGGGTGACAAGAATCACCAGCTCCTGCTCGCCGCTACTGGTTCGATTTGCACCACCGGTTGCACCAATGAGGGGTAAGTCTCCCCAGAACGGAATACGGTCAGTGCTCGCTCCGTAGTTGGTTTGCAAGAGTCCGGCGACTGCGATGGTTTGCCCACTTCGCAGTTGGACGGTGGTTGAGAAGTCGCGGCTGTTCAGTCCCGCCACAGAGGTACCACCTCCGCCACCGCCACCACCGATGTTGGCGCCCAGTGACTCATCACGCGGGCTCACTGATGCATTCATTTGAAGTCGAATAACATCGCGGTCCTGAATGAATGGGGTAAACTCCAGCGAAACACCAAATGGGACGAACGAAACGCCTTGCAGGTTATTCCCTACGCCACCACCAGAGCTAATGATCGGGATAGGAAATTGACCACCAGCTTGGAAATCAGCTGACTGACCGTTCATAGCTACCAGGTTAGGTTCGGCGAGAGTCCTTGATAGATTCAGTTTTCGGAGTGCGTCGACTGCTAAGCGAACTTGGCCCATGTCAAGCGAGGCCAAGATGTTGGTTCCGCCCTGGTTGTTGCCTCCACCACCACCACCGGCATTTTGAAGCAGGTTACCTGTCAATGATTGGAAGACCGTCATGCCGTTGGAATTATCAACGCCAAAATTAAGACCGATGCTGCGAGCCGCACTGCGATTGACTTCGGCAACAGTAACTTTCAGCATGACCTGCTGCTCACCCACGATTTTCATCTGGTTGATGATTCCTGCTTGGGCGAGTGCAAGTGGGTCGATCACCCTTCGTCGCTCAGCAGCTGTTTCCTCAGATTCCAGAGTCTCCTCGCGAGCGAGAAAGTTGTACGATGCAGCTACGGTTGGGGAATCGAGTGGACGGGCTAGGCCAGGGCGAACGCCACGGGCACCAATCAGGACTTGCAGAATTTGTGACATCTCGATTACGTCGGGCGCTTGCCCCCGCACGATCAGGCGATTTGCAATCTCATCAAGTTCAACCAGGCTGTTGGGAAACTTCTTGTTGAGCTCAACTTCCAAGTCGCCAACGGGACGAGTCAAGATCGGATCCGCATACACGCGAACCAGATAGCTGACGACTGACTGGCCGCTCGGTGCTTCCTCGTCGTTGAACCACAGCATCAGTGTCGTGGTACCGGGGCTTACGCCGGTGACGGCAAGCTCGCGACCAGTTTCCTGATCAATCACCTCGGTTCGAATGGTTTCGTCATCGGGGATATAGATCCGTGTCGGCGTGTCAGCCAATCGCAATATCTTGGGGCGACCAAGCACGAGTGGCAAAGGCAGTTCAGGCTCAATTTCTGACTCGACAAAACGGCTGGCTTTGCGTCGCGTCGCATCACTAGGGGGTGGCAAGATTAACTCAGCAGGAAAATTTGGCTGAATCCTTGAGGGGCCCAGAGCTGGCAAATTGCTCGCTGGCTTGCCGGGAAGTAGTTCTACCTTGGGTACAGCGATCGCATTTGGCGGTGGTACTGCTGCTTCAGAGCCGATGTCTGATGGAATTTGCGACTGTAGTGGACTGGTTTCTTGGGCGAGCATAAAAGCGGGCCACAAGATAACCGAGAGCCACAGGGCCGCGCTTATGCATCTTCTGATGCATAAGCACTGAGCGTAGGTCAGCGGCGGTGCCGGCTGAAACGACATGGCAAGTACCCTTGAACGGATGGAAAGAGCGATTCGCCACCCAAGTACGGAACGTGGGCAACGGTATCGAGTGTAGGTCCGACCATAGGACAGACGTTAAAATCGTCATATCCAGCACTCGCCTTGATGCAAAAACTACCATGAGCTGTGGTTTTGCCGGTTCTTTCTACTGCCAGCCCACGGACTTCCCCGTCATTTCAGGCAGGGCGTCAACACTTGTTTCAATCACGCTTGACGTGGTTTTTGGGCAGAAAACGAGCCGCCAGGGCTGAATGTTTCGACGATGTTCAAGCACCACGAGGTTGGCATCAAGCATCACGACGTCGATCGGGAAACGCATGAAACATGTGTGTAGCGATGAGCATGGGGTTAAGAAAATTCCCCTCGCTTTTGGGAGTGGTGGGCGGAATTGCAGGCCCCAGAAACGTGTCCAAAAGCTGTCTGCCATCTCTACCGACTCGAGCAACACGGAGCGGTTGGACACATCAATGAGCTGTTTCATGATCCTGCGCCGGTCAGTGAATCCACGATTCTCAGCAGTTGAATGAAGAAGGGGCCCAATGGCCAGACAAAGAGTCCCGGTAAAAAACAGATGACTAAAGGAATCACACGTTTAGTTGCGAGGGATTGTGCGAAGGTCATCGATTTTTCTCTACGTTCAGCGCGAACATCTTCAGCCTGCAGCCTTAGCGTCTCTGCAACACTGCTGCCCATCTGTTCCGATTGAATCATGGACGATGTAAATCGCGAAAGTGCTGGCACGTTCAGTCGATCGGCCATGCGGCGATAGGCGAGACTGCGTCGCATGCCACCAATCAGGTCGCGTTGGAACGTTCGGCAAGTATCTGCCAGGGCGCGGCCAGGTTGTTGAGTTTTTTGCCATCGGTCCAGTGCCGCATCAAAGCCCATGCCACCTTCGGAAAGCGTTGCCCAAAGATCCAACGCGAGAGGTAGATCTCGGGAAACTTCGTTGACCCGGTTACGGCGAGATGCTCGCACGATCAGGAGTGGCGTGGAGGCGGCTAGAAGTGTAATTAACCACGGGGACAGAATTGCAACCGGAGCCAAAATTCCTGACAAACCACCCGGCACTAGCTCAATGCCGTCGAGTACTTGTTGCTGCAGGCCTGACCAGCGGAATACCAACGCACCTGCCGCTCCCAAAACCAACATCAAGCCTGAACTCACAATCAACAGGAATCCCGCTTCTGGGCGGAAGAATCCGGCTAATATCATTTGTCGGCGCAACCAGCCAAAACTTTCGCTATCGCGGGGGGAATCTTCCGGGGGTGCTGTGTCGCGTTGGAATCGCAACAAGGCATCACTGCGGTGGCGTAATCCACGAAGCACGAGGTACCCCACAGCTACAATCACTGCCCACAGTAATAAGACGATTAGGATTTTCAGCGAGGTACTCATGTTTTTGGCTTGCTGATTGCGTTCATCCAGACAATTCCGATCGCTTGCAAGACGATGGTTGCGGCAATCGCCGCCGAACCGATCGAGTTGCTTACGAATTCTTCCATCGGCTCAGGCCGGTCCAGCCACAGTACCAACGCGACAAAGTAAATCAGAAGTAGCACAGCGATCGTTGAAAACTGGCTTTGCGCGATGTTACTTCGGATACGACGTGCGACCTCTTGTCGGTCACGAGCCACGCGGGTGACGGATGCGAGTACAGGAGCCAGAGAGCCACCTGTTTCCCAGTGAACACTCATCGTGGTGGCAAATAGTTCCATCACATCAATCGGAATGCGCTGGGAAAGCCTTTGGAAAACAACGCTTCCTGAATCACCAAATTGGATTCGCTGAACGCACCAATCAATTTGTTCGCGTAACGGGGATCCCGTCGATTCTGCAGCGGTCGCAAGTGCGGTCGATACGCCGGCCCCACTGCGCAGCATGGGAATCATCATGTCAAGTAAGTCGATAAGCTGGCGCTCGATGCGACTGATACGCCATTCGTACCAAGTGCTTTCAAGCTGAGCAAGAATCAGGGCGACAACGAAGCCGACTGAGATCGAGATCGTGTTGGGAAACGAGGTCAGCAGGATCAGGGTGAGCGAAGATAAGAATCCCAAGCCCCATGGTGCATAACGCAGGGGACGCGAAAGGGGATTGATGGTTTGGCGATTGGGCTTTGTGGTCGTCTGTGCGCTAGTTTGTGAGTCGGTGGTCGAGGGAGAAAGAAAAGCGATGCTTTCTCCGAGGCGATTGCCAGCGGTCGAGTCGGCAAGCGAACGGCGCAGCACCAAGGTTGCACACGAGAGCGCAAATAGCGTGATTGCCAGAATGATCAGCACCGTTGTTGTCATCGAGTGGGCCCTGTTTCCTTCTCGAACCATGACGTGGGCACGTCGATCGAGCGTGCTCGCAGTTTTTCGACCAACCGAGGTACAGTGCCCGTGGCAACATGCTTGCCTTGCAAGCGTTTACCTTTGCGCCCGGTAACCTCAAAGCGGAAGATTTGTTGCAGTTGCGGTGTGTTGCCCTCGAGACCGACCAATTCATCAACCGACTCGACTCGCCGGATCCCATCTTCGAATCGCCGCACATGAATGATCAAGTCAATCGCCGATACGATCTGTTCCCTGATGGCAGAGGCTGGCAGTTCCATCCCGCTCATCAGTACCATGGTCGACAGACGCGAAATGGCGTCGCGAGGACTGTTGGCGTGTGCAGTGGTAAGCGATCCATCGTGCCCGGTGTTCATTGCCTGTAGCATGTCCAAACACTCTCCTGCTCGAACCTCTCCCACAATGATCCGGTCAGGCCGCATTCGCAGTGCGTTGACCACCAAGTCACGGGCGGCGATGGTTCCCGTTCCTTCCACGTTGGGTGGCCGCGTTTCCATGCGTACTACGTGTAATTGATCGAGCACCAGTTCGGCCGCATCCTCGATGGTGACAATGCGTTCGCTGTCGGGAATGCTCTCGCAGATCGCTCCTAGGAAAGTACTCTTGCCGCTACCTGTACCTCCGCTGACCAGAATGTTCAATCGGGATCGTACCACGACTGAAAAGAATTCCTCCATGCTGTCACTGAACATTCCCAGTCGATGTAGCTCGCCGCGTCTGAGTCTGCGTTTGCCAAAACGACGAATGGAAAGTGTGGGACCATCAAGTGTTACTGGGGGTAACGTCGCGTTGACACGGCTGCCATCAGGCAGGCGAGCATCCACCATCGGTACGGATTCGTCGATGCGTCTTCCGACACGTGATGCGATCCGTTGAATGATGCGGGTCAAATGATCGGCATCGCGAAATTCGACACTCGTCAATTCGAGATTACCGTATCGTTCTACATAAACATGGTGTGGGCCGTTGACCAGAATGTCGGTTACCGACGGGTCTGCCATCAAGGAAGCGAGGGGGCCCAGACCCAATGTTTCTTCCAGCAAGTCAGCCGACAAACGGGAACGCTCAGCATCATTAAGTGGAAGTTGTTCCGTGGCAGCGACTTCAGCAACAAAAGCATCAACTTCGCCTTGCAGCTGGTCGACGTCCGCACTCAGCAGTCCGCGACGGTCCAAGTCATCGAGTAGTTGGCCGTGTAGGCGACCTTTGACGGTCACGGCCCGTCCACGGCGAGAACTTGTGTCGGCTTCGTTGGGCTTGGGCTGGACAAGCCGATCAGGTTGGCTCTTTTCACGTTGCAGGCGGGTGGGACGTCCAATTTTACCCAGCCGGGTCCGCAACTCGGATTCTGGCGTTGGCTTACTCATCGATCACTCCGCCACCGTTTGCGTAAAAGGCTGTTCTTCAGAAAGAGATGCGTTGTCAGTTTCTGGCTGCACGAGCGTTTGTGAGTCGGATCGTGTCTTGTCGTTTGCCCCGGCTGATACCTTTGCGAGCAGGTTGTTGGCCATGGTTCGCATCGATTTGGCCACGCCCATTCTGCTTCTTGATAGGATGATGGGCTGGCCCAGATTGGCAGCCTCCAGAACTTTACGGTCATGCTTGATAACGGCTGCCACCGGTTCGTCCATTTGCTGCTCAACTTCGGAAGCCGAGAGACTGCCGGCACAGCGTTGATGGCGATTGAGAACCAGCGTGCGGTGGCTAGTCCCGACATCCAGCTGGTCCAGTGTTTTCAGCATCGCTGCTGTTCCTGTGAGCGTAGGGACAACGTTTTCGGTCACCACGCATACATGGTCAGCGCGATCGAGGATCGCCAGCGTTGTGGCATCAAGCAGCGGAAATGAATCAACGATCACAAGGTCATAGGCCGATTTTGCGACCCCGAGGATGATAGACATGCAAGTGTCGTCGATCTCAGAAGCTTCGGCAGGTGTCGGTGGTGCCGGTAAGACGTGCAGTCCCGATTCGTGCTGGGTCGTCACTTCACGCAGCATGGTTGCATCGAGTCGCTCCTGCATGCTGGCGATGTCCGCGATGGTGATTGTCGGCGTCAGGTTTAACAGTGAAGCGGAAACCCCCAATTGCAGTGACGCGTCAACCAGTAAGACGCGTTGGTTCGTTGTTGCTGCTGCATGAACTGCTGTATTGATGGCGATGGTGGATTTTCCCACACCACCTTTGGTGCTCACGACAGCCAGCAGTCGTCCGCGGCTACCCGCCTCGGGTTTGACCTTGTCGATACGTCGAATCACTCCCGCTAATTCGCCAGCACTGGCAGGTCGACGAAGGAAATCACGGAATCCAACCCGAATGGCTTCGACCAGCAATTCATCGGTTCCCTCTGACTCATCATCCAGAATGCCGATGATAGGGCACGCGATTTCGTGCACTTCAATGGCATGCTGCCATTCGCGAAGCTGCTCAGAGCCTTCGCACAGTTCAACGATTAGCATGTCGGGGGCATCGTGACGTAAACGCGAGATCGACGATGCCAAGTCAGGGCATGTGTTCAGGGTGGTCTGTTCACTCAGAGCTGAAACGGCAGCAGTGAGTTCGACCTCAAGTGCGTCGGATTGGATCACAGCGAGAATCTGTGTCATGGCGAAACTCCATGGATCTGTTGGCTTCGGGTCAACGCGGGTGCGCGTGAAATGTAAGTGCCGCTGAGCGATTGGTTTGCTTCTATCAGTTCATCCGACAAATCCTGAATATTGGCCAGGTTTGATGTGATGTTGGCATACAAGAAACCACTCTCAGCGGGGGTTGAAGGGACAATGCTATCGGCGGTCACATTCGCAAATATGAAACCGATTACCTGCCATTGTCCCGATGACATTTGTTTGGCGATGGGCAGATAACCAATGCCTGCCAGCGTTGCGTTGGGTGCATCAATGACAGTGGATCCGATTTCAGGTGAATCGGAAAAAGTCATCAACGAGTCGCGATCGAAGCTTTCCGAGACTACCTCAGCCAGGGGAATTGCTGCTGACAGCACTGGCGGTAGCAGTTCGCTGACCGCAGTGCCGACTGCGGTTGCAGGCGATAATTTGGCAATCGTTTCGCTGCGAACGGCAATGCCTTGACCCTTAAGGCCAAAGCCCATGAGCGAGCCTCGTGACCAGAGGTAAGGCAGGTTTCCGTCAGATGTCCCACCCTGGATATTCTGTTCGTTGGTACGACGGAGGCGAACTAACACTGAATTTGGGTTGCTTGCGTCTTGGACGAAGGCGGGGCTGCGGTCATATCCATTCGGTAGTCCGGGAAGCACGGTTGGAATCGAGTTGCCGTCGTAATCACCGAGAACAATATCACCGGTGGGCTCGTTGCTTGGATTGTGATTAAGCGACGGACGAATTTGCTCACCAAGCGAATTGGTGTTGATGGTTTGTGAACTTTCTAGAATCCCATCTCCGTCAAGATCGTACCCGTTTTCAAGTTCCAAGCGTTTTGGGCTCCAAATTTCAAACAGCTTGTCAGTGCGAGTTGCGACGGCGTTACGCACCGCAGTTTGATCGCCACCTAGTGCCATCTGCCAGCCGCCATCGATTGCTGCAGCATCGGTAACCGACTGCATCCTGGCTTGCGTTAGCCGTGCCATTCCGATATCGATCAATAACGCTGCGATCGCAAAGATTGCAAACAACAGCATGATCACCAAAATCAAGATCCCCCCCCTGCGTTCAGCTTTTGCTCGGGGATCTTTCATCGATTTGTTCCAAATAGTTGAGACTGATGGGAGCCACCGATAAATATTTCAGTGCGTTTGGCGTCAGAGAGCGGGTCGAACCTCATCATTTTTACACGACCTTGTGACGCAGCAGAAACTTCCTGTTCGAGCGTGGCACTGGCTCCCGAGCGTACCGTAGCCCGGAGGCCTGAACCAATTGCAACCGCATGCTCCAGTTGGGCAACTTGGTCGGGACGTACGGCAACAATTAATTTGGCTGCTGCTGTTTTGTTGCCAGTGTTGCTCTTGTTGAGTGTTGGGTTCGCGGGGGAATCGACAGGCATCACGACAATCACGTCTTCGGCAATGGACTC
>DOPG01000454.1:6666-12587 GCA_003513555.1 Rhodopirellula sp. | reverse complement strand
ACGATTGGCCAGTGGTTCGGCTGGCAACCAAATCGAGATGTTGACCGAACTCGAACGCATTTGCGCCTATCAGGCCTTCAGGGTCTAAGAAGAACAGAACGCGACCTGGTGGGGTTGCCGCAGACAACCCCGGGGCGGTACCGGGTGGCATTAAGTCCTCTTTGCGAATGGGGACAGTAGCCGACAGGTCGTGACGTGGGATGCGACCAACGAGTTGCGACAAATCGGTGACCCAGTTCGAATTTTCCGCTGTTTCTGTAGGGACATTGATAGTACGTATGTAGGCAGTTGCCGGATCCTCAAAGCTACTTGTTCGGATTGTTTGATAGGCGAGCAGAGTCTGACCCGGGATGGGAACGGCTACCATGCCCCCTGGTACAGTAGGTGTTGACTCATCGGATGTTGGGCGACCGCTGCGTACCAGAACGTTAACGGTGGCTCCCAGTTCCAGTGCAGCGGTTACGGCCGCCACATCTTCAGCAGCGACAGCCAAAACGACTTCTTCCACCGGAACGCTCAGCAACTTTTTTCCTTGTGACAAAGATGCAGAAGTTTCAGTGCTCACCCGTTTTACCACAGGGGTCAGCACAATGGCCTGCCGTGCCACGAGCCTTGCGGTCGTCTCGCTATCTTGTGCACGATCCGAGCGGCCAGCATCAACAACCAACTCTGCAGCCGGCAACCGGCTGCCGGTGGAACGCTCAAACCGATTGAGCTTCTGCAGCGGGATATTGGCGACCAGATCAATTTGCTCGCCCATGCTGATGCGATGAACCCCAGCCAGTTGGTCGGCCTTCAGTGTCATCGCCCGCATGCCGGTTGGAGTGGCACCCGCCAAGCCAGAGGGTGTTCCACGCTCAAAAAAGTTGGTCTCGGCAAAAGCAAAACCAGGTGATTTATCCTTTTTGACCACACGTCCGATGATATCGCTGGATTGAGTAAAAGCTCCCCCCAGTTTCACTAGCTGTTCTTGCGTGATGATTGTTTCGTCTTGCAATTGCAACAGGATCCCATCCTCTGTTTCCTCCGCCAGCTTTACAGGCTGGCTTACAAGTTCTCCTTCGGGGCCCACGATCGATGCGCTCATTCCCACCACCGATGTAAGTGGGACCTCGATGCGGTTGATTTGGCCGGTACGTGGGTCTTGCAGGTCATCACGCTTGACTTTGGCATAAGCCTCAATTGGTTTCCAATTCATCGGCAACGTGATGGCTGCCACCCGTTCGGGCTCAGTGTTCCAGAAAGCAATTTTTTCAATCGGCATGCCGGCAGCCCACAGCGTGGCGACGATGCCGCTGCCGATCACAAATGTGCCGAGCACGAGTGTCAACAGAATTTTGACGAATACGAAAGATGATTTGTGCTTTTGCATAATGAACCAAAGCTATGTTTCAGATATTTCTTACGGTGAGTTGGATGTAAAGATTTCTCTGCGGAAAATTGCATTCGATACAAGAACTCGTCGGTAAGGACGAATGCCGGAACCGCTACCCGTCAATTCAGGACTGGTCATTGCTCCATGAATTCCGAGTCCATACTTACCCCCGTAAGTGCCTGCGTAGATTTGTTCCCCGTTGCTGTTGGTTCCGATCAGCGGCCGCTCAATCAAACTTCCTGTCTGACTACTTCCGTTGGTAACGACCACGGCGGAGTCGTCTGCGACATTAGGATCTGCTGCGTTGGGTACAAGGACGCCACGATCTTGGTAGCTGCTCAGCCACGCCGATTGAGCTGGGTAGTGAATCCGTACTGCTACGACTCCTCGCATCTCCGTATTCGAGTTTTCAAGCGAGAACGGATCGGGGTTGTCTCCCTGATTATCTTCGGGCAGATCTTCAGTATCAATTTCTTCGACCACATTGACCCACCGAATACGTTCGCCTCCCCCACCACCGTTATGCCCAGTGGTCCGTTCAATGACGAGGGGGATTTGAACAACGTATTGTTGGGCGACCCAGGGTTTGTCTGTCAGGGCTGGGGTGGAAATCGTGTCGCTGCGGGTTAATAAGGCTCCCGGATACCGCATCAAGCGAACGTCATCGGTCGTTGAATCACCATCGTGGTCAAAGCGATCGACGATATACAAAGATGCGAGTTGCTGATTCAACAGTGGCATCTCTGGCACAACATCTTCAAAGAAGTTGTAGTTTGGGTTGCTTGCTTCGAGTTGATTGAGATCGATGACTAACCAACGATCATCGTAAATTCGCTGGCGGACGGCCGTGTTATCCAAGGCTGTTTCGAACGTTGAGTCAAATGGCAGTGGCGTCTGTGAAAGTTCTCTTGCGCCGACATTGGCCGCCTGCTGGATCTGGCCTGCCGCAAAGATCCATAAACCGAACGTCAAAGCTGCCCCAACAAGCATGTAAAGGACTAACGCAACGAGTGCGAACTCGATAAGCGCTTGGCCTGAACGTCGTTTGTGGAGAAATGTCTTCATTTCGATTCTAGTCGGAACGTTTTGTCGTGGACCCAGATTCGGTCGCACGAATGTTGTCACGGTGCGAGTGCTATCGCCGGCCGTGTATATGCCGAGTATATCTTGTTGAGTCCGTCATGGACGAAGTTCATTCAAAGCGGGAGGCAGAATCTTGCTTGGAGTTCTTTTCCACACGCTTCCTTAGTACGTTTGCTCTCATCAATTCATAATCGGGAAACAAGTGCCAGATACCAAACAAATCCAGCAGTGATCGCGGGCACGTAAGCGTAGTCTTTCTGTTTCCGATAAATCGCAATTACTGAAAGAATGCCGCCTGCAATTGCCATCCCAAATAATACTATGAGTAAACCGACGGGTCCCACCAGTAACCCCAAGGCTGCAATTAGTTTTGCATCGCCGCCGCCCAATCGCGCAAATCGATACAAGCCATATCCGATGGACAGGCCCAAGGCTCCACCACTGACTACCAAAAGAAAGCCAATTCCAAGCCAGCCAGCGCTTGCTGCGGTAACCGCAACGAACGCGATCGCAATGGAGATCCAATCGGGGATTTCGCGTGTGCGAAAGTCACAAACAGTTGCGACCAGCAGTAGCAATAGAGCCGCAAGGAGTGTGAAGTAAAGCACGTCGATTTTTATGTTGCGTTGCCAAGACTGAGTGAATTAGCAAAAAAACATTCATGGCGCCGCCGGACGCCATGAATGGTGATTGCGATCTAACAGTCGTTAAATTAGCAATTGATCACTCAGCCTCGAGGACCAATCCGCCGAAACCACTGCCGTCGACGCCTGTCGCAGCAACGCCCAAGTTGGGGCCGAGTCGCTCTTGACCGTTCGCTGCGATGATAGCTCCTGTACCGAGATTAATTACGCTGGTAGTCCCGTCTTGTGCAGTTTCGATCAATTTGCCGGTTACGATCGGTCCGTTATCGTCAGTGTGAGCACCTGGAAGAACTGCAGCGGTTGCAGCGACCAAGTCGGCGGTCTTGTGTCCGAAGAGCGAGATGGCTGCGGCACACACTAATGCGACGCCGGCGATGATCAGGCCGTACTCAACAAGGCCTTGGCCTTTTTTGTTACTAAAAAACTTACGCATGATGTTTTCCCTTTTGAAAAACGAGAGGTTAAAAAAATTGTGTCGCCTGAACAAAGGTTCCGCATGACCAATGCAGGCCGTGTGGGGCGGCGACGCTGATACCGCACACGATTGTTTTGTGAGTTCACGGCAGCGAGCCAGCTACGGGCTTGTTACGTGAAGCTTCGGTTGGCTAAATGGAGTCCCACCACGTGAATACTAACGATCGGGTTTGGTCGGACCGTTGACCGGTTGCGTTACACGTGGTGGAACGAACTTGGAAACGGTACCAACCGAACATCCTGCACATCAATGAAGCAGCGATGCTCAGCTTGGCCTTGTCAAGTTGATCAGGCCTCCGGCTCTGCGAAGAGCAACCCTACAGACTGGCCTTACTGGCGCATTTCCCGCGCCGCCGGTCGAAGAGTTCTAAACCCGAACAGGTGGACCGCGCGGATTCGCGATCAAAAGAGCAGTTTGAACGAGATGGAACTCGCCGGTGATGAAGACGGGCTCGCAGAGACGCGTGCTTTGGAGTTGCATCTCCCATTGCGACGCCAAACCATTTGCATTGCCCAGAGATTGGCAAACGAAGCAAGTCTCCGAATCATGCCCATGTTCGGATGGTTGGTCGTTCGGATCGGGTAACGCTCCGTTACCTTCGATTCGCTTTACATCGTTGTGCGAATGACCGCAGCTATGTGTGCAAGAAGCACCGACTTGCGCTCCGTCAAGTTCGGCTTCATGATGATTTTGGCAAACGCTCACGTGCAACCATGCTGGTGCGTAGCCGAAGGCAATCACACAGCACAGGAGACTCGGTAAAGTTCTTTGCAGCAAAGTCATTCAGTTACGGCTAAATTGACGCAAGACGTTTCAGATCAGGGAATCCCTGCAACCCCTACCACCGCTACGATGATCCGCCACGCTTGGTTCGTCAACTACTAGAGGCGAAAAAAACAATAAAAATTGCAGATGCACAACAAGTGCGTTTAGGGGCTCGCGTTGTGGTTTTGCCATGTTGCTGAAAGACGGGCGTCCCGCGGCGCTCGAGTATGGCGGTCGGCAGCGGGGCCGCGGTTTATTTGGAGACAGGCTCAACTCCCGTGATTTTCAGTCAAAACTTACCCGGCTTCGGGAGAACGTGGTGTTGCTCACCAAGTTGCCGCTTGCAAAGCGTTGATTCGGCTGGGGCGGCCAATTGCGGCTTGCCGTGACGGTGGAAGGTAACGGGAGATTTTGAGCGAGAATGGACGCGATGCTGGTACAGGGCATCTCAGCGGGGAGCAGTGAGGATCAGATTGGCAGCTTGCCTGGCCTGTCCTGAGTCGGGGGTGAGCTGGGCCAAGGCCATGCGCGGCAAGTTTCAGTGGCTGTTTCCGCCTACGTTTTGAAAAGCTGGCGACTGCGTATGCGTGGGCAAATTTGCTTTCCATCAACCAGATTAGGTTTGGACGTAACTCCAAGCTGCGACGGTGATTTGCCCACCCAGTGACTTTCACGACCTTGAACGTCAATCTGGCCAGTGTCTGGCGCGATGGTTAGCGTTGTAAAAAGACTATCACGGTAGGGGCAGGTGTATTCAATCCAGCGGAATTTGGAGTGGATTGCAGCCGGATAGCTTTGGTTGCGGTAGGAGCCGCCCACCCATTTGTAGGATGCAGAGTTGATGTGCAGGTAAGAAATGTTGTCAACGCGTACGACATCGTCGATGTGCGTGTGGCCGTTGACAGCCAAGAGAACTTTGTCAGCGGCAGAGTTGAGTAGCTTCTGAACGGCTTTCGCATTGTCGATGCATGACGGGCCTGCCAGTGGCTGATGGCTGAAGACAATGATTGGGCCGCTAAGCGTTTTCAATTGAGTGGCAAGCCATTCCAGCTGTTCCTCTCCCACGTGCGAAGGATAGCCGCTGTTGTGATCTGCTGGTTTTTCATTGCCGTCAAGGACAATCAGATTCAGCCCGTTCACATGCTCGGTGTAGTACCTCGCTTTCATGCCCCAAAGCCTGGCAACCTCATCAAAAGTATGTCCTCCATCAATTTCGTGATTGCCAAGCACATGAAGAGTTCGTGGATGCGCTTGCTCGAACGCTTGGATCACGACTTCATTATCTTTCGTCGGATAGGCAAAGTCACCCAGCTGGAGTAGGGCATCGGGTTTTTCAGTCGCCATGGCATCAAGGAAAGCTTGAAGCCTCGCCGGACCATCGTGCATGATGTCCTGATGCAGGTCGGTGATCAGGCCAAGCTTGATGGGCCGGTCCAATGCCTTGAGAGCGGACATGGCTGTGCGGGGCAGGATCGTCGATGCTGCTACGACACCCGTAGCGCGAAGGAAATCCCGTTTTGATGGAATGAATCGATTCACTGGTTGGATGCCGTTTTGGGTTGTGAAGGTTATTGCAAGT
>DOPG01000454.1:1933-6398 GCA_003513555.1 Rhodopirellula sp. | reverse complement strand
TGGCGAACTTGGTTTCAAGGATGGTGAGATTGGGTTCAAGGATGCAGAGATTGGGTTCAAGGATGCTGTCGAGAGATAGGCTCGCACCCCGCTTTCGCTGACCACTGCACAGTAGCTCCCGGAATCCTTGATGACCTGGACTTTGGTTCCTTGTTTAAACTTGCCATCGGGGGCCCGTGCCTGCTGTGGGCCAGTGGTGTAATAGTCTGCCCCGGTGGCAACGAGATGCGTCGCTACGAATTCCGTGGGCTTTGTTGATAAAGTGTCGGCGAATTTCTTGAGCTGGAGGTTTCGATAGGCAACGACACAGCCTTTGCCATGATCCTGAAGAGCAATGAATCCGTGCTTGCGACTCATCTCTTGGTCACGATCGGTAACAGAAGAGAACACGACGCCGTTGATCTTTTGTATCAGGGTGTCACCACGGGCAATGATTTCCATGGTGTTCCATTCATGGTCTTTGAAGTGCTGCTTGATCTGGTTGGCGGCGGTGACTTGCTTGACCGTCTTGTTACCATCGGGGGCAAGGGTCACCTGTTGGCCGGCTGTCGCCATCAAGTGCCGCTGTTTCTTTTTTGGATGCTTGCCATCGAGCAGTGAATGATGCCAAAGCCCCATTTTTTCCTGCGTCGCCACCTCGACCTGGTATCCGTAAATCTGCCACTTCCCAAGATCCTCGCTGCGAACTTGGACTCCTGAGTTTCCTTTGTCCCAGCGAAATTCAAGACTCAGCACAAAATTGGCAGGCTGCTCCTTCCGCCATACGAGCCAGTTTTTTTCCTCCGATGTGCCAGTGCACCATATTTCACCATCCCGAACTTCCCAGCAGCCCGGCTTTCCATCCCAGTCCGTCAGGTCTTTGCCATTGAAAATAGAGGTAAAGGCCGGTTTCGTCTGACCCGACGCAGGCAGAGTTACTGATCCGATGAACAGAACAGCTAGAAGGTAAGGTGTTTTCATGACCATGTCGTCTTCCCGTTGGATTGTGCGTGAAGTGCTGCGACTGTGCATTCGTGGGTTTTGAGAGGGAATGACTCGCCTGCACGAACCACATTGTAAGGGAGTCTGTTTCGTTTTGGTAACTCGCTGCTGTTGAGCGTGTGCGGTTTGGTTTGCGGTTCAGGCAGGCGGGATGCGATGGGATGCAGCGGTCCGAGAGCTAGCCACCAATTCGATACAGGCTCGTTGTCAGTGCGCTTGCAGCCAACTTGTGTCGTGGGTCGCGTTTTTGGTTAGGGGTGATCAGGAGAGATTTGTGGTCCGTTACCTTGTTCCATTGCTATCAATGAGTGTGTTTTTCGCGTGGTGTTCGCCTGCCCGTCGCGTCTGCGCAGAGGATACGTTAAGCGGAATGCGGGCTTCGATTGCGCCCGATAAACCACAAGAAAAGCGACGTCGTAAAAAAAACGATTCGCGTAAAAATTTGTGGGGTGATGATTCGCGCGAAGACAGTAGTTTTTTGGGGGGCTTAATCACCGCCTTTTTGTTCGGAGACGATGACGAGGATGGCGACGAGGAGCTTGAGTACGTTGGCTTTGGCAAAACAATAGCCGGTCGGCCCGACCCCGAGAAAAAAAAGGGGCTTATCGGTTCGGCGATTTGTGGTGTGCTCTTCATACCCTTTACAGCCCCCAGATGGTTGCTTAACGACGAGGGACAATATGCCAACTTTAGTGATTACCCCTTCTCGGACGATGCCGCCAATATGGTGATCACGCCTTATCGCAAACGGAACCGAAAGTTCATGCGTGCTCGTTATCTGTCAGAATACGGCGATAACTTTGGTCGTCAGCAGAAGATCAGTACCCGCATTCTGCTCGATACTCGGTCTCGCATCGGGGTGGATGCTTCGTTCGATTATTTGCGCGAGCAAACGGGTGGGGGCGAACATGATCAAATGTGGTTAGGCGATGTGAACGCGGTTTATCGTTTTGCCCAGTCGGAGCAAGTGGAGTTCAGAGCTGGAGTCGGGGTTGCATGGCAAGCCGACTCGTTGGGCTCAGCCAGAGGAGTCAACTTCACCTATGGAGGCAATGTCTATTTGAGCAAGCCGCACATGTTTGATTTTGATCTCGACCTTGGTTCGATCGGTGAAGCGGGGTTAACGCGATTCAGGACTGGGTACTCGTTGTATCTGCATCGCCTTCACGCGAGGTTGGGTTATGAGTATCTGCGGGTCGGGGCTTTTGACACCAACTACATGAGCGGCGGTATCGGAATCGATTTTTAGTGTCACTGCCTTTTAGCGGTACTGCTTGCTGGCGTTAAGTCTCGCCCGCGTCGATCCAGGTAACTCAAAGTAACTCAAAGTAACTCAAACCTGAGGTCGCCTGGTTTTCGTGCTTGAAAGAATCACTCGCCGACTTTTGTCTCAGAGAACGTGACCTTGGCAAAAACTTCCGGGATGTGTGAATCCCAGATGCCATGGTGACTCAACGCCCAGCCCCCTGAGTCTCGAGCGGGGCTAGGTTCTCGGTATTGATTGAAACGCGAAAAGTCCATCCGCCAGGCGTTACCATTTCGGGGAGGGATGGAACGGTGGTCACCATGGGCCAGTGTCTGCATGCCTTTCCAAGGAAGGGCCAGTTCAACGCTCCATCCCTGATCCGTATCACCGTCGTTGTTAAGCGTTCCGTCGGTATGGACTGCTGACCGTAGACCGGGAAAGTCCCAAGCCAAAAATGCCCAGCGTTTTCCGCGGGGATGCTTCGTGTACCCAACACCATTGAATGGCTGGTGTTTGATGTGGGGGTCATCGATATTCACACTTGGCAATTTGTCAAAGCCGAACTTGGCATAGTCATTTTGCCAAATGAATAGGCCCTCATAGAGTGTCCCGTGTGCGTTGATTTCCAGTTCGTAATAGGTGTGATCAAAGGCGATGAACAATTCCACATCGTTGTCCTGCCAGATCGGAGCATCACGTTTCAGAAACTTTGCTTGAACGTTGGGTTCTTCGATCTCGTAGCCGACATAAAGATATTGATCGTCCCATAAAATCTTGACCCGGGTGTCGTGCAGGGTTGGTTTTCCCGATACCAAATCAACAAACGATGATGAAGCCTTGGCGTCGGACCAACTTGCTTCGGTCAACTTTCCGTCGACTTGAATGGGGCTTGATGTTCGGTAGGCCGTGTACTGAGCAATCTCTGATTCTTTAACGGGTGGGAAATCGACACCTTTGGGATGTCGGATTTCTGACAGGCTGGGCTCGTCAGCAGGCAGCAGCGACGGCAAGGCAATGCACGTCAGGAACAGGATCGGCCGAAAACGGGATTTCATCGTTGCAGTCTCTTAGTTTTGTGTAGGGCCAACAATCTCGATTTCGGCACTGAACATGCCTGTTTTTTCGCCACGTTCATTCAAGGTCTTTGCTAATGTGCCGATGGTTCGTGTAGGCGACTGATTGGCAAGTTTCTCCCCTTTCCATGTGATTTCAACAGGCTCGTCGAGGTTCAGCATTTCGTCGCACAGTCGAACCGTGATGCGGTTCAAATCTGACTGCTCGACCTTGATTTCCTGACCATCACGTTCGACGGTCACCAGCGGCCGGCCGCTGATGTTATCCGCATCGGCAGCTAGCCAATAAAAGCGTGTGTGCTTAACGTCGTCCTGCTTCCAGACAATGCGTTTCGGGTAGCGATTTCGTTTGTGTTTAGCCATCCACGGTATCGCTGAGGCGTCTTGACGGTCCATCCAGTGACCTTTGTTGGGGTAAATCTGGACCAGATGCTCATAGCCCTCAGGGTCTTCTTTCTTCAAATCGGCAAGCTTTTGTTTCCATTGCTCGGCAATTTGATTTCGCTTGTAGGCCGCGTCTTTTCCGCCCATGTGTAGCGTGAACGCGATATTTCGCAGGCCAAGCGGGGAGGTTTCGTTGGGGTGACCCGCCATCATCGCGGCAGCTGCAAACCGATCAGCCATGCGGGGGGCTAATTGATAGACACCGTCGCCGCCGGCTGAATATCCCATCAGGTAGACGCGGTCGGGGTTGACGTCTTCAAATACGATCAGATTCTCGATCATGCGTGCAAACATTCCATCAATATGCCCTTGATGCCACAGGTTCCATGTGTTGGTGGGCGCTCGCGGCACTGCGTAGATGCCTTCCGGAACGGTGTATAGTCGTTTTTGGTTTTCCCATTGTTGATCATTGACTTGCGGCGGTGCGCCTCCCCCGCCGTGCATGGAAATGTAAAGGCTGCGGCCATCTTTCGGTTTCTTTCCAAAGCTGCGATACACGAATGGCATGCTTAGCTTGCCATCTACTATTTTCCCTGCTTCCATTTCTGCTTTGCGCTGTTCGCGGATCCTTGCGACGTGATCTTTCCACAGCATTTCGCTGGCCAGCTTCGCTTCCGTTGTTGACAATGGCTGTTTGCTGAATTCCTGCTCAGCAATTGATTCGCGTTTTTCGAGTGGCTGAGCGAGGTACTGCTTCAGTTGTCGTAGGGGGGACGCGTTG
>DOPG01000454.1:0-1656 GCA_003513555.1 Rhodopirellula sp. | reverse complement strand
CATTCACAGGGCTTGCATTCACAGGGCTTGGCACCACAGTAAATGTGTGTGGAGCATTCTGTTTGCGAGCAACGATGTTCTTTGTGACTTCGCCACCGCCAATGTTGATGACTACTTTGTATTTCTGATTCGCAGGTAATGCTGTCGTGAGATGGTCATTGGCGTCGAATCGCTCGTCTTTTGTTTTTCCACTGAACACGACATCGCCGTTGCTGTTGGACAAGGTGATGGGAGCGGATATGCGGTCTCCATTTGCATTGACCACTCGCAACTGCACCTCGACATGCCCTTCTGGTAACGTTCCTTTGTTGGTCGCGTAGCGATCGGTGACGTTGACCGCGGAAACGGTTTTGTTGGCAGGTGCCCACACCATCGGAAATGCCGCGGGCGTTTTTTTGTAACTGACGGCGTAAATTGCGTGCAAAGGGTGGTCGACTTGCGCGGTCGCAGCACGGCCTTTGAACCAACCGTTGTCCAATTCATTGCCTGTCGGTTCACAGGCTCCGGTGAAGTGCCACCCGTCGTCCCATATTTCGACCCATGAGTGATTGCCGCTTTTGTTGGTCCATAGTGGCGTGCCAACAAACCGTGCCGGAATCCCAACAGCGCGACATGCGTCAATCAAAAGGATTGACAGGCCCGTGCAAGATGCAAGTCCGGTTCGAATGGATTCTGCTGGGCCTTGGTCGGCGCGATTGCGTTTGGTTGAGTATTTTACATTCAGTTGTTTAAACAGTTTCTGGTTCAGTAAAACCGCTGCTTCGGATGGTGTCTTGGCACCTTCGATCAATGGTTTGCACTTTTCGTAAAAGTCTGTACGCCATGTATCGCGTTGCTCGTTGATGTTGGCATAGGGCAAAACATTGTTAAAGAACAGCGCCTCGGGTACTTCGTTTTTCCATGGCGATTCGTCCCAAGCCTTGTACGCGAGCGTGAGGTTCGTCAGTAAATACTTGGCAGAAAGACTTTGCAAATCTTTCTCTGGCATGTGGGCAACGAGGAATTCCATGCCAGCCTTCTGAGCGGCAGGTGCCTGGTCCAGTGCGGCTTGGATTTGCCCTCGGTTGCTACCCGCCCGCTTCAGGGCGCTGGTGATCTGGTCGATGTTTTCGACGGCATTCGAGTATGTAAAATTGCTGAAGTAAAAACTGGTAGCAATTAGCACTAGGAAGATGCGTTGCACGACTGGCCCTTTGGTGGCATTAGAAAAAAGGTAGGTGTGATCCGCGTCAGGCTTTCCTGCGGCTAGACCGCTTAACAGGGTAATCGTTGAGAGCAGCGTACGAAAGATGCAGGGTTCAGGGGTGTAGGCAATGCGGTCTTGCTTGCGGGGCATTTGCTTACCACCGAATGGCTCTGCAATGGTTCGTCTGGGGGCCGAACTGCAATGATTGCAGGTGAATTTCTGATCGCAATTCAGCGGTGGGGGTGACGGTCGTATTATCGGGGCCAGTCAGTCAACGTTGATGATTGAATGACTGTTGACTGTGTCGCTGCTGGTGTTTGCTGCAAGGTGGGGGGAAGCGGGCAAGTCAATTCGCCCGACATGCTGTCATGCTTGCTCCAATAGCGACTCGATTCCTCTCGACAGCATTGCGTCCGTGTCTGGGCCACACCAAGCCACGCTTACCGCATATCCACCCTGAGGATAAGCAT
>DOPG01000323.1 GCA_003513555.1 Rhodopirellula sp. | reverse complement strand
GGCTAAGTCCTTGGCAAGCTTACTGAACCTTGAATTCCAGCGAGTTCAGTGCACACCCGATCTCTTGCCTGCAGACATCCTTGGAAGTTCCATTTTTCAACCGGCTACGGGAACGTTCGAATTTCGCCCCGGTCCAATTTTTTGTGATTTGCTGATTGCTGATGAGATCAACAGAGCTTCTCCTCGCACTCAGAGTGCATTACTTGAAGCAATGGCAGAGTCACAGGTCACCATCGATGCAAAACGTCACGTGCTAAACCAACCATTTCTGGTCATCGCGACGCAAAATCCAAGTGGCTTCGAAGGTACCTACCCACTCCCCGAATCTCAGCTTGACCGGTTCTTGTTCCGGCTTTCCATGGATTACCCGGACCCGGAGAGCGAAGTCAACTTGTTGCTGGATCGCTCCATCGACGAACCGGGCTTTGCCCTTAAGCCGCTGATGGAAAAGGAAAGCTTGGTCAAGTTGCAAGAGTTGGTCCGCCATGTCGAAGTCAACAAAAAGGTCGCGTCTTATATCGTGATGCTTGTCAACGCAACGAGACGAGATACACGAGTTCGCATCGGATGCAGCCCTCGTGGCTCGAAAATGCTTCTTCGTGCTGCACAGGCACGCGCCGTTCTTCAGGGGCGTCAGTACGTACTCCCCGATGATGTTCAAGCATTGGCCGTCGACGTGATCTCCCATCGCATTTCCCTACGCAGCAGCGGCATCAGTTCCGATGACGCTGCTCATGTGGTGCGCGACCTGGTCCAATCAACCAAGGTGCCCGTGTGAGCTCAAGCAGCAACTCAATGGATTTCATGTCCGACGTTCAACAGCCGAGATTCGTTGTGCGAATTGCCAAGGGTGCCTACGCGGTGCTGATCGCTCCAGCACGAGCATTCATGGCGGTTCGCCGAGCAATGACCCCAGCTTCCGTCAGCGTTCTGCTGTTTTCGATCGTTACGCTCAACATTATTTGGGGTTTTCCTTGGTTGGGGATTTTTTCAGCTTGCGTCGGAATGTTCATCGCCGGTTGCATAATCCACTTCATCACGTTGCCGGTCCTGAACACCCAGTTTTCTCTTCCCAACTCAGCTCCCAAGGATCAGCCATTCCAGATCACCATTCACGCACAGAACCGTAGCGTCCTACCTGCAATGGACTTTGGCTTTTCCTTTGCCCCACCACCTTCGCCTAGCAGACGATGGCTTTTTCGACACCGTAAAAATTTTCCTGACTACTCCGTGCAGCAGAGTCCCCAACACCATCTGTTTCTCAGCCCCAGTGATTCGGCAACGCACAATGCAGTGTTAACATTTCACCGTCGGGGCATACAAAAACTTCCCAACACCGTGGTCACTGGTAGTTTTCCATTCCACCTGTTCGCCTCGCGTGTGAATTCGCCCTCAACGATCACAATACCAATCACACCACAACCGCTAACAGGTAATGACGACCATACGAAGGGCTTACTGAATAATCTTGGCGGCTGGTCACACAAACTGCTTTCCGGAGATCAACTGGACTATACAGGGAGTCGCGAATACGAGTCTGGCATGTCGGTACGGCGATGGGATTTTCCTTCATGGGCCCGACTCGGCATCCCGATTGTCAGAGAATTCCAATCGCCATCGATACAGCATGTATTTCTAATCATAGATACTGCCATTGACACTGGCACCGAAGAGCAAAAGAGCACCAACGATGACGGAACTGACCCTGCTTTTGAGCAGATGCTTTCGTTAGCAACGACCGCCATCCATGAGCTAGCAAAGCAGACTGTGAAATTGCAACTCTTCGTGACCGACAATTCCGTCCCCATTCATAATGACGCAGGGACGACAAGCGAAGTCCTACTGAACAATTCTGATCCTTCAGCAACCTTTCTTTCGGACACCGACACGGAGTCGATGCTGATAAAACTAGCCGGCGCCGGGCCAATCACAACCGCAGCTGCTGACAAACAAATCAGCACCGCAATACAAATCGCTGGTCGATCACCCACCCTCATACTCACGACCCGAAACCTGACTGACTTAGGAGCGAAACAGTTTCACTCTTGCACAGTAATGAGAACCGACTCACCCCAACGGGTTAATGCTGCCCCCCGAGCTCAACCGATGCGACGAACTGCAGCAGGGCATGTAGAACCTGTTTAACCCAACACGCCAACTCTCTTACCAAAACGCAAGCCAACCGACGTTTTAGCAAGACAGCTAAAACTGAAACACCTCGACTCTCCATCAGCAATCCAAAGACGCCAATGGCTCCGTATGCCACCCGCACGATCGCCTTTCTGCTCATCGCTCAGGCGATGTTTGTAGGATCAACGTTTCGCTCCGCAGTCCCGATGATGACTGCTGCTGTGGCGGCCACCCTGCTGGCATCAGCACGAGCTGTGCTTATTCGGAGGCGTACTCCTGGCAAGTCGAATGTGTTGCTGTCAGTCTTGGGTTGGCTGTTTTTCGCATTGGCATCGAGCGCAACGGTTAGTGCATGCTGCGTTTGGCGATTAACCGCCGAAATCCGATTACAACAAGGCGGCGTCCAAGCGATGCTCGACACCGGCGCTCATGTGTGTCTTGTTGTTTCGTTATTCATATGGATCGCCCGCCCGCTCCGAGGACACCACCTGATGCTTCCCCTAGGGCTGTTGATGGTAACTCTGTGCGTATTTGCTGGTGGTGCCAGTACCTCGCAGGCGGCACAAACCACCGTTGCCTTGGCCACGTGCGCCGCTTTCTGCCTAGCTTCCCACTGTCTTCTCGGAGCGCCCGCTGGAAAACCCGACGCGAGTGCGTTGGTAAATAAACCCACAACCAAACCTCAGCTGTCCCTGACCCCTCTGCTGATTCTGCTGACGCTATCTTTGCTCTTGATGGCAACCAGTGTTGTTGCCAACAGCACTCAAGTGGTACTACCTGCCATTCAGCAGAAATTGCAGGAGCAGCTTCAAGTTTCGCTCAACATGTCGAGTGAAGATCAGATCCTTGGCGGCACGCGTTATGTGCGAGGGAGCACTCTTGGCGGGGTTAGAAAAGTGATGCTTAGAAATCCGCAGGAGGTCGCCTTGAGCGTCTACTCGGAGCCAATTCCTGGCTACCTGAGAGGAAATGCGTTTGACACCTACCGCCGACGTCAGTGGCTGACGATTCAGACCGATTTCATTCTCAACACGAATGACCCCGAGATGCGTGATTACGACATCGCTCCCTCGAAAACCGCATCGCGAAAATCAAAGGCAGACAACCAATCTCTGAAGTTAAGTACCTTTCTTCTGCAGGAGCCAAGTGGCCCAACCGTAGAACTGGAGATCCACAATGATCCGATGAAGGGAACGGTCGTATTTCTGCCGCAGGCAACCAGCTGGCTGGAGGCGAAAAGCAAGGAGCTGACCCTTAATCCACATGGCATTGTTCGCCTGGGTGTGGACATGTCCGAACCCTACGTCGCTGTTGCTAGCGCTCAATTACCTGAAGAGGCAATGTCCGCCGAACGGAAAAGATTCTTACTCGACTTGCCGCCAACCATGGATGAGTTTCTGCTGGATTACTCATCCCAGCGATGGGGGAGCCTTGAAACCTTTGCTGAAAAAACCGACGCCGTCAGCACCTACTTTCGCGAAAACTTTGAGTACTCACTGGAACTACCGAGGCGTCGCCGGGGTTACGAACCCATTATCAATTTTCTTGACACTCGCCACGCGGCCCACTGTGAATATTTCGCCACCGCGACCGTGCTTTTGCTCCGAAGCCTCGACGTCCCGGCCCGCTATATAACCGGTTATGTGGTGGATGAGTACAACTCTGATACTGAATCGTGGGTGGCTCGCAACCTCGACGCTCACGCATGGGTTGAAGCCTACGACGAAGGCACCCAACGCTGGGTGGCGGTCGAGTCGACCCCTGGCAGGCAGTACCTCACCATTACCAGCACCGATCAATCGGATGACGGGGATGGACTTTTCAACGTCTTCTATAGCGGCGGCGATGACTACGGAGACACGTGGCTGGGCCGGACAATCGGCTGGCTGTTGTCCATCCGAATCTCGGATCCACTGAACATTTTGTTCCGCGTAGCACAGTTGCCACTTTTTTGTGTTGCGGTATTTTTGCTTTGGACAAGGTTCTTGCGACCAAAGCGGAGCGAAGATCATGACACAGACATAGCCAGCAGGCGGATGTTGAAACAGGCAGATCGAAAATGCCGAAAATACGCCCTGGTGCGAAGCCCCAGCGAGACACTCAATCAGTTCGCCGATCGCATCGAGGCATTCCATGCTTCCGATGACAAACATTTAAGTCAAGCTGATCAACAGCGGCTAGGGGTACTACCAGAGTGGTACCGCCAGTTCGCCACTGCAAGATACCGCGGAATGCTTCCTGCTGCCCTGAAATAGACGCTCAAAATGTCCGCAGGATCAACTCCTGCCACGGCAATGCCAACATGCTCAACGGTTACCCGAACTATTTTCAGGCATGAAGCCAAACTTACTTTGCGTGAGCCAGGAGGAATACGTCACACTTCGCTTCGCATCGATCACGCTACCCACAGTCCCCGCGATCGGGAGCCATCAAACGAAGGTATCGAAAGCTGACAGGTCCGAGGACGGAGAAATCCCCGTGGGTAACTTTAAGCGAAAGCAAATCCCTGACCCGTGCTCACCGTCACGCACCTCGATTGCCCCCCCATGCTCTCGCATGATTTTGGCACTCACAGGCAAGCCAAGTCCAGTGCCGCGCATTCCTTTTCGCGACTCAAACATTGAAAAGATCTTATCACGATCTTCCTCCGCTACCCCCGGTCCATTGTCAACCACATCGATAATCCAGCCGTCCAAAGCATCATACGATGTACTGACAAACACTTTTGCTTGCTGAGGATTGGATTCTGTATCCTCGCTAGCGGAATCATCGCCACTGTCACCATCGCCACTGTGATCATCACGATTTGCCATCGCAGACGAGGCATCAATTGCATTGGTCACCAGATTAAGGATGGCACGATGCATCCCATCTTGATCAAATTTAGCTTCAGGAATCGACTCATCGAGATGCTGCCCAAGTAGTACATTCAGCTCTTTTGCTCGCGATTGCATCAACTCAACCACATCGCGAACCGTCTCATTTAGATCTGCCTTTACCAATTCTGGTTCACGTTCTTTGGAGAAGGTCAGCATATCCATCACTAGATTTGAGATTCGATCCTGATTCCGATCCACGATTCCCCACCCCTTACGCACTGCATCTGTGTCATCACTCTTGAGTCCCGCTTCGATCAAATAACTTCCACCACGAATCCCTTGCAGAATATTTTTGACATGGTGCGAAAGCGTTGCAATGGTTTGCCCCATGGCAGCCAATCTCTCACTTTGCACGAGCGCCGACT